>JAAUPI010000233.1 GCA_012035135.1 Microcoleus sp. CSU_2_2
GATAATTCTGATTTTAACTTCTGGGTTACGAACTCGGTAGAGGTCACTTCAGCCGTCCTTCGCTTTCGTTAGACGATCGAGCGAGTGCGATCGCCCGCAACATTCCTTAAGTTGACACCAATGGGCAGTGCCGTGTCCTCAATATCATTCCGGTGCTCACGAATACACTTCAAGTTCATGCCACAACAAAAAACCCGGCCATTGCTGGCTGGGGTAGAAAATTATCAGGGTGCATCTACTAATGTTGGCAGTATAGCACAATTTTATGGGGTGTCACCCTTCAGGGGTGATACCCAACGGATATTTCGTTCAGAATAAGTTATGGTAGAACACTCAAATGATTGACAAAACTTCTATATTCAATTTTTTGCCCCCAATCACTTAAAATGTGAGATTTAGAATAAATCTGTGCTAGACCTCAAATTAATCCGAGAAAATCCGCAAGCAGTGCAGGAGGGCCTCAACCTGCGCGGAGGTAACTATGAAATCGAGCCGATCGTCCAACTAGACAAACAGCAGCGGGAGTTGGAAGGGAAGCGATCGCAACTGCAAGCCCGCAGCAACGAAATTGCCAAACTCATCGGCCAAAAAAGAAAATCGGGTTTACCCCTCGAATCTCCCGAAATTCAGGAATTGCAAGCAGAAGGTAACGCCGTCGGCACTGAATCGAACGAATTGCAAGCACAAGAAAAAGACCTAAAAGCTCAAATAGAAGCCTTATTATTGCCACTGCCGAACTTACCAGACAAGTCAACGCCGATCGGCAAAAATGAAGATGAGAACGTCGAAATACGGCGCTGGGGAGACGAATACATTCCCCAAAACTCCGCTATTCTGCCGCACTGGGAAATCGGCGAAAAATTAGGCATTCTCAACTTTGAACGCGCTGTCAAAATATCTCAACCGCGCTTTGTCAGTTTAATTGGCGCAGGTGCTGCCCTAGAAAGAGCGATTATTCAATTCATGCTCGATCGGCACACAAAAGCAGGTTATTTAGAAGTAATTCCCCCATTTTTAGTCAACACCGAATCTCTCACATCCACAGGTCAATTACCTAAATTTGCCGAAGAAAGTTTTAAATGCGACCAAGATGATTTGTGGCTAATTCCTACTTCCGAAGTTCCGGTTATCAATCTTTATCGAGATGAAATCTTGACAGCCGAACAGTTGCCAATTCATCACTGTTCTTACACACCTTGTTTTCGGCGCGAAGCTGGTAGTTATGGCAAAGATACAAGGGGATTAATTCGACTGCACCAATTCAATAAAGTTGAATTGATCAAACTCGTACATCCGAGTACCTCCGAAGCCGAACACGAAAAATTAGTGCAGGATGCCGAAGCAGTTTTGCAGGCGCTGAAATTGCCTTATCGGACGATCGCACTGTGTACCGGCGATTTAGGTTTCGCAGCAGCAAAAACCTACGATTTAGAGGTTTGGCTACCTTCTGCGGGCAAATACCGCGAGATTTCCAGTTGTTCCAACGTCGCAGATTTTCAAGCGCGGCGAGCAAATATTCGCTTTAAAGAAGCGGGTAAAAAAGGCACTCAATTCGTTCACGCGCTGAACGGTTCCGGTTTAGCTATTGGCCGCACAATGGCGGCAATTTTGGAGAATTATCAGCAGCCAGATGGAACTATAAAAGTGCCGGAAGTGCTGCAACCATACTTGGGACGCGAAGTTTTGTAAGAGTTTTTAGTTTGGAGTTTGGAGTTATAGCAGTGGACAGTGGACAGTGGACAGTGGACAGCGTAAGGTCATCAAATTGTTGATGCTGATAGTGGGCTTAGGATATCTTCATCAGGTTCTTTATGTCCTAACCCCTGTGGCGGTTGCTATAAAATCCCATTTCAATAGTCGAACTCTCAACCTTACCCAATATTCAAGAACAGGCAAGATGCCTGTTCCACAAAGAGTGAATTTTCTTGTGGAACGGGCATCTTGCCCGTTGCTATAGTGCCTCTAAATCATGCGTACAAATATGTAGGGGTAGTGCCCCCGTGCCTACCCCGAAAAGGGGCAACCACGGGGGGATTGCCCCTACAAGAATTACACAAATGATTTAGGTTAGCTATATAATACCAAATCCGGGTTACTTACCCCTTTTATAATCTCGTAAATGTAGTAAATGTAGGGTGCGTCGCTACGAACAACTCTCGTTGCTATTGGGAGATCTCATAGCGACGCACCATACCAATTATAACGGGGATGGGAAACCCGGATTTGGTATAAAATCCCATTTCATACTATCATCCTTACCCAATATTCAAGAACAGGCAAGATGCCTGTTTCACAAAGAGTGAATTTTCTTGTGGAACGGGCATCTTGCCCGTTGCTGATATTGTGCAAGATGCGATCCTAAATTAAGTCTACTTTTCATTATTAACAGGCAAGCGGATCGTAAAAGTAGAACCAACACCTACCTGACTTTGTAGTGAAATATTGCCACCCATCATGTGGCAAAAACGCTGGCTGATTGCCAGTCCCAAACCCGTGCCACCGTACCTGCGCGTGGTAGAAGCATCTGCTTGTATAAACGGTTGGAAAATGCGCTGCAACTGGTCCGGATTCATCCCAATTCCAGTATCAGTACAATTAAAAACTAAAAATTCCTGACTGGCAATAGAGGATTGAGAACTGTTGTCTTGCGTCCCTTCACCACTATCGTTAGCGGAGCCCTCGTAGAGGATCGCATTTTGTTCTCGGCTTGCGGTGAGAGTAATTGTGCCGTTCTCAGTAAACTTGGCAGCATTGCTTAGCAAATTTAATAAAATCTGGCGGACTTTAGTAATGTCGGCGTACATCGTGCCGAGATTGTTCATTTGCCGCACGTCTAAAGTGTTGCCATTTTTATCAATTAGCGGTCTAGCGGTGGAGGCGACTTCTTCAATCAAAGCTGCGATGTCGAAGTTTTCTAAATAAAGATCCATTCGACCAGCTTCAATTTTAGAAATATCGAGAATGTCATTAATTAGTGAGAGCAAATGTCTGCCGGAAGTGCGGATTCTGTCTAAGTCGGGGATAATTTCCGTGTAACCGTATTCCTCGGTTTCTTCTTGGAGAATTTCGCTGTAGCCGATGATGGCATTGAGGGGGGTTCGCAGTTCGTGGCTCATGTTCGCCAAAAACGCACTTTTGGCTGTAGAAGCGGCTTCGGCGGCTTCTAGGGCGAGTTGCAAGGCAGATTCAAACACTTTGCGATCGCTAATATTCTCGATACTGCCTTCATAGTACAGCGGTGTGCCATCCTCATCCCGCACCAAACGTGCGCTTTCAGAAATCCAAATTACGCTGCCGTCTGTACAGTAAACCTCAGACTCAAACCCCGAAACTTCTCCGGCTTCATTCATCACCCGCATAAACTTTTCCCGGCGCTGGGGATCGATGTAAGCTTGTTGTCTGATATCTGTCAGATTTGATGTCAATTCTTCGGGAGTGGAATAGCCGTAGATGCGTGCAAAAGCTGGATTTACGCTCAAAAAGCGTCCGTCGGGAGTTGTTTGAAAAATGCCTTCAACTGCATTTTCAAAGATGCTGCGGTATTTTTGTTCTGCTTGACGCAGAGCTATTTCTGTGCGTTCGCGTTCGCTAGCTTCGATCGCCAGGGACACTAAATCTGCTAGGGAAGCCGCAAAATTTTGTTCTTCCACTGTCCAGTGGCGGATAGTTCCTGTTTGTTCGACACAGATGACTCCGACTGTCTGTCCGCCGAGTCGCACGGGCGCGTCTAAGGTAGAATTAGTGCCAGATTGTGCAAAGTAAGGTTCGGCAAGTTCTCTGGTTCTCAGATCCGATAGAGCGTCGTCGGCGGCGATCGTCCGGTGTTCTTCCAAAGCTCTAAAATAAGCAGGATAGTCTGCTGCTGCGATTTCAACACCTTCGGAATGCTGACCGTTGCTGCGCTGAAATTGGTCGAGACATTGCAGTTTCGATCGCCCTTCATCATACAGCCACGTACCGGCTCTTTCTGTATCTAAGGTATGAGCCGCCGCTTCGGTGATTTCCTTCAAAGCCACTTTTAAATCGCCCCGATACAAAGCTTTATTTCTTGCCAATTCTACCAATACCGTATTTTGCTTGAGCAACTGTTTTTGCCTTACCAGGCGTGCCGATTCGGTTCGCTTCTGTTCGGTAATGTCGCGGGCCACCCAAATTACCGAGTCTTCTGAAAGCGGCGAAACGCTCGCGGCAAAACAAACTTCGCGATTTTCAATGGTTAAAGTGTACTGGACGCTGACAGTTTGCTTGGTATCTAAAGCTTCTCGGATGCAGCCAATAAACCGATCGGCTGTGGTTTCCCCAAACACCTCGGATAGGGTTTTACCAACTAATTCTTCAGTAGGTTTGTACAACAGCGACAGATTTGTCGGCGCAATTTTTAAGTAGCGGCCTCTGGCATCCACAACGATAATTAATTCGGTCATGGCTGCAAACAAAGCTCGCAGTTCTGCTTCGGCTGCTTTGAGTTCGGCAGTGCGTTCTGCGACTCGTTTTTCTAAATAGAAATTTGTCTGTTCTAAAGCCACAAACGAGGAGCGCAACTGTCTTGCCATGTGATTGAAAGACTGAGCTAAAAGACCGAGTTCATTAACGCCTTTGACTTCGACTTCTCCATCTAATTCTGCGGAGGTAAAGTCTGATGACTCAGACATTTTGGTTAAGGCTTTGGAAGCTTCTAGCAATCGGGTAATCGGTTGGGCAACCCAGCGAGAGGTGAGAATTCCCAGGACGATCGCCAGTATGAAGGCAAAAAAGCACAATAAAATAGTTGTGCGAGTGTTGGCGTTAATTTGTTGCATAAAGTCGGCTTCGGGAATTGCCACTACAATCAGCCAATCGAGACCGCGATCGTCTCGCAGGGGAGCAACTGTAATAAATTGACGCTTGCCGTCTATATCGAAAGTGAACTGTCCTTTGCTGTCAATTTTGGCAAAACTGCCAAATCTTGTTTGCAAATATGTGGCTGCCGATCGAATTAGCATATTTTTGCTGTCGGTTGCCAACAGCCGTTTTTGTCCATCTTTGGTGGCAACAAAGGGCAATTCGTCGGTAGAACTCGCAACTATTTCACCGCTGCGTTCGATCGCAAAAACTTGTCCCGACGGACTAATTTTGATGCTTTTAAGAAATTCGCTGATTTGGGAAAGGGTCAGGTCAATTGCCAGCACTCCCCGCAGGCTGCCCGTTTCGCTGTAGATAGGTGTCACCGGCGTAATCCCCAAAACTGGCGAGGCCGTAAAACGTAGATTGGAGACCAAGTCGGTTTTCCCGACTGTTTGGCAGCTTTGTACCAAGGTCTTGTACGGGGGTCATATGGTGCGGTTTTGACCAGCTCAGTGCGATTTCCTTTGCTGTCTAGGCGATAAATTTGGCGATCGGGAGCGGTTGATTCGTCCCTGATGTAAACTAAGTTTTCTGCTTCTCTCTTGAGTAAAAGAAATCTGCCCTGTTCGTCGCCATAATAGATAGTGGTGGTGCGATCGCTCAGCTTGGTCTGATTCCACAGATAGCGCTCTAAGTTGGGGAAGTCTTCGGGATCTAAATTACCAGAGGCGATCGCAGCAGAATTGATTTGCAGGAACAAGTGAGATACGTCCCCAAAACTTTGGAAATGTTCTTTAGTCCTGGCTGCGACTTCCAGACTTAATCTGGTAGCGAGGTCGTTGACGGCTTTCTGCCCGTTCCGAAACGACAACCATCCAGTCACACCAACTGCTACCGAGATTTGCACGATCAGCGGTATCAACAAGACTATGCTCAGCGACATCTTGGGCGAGCTTTTCATCAGAGAACCGTTTAGAGTTTTCAATAACATCAATATTTTGACAGATACCGGGTTTGCGTATATTTGTCGTTTACCAGATGCCTAAATCTAAGTTACCAAAAAAAATGGGTTTAAAGCCCCGTCCTTCGCTTGACGGCTGTTCTTGATTTTGGATATACCGTTTAAGGATTTCTAGCGGTGCTCCTCCCACAGAAGCAGCAAACTAGCTCGGACTCCACAAAGCTTGTTTCTCATAGGGCTTTGGAAAACCTCCTTGCCCGTACTTTGAGACGGAGTAAAACTACTGAGCGTAGTATCTGTCGGTGAAGCGTGAGACACAACACTCTTGTGTTCCTACCGAGGCCAGAAAAATGTCAATTATTTGACAATACTCAATTGAAAAATTTGCTATTAATAAAATAAGTCGATCGAATCCAGAGCAAATAAGTCGGGTCAACTCAAGCATCTACGGGAAATAGGCGGCATCAAGCGGAATATTTTCAACACATGAGTACGATCGACATTGTGACAAAATAATACTTCGGGAGGATGGCGTGAAATATACATTTGAACTTTTAGGCATATCTCCAACTTTATCCTTTTTTAACCAACAGCAGGATTTGTTGCAACAGCAGCCCGCAGGTATAGAATACTTGGGAAACCGCAAATGCACTCTCGATGCGTTTGTCGAATCCGTGGAGACGGTTTCGCCCAACCGTGGCTGGGAAGTCGATCGAGCCGTAGATACCGTGATTAGCTTTTGGATGCAAAACTCAGAAAGCATCCAGTATTGGAAGCACAGGTTGCAGGATGCAGGTAGCGAAAACTTGTTAATAGCCAGAATGGGCGACATCAAATCTTTACAAACTGCATTTGAAGCACTCTTATGATCGTGTTGTAATAATAATTTCGGGAATTGGTAATTGACGATCGCTAATCGGTAAAATCAAATCAATTCCCAATGTCCAAATATTATGTCTCGCTCCAAAGCCCTGCAATCTTATATTTTTGTCCGCCTGCTCTTAGCACCGCTGATGTTATGGACAATTACCACAGCGGTGTTTTTGCTGCTGCGGGCCACCCCAGGCGACCCCATAGATGCCATTCTTGGTTCGCGAGCTCCCGCCGCCGCCAAAGCAGCTATGCGTACCCAACTCGGCCTCGACGCCCCCCTGTGGCAGCAATATTTCAATTACATGAAAGACTTGTTTAGCCTGGACTTGGGAACCTCCATTACCACTCGCGGACAAACCGTATGGCAAATTATCGGAGACTATTTCCCGGCTACCGTGGAATTAGCCGTTTGTAGCATGGCGATAGCTTTAATTGTCGGCATCAGCATCGGTTCCCTGGCAGCATCCCGTCCCAACACTGTTTTTGATGTCGCAGGTCGTTTATTTGGCATTATCACTTACTCGCTGCCGGCTTTTTGGGCTGGGATGGTTTTGCAGTTGATTTTTGCAGTGCAGTTGGGCTGGTTTCCCTTAGGAACGCGCTTTCCAGTGACCTTAACAGCACCCCAAGGTTACACCGGGCTGTACACTGTAGATAGTCTGCTGAGCGCCAATCCAGGTCAGTTTCTCACAGCTTTACATTATTTGGCACTCCCGAGTTTGACGTTGGGAATTCTCTTGAGTGGCATTTTCGAGCGAATTGTGAGAGTGAATCTGAAGCAAACTTTGCAAGCAGATTATGTAGAAGCAGCTAGAGCTAGAGGAATCCCAGAATTGCGAATTTTAGTGGCTCATGCTCTGAAAAATGCGCTAATTCCAGTGATTACAGTTTTGGGATTAACTTTTGCTGCACTGTTGGGTGGTGCTATTTTAACAGAGGTTACTTTTTCTTGGCCGGGGCTGGCAAATCGGCTTTACGAAGCGATTAGCTTGCGGGATTATCCCACAGTCCAAGGAATTGTCGTATTTTTTGCTGGAATTGTCGTGATTGCAAGCATTATAATTGATATTCTTAATGCCTACATTGATCCACGAATTCGGTACTAAAAACACGAAGGAAGAAGGAAGAAGGAAGAGGAAAAACTCTCCCCTCGGACACTATCTTCTTGTAGGTGCAGCAGCTTAATGGGTGCGATCGACTTAACTTTTGAACTTGGATAGACAAATTATTAAAAAGATGAAAACACCAGGAACCGGGTATGCTACAGCCATTACACTTGCTCAGAAGTTGTTGGAACAGCTTTTAGGCGATCTCGTTTTGGTGCGGGTGCAGCTACCAATTCAGTTGGATAATTCTATGGCAAAACCAGCGATCGCAGTTGTGATGCCGGATGTGCTACGCTATACCGATCGCCATCCGATACCCTCGGAAATATTTCTGTTGATTGAAATAGCAGATAATACGCTTAAAAATGACTGCGAGACTCAAGGGCAAATATATGCTCGATCGACAATTGAGGATTATTGGGTACTAGATATTAACGGACGCCAACTTCACGTATTTCGAGAACCCTCTGACGACGGCTACGTCAGCCAGATGATTTTGTCAGAAGACTCAACTGTGGCACTCTCGGCTTTTTCGAGTTGTACTTTCTGCGTCCGCGAGATGTTGCAGCCTTGAACAATTATAAAACAAGGACGGAAAGCGGAAAACTCATCAGCTTTAGCTATGAGATGTAAGCGACACGAGCGGTTTTAACCGCCGTCAATCTTTCTTGAATCTTAACATTTTTAGCGGTGTAAAAAGGGCTTTCGCCCTTATACTTAAGATGAGAATGAATACACAAGCTGAAAAGTCTGGTATTTAATACTCA
>JAAUPI010000234.1 GCA_012035135.1 Microcoleus sp. CSU_2_2
CTGGAGACTGATGCTTGCAACACGGTGATTCGAGTTGCTGATTCCGGTCAAGTTTTGGCTGTTGTTAATTTGGTGAAGCCAGAGGAACTTGTCTTAAGTTTTGTGACTGTTGACATCACTTTGATTTAAAAGTTTAGGTTGCCGGCGATCGCATTTTATTTAGGGCTTGCTGAATAATCGATCGCGTGTTACGTGGCGAAAGGTTATTCGATCGCGCGATCGCTGTTTCAAGTTTAACATTCGATTAATTTATTTGCAACCAGACATGATTTCTGCTTTTAGTTCGTGGCATTTCCCCCCGCAAAACCTAACATTTGAAGTTAACAAAATTCATGTTTGGCGCATTTTCTTAGCCGAAGCAGCATCTTGCTTGCAGAGATTCCAACAAACTCTTTCTCACGACGAACTGACAAAAGCAGAACGTTTTCACTTTCAAAAAGACCGGACGCAATTTATGGTGAGTCGCGGCGCACTGAGGGCTATTCTGAGTCAGTATGTGGACATAAATCCCCGTGCGCTGCGCTTTGAATACAACCCCTACGGAAAACCCTCTCTCATCGTCGAACAAGGTGGAAATACACTGCGTTTCAATTTGTCTCACTCTCACGGAATTGCGCTAATCGCTATTACCAAAAATCGAGATATTGGTGTCGATATTGAGCGCATAGACACAAACTTTCCTTATCAGCAGATTGCTGAAAGAGTTTTTTCACCTTTAGAAAATGCTGTTTTGCGATCGCTTCCCGAACAGATCCAACTCAAGGCTTTTTTCACCTGCTGGACTCGCAAAGAAGCTTATATTAAAGCAGTAGGTAAAGGACTTTCTATTCCCCTGGATTGCTTTGATGTCACGCTAGCGCCAGGAGAACCACCAGCACTATTAAACTTTCAAGAAAAGCCGGAAGAAGCATCTAGATGGTCTCTAATTGAATTAATCCCAAGTCCTGATACGGTAGCCACTGTGGCAGTTGAAGGATATTACACAGCAATTGAATGTTGGCAATGGCCTGGTGATGCGATTTTGGTGTCGAGGTAATACTATAACTAAAAAGCGGAACGGAGTGGCTTTAGCCCTCCGTGTAGCAACAGTTGAGAATCCTCATGTCTAAAGATCGGCGAGAGGTCAAAAGAATGAGTCTATTTTAGCAGTGTTGAGTTCTCGACCGATAAACACTAATTTTGTTTGCCGGAGTTCGGAAGGTTGCCAAGGGCGATCGTAAAAATATTCTATGCGATCGCCCACACCTTGCAACACCATCCTCATCGGTTTTTTGGGAACAGCCACAAACCCTTTAATTCGGTAAATTTCTTGACTTTCCATCAACGATCGCAGTTTTTTTACCAACTCTTCGGGTTCAAAATCGCGATCTGTAATAAAATAAGTGGAGGTAATATCATCATCGTGTTCGTGTTCTTCTTCAGTGTCGTGATGACTCGGCCGCGACTCCAAATTATCCTCAACTGCCGCATTAAATCCTAACAACACATCAGGATGAATTTCACCACCTTGGCACGGCACAATTTTCACACTCGGACGCAATTCTTGCTGCAACCAAGTTTGGATTTTCTGGCGAGTTTCCGCATCCACGCGATCGACCTTAGTCAACAGTACCATATCAGCACAAGCTAACTGGTCTTCAAACAATTCTTCAATGGGTGTCTCATGATCTAAGCTAGCATCAGCTTGTCGCTGTGCCATCAAAGCATCAATATCGCCGACAAAAGTACCGCTAGCAACCGCTTCGCAATCGACAACAGCTACCACCCCATCCACCGTCGCGCCCGTGCGAATTTCCGGCCAGCGAAAAGCTTGAATCAAAGGTTTAGGGAGTGCGAGTCCAGAAGTTTCGATCAAGATGCAATCAATTTGTTCTCGACGCTTCAATAACTCTTGCATTGTCGGCAAAAATTCCTCTTGAACCGTGCAGCAAAGACAGCCATTTGTTAATTCTACTATGTTAGTAATTGCATCTTCTTCTTCGCAAATTTGGCAATCGCGCAGCAATTCTCCATCAATTCCTATTTCGCCAAATTCGTTAACTAAAACTGCGATGCGGCGGCCTTGATTGTTTTGCAATAAGTGGCGAATTGCGGTTGTTTTGCCGCTTCCGAGAAAACCGGTGATGACTGTAACGGGAATTTTGTGCATTGTATAGTTTTGGTGTTTTTTGTGAAGGGATAAATCGGGAATCTAGCAGTCCGAAATTCCGGCAAGTCCGGCAAGTCCGGCAGGGGTTTAAACCCCTGCCTCAAAGCGAAAGTCCTCTAAAGAGGACTGTTGAACTTTACTTAATTAATCCTCGATTGCCAGGACTGTTAAAGTTAATTAGTCAGGACTTACGCATCGGATCGAAGAAACCGGTTTTTTTACTCTTTATGCTGGCTAAAACTTAGGATTTTCCTAAAAAAACCCGGTTTCTGACTGCCCGCGCGCCAGTTGTGTTAGTCCTCTTTAGAGGACTTTCGCTATTAGCCAGGGAATTAATTCCCTGGCGGACTGCGGGTGTGACGCTAAAGAAACGTGAAGGGTGGGAAATGTACACTTTGAAGAGTTTTCCGCAAGTCTTAATTCAAATTCCCCAGCGGTGGAATCCTTGCCAAAACACCTTTCTTCAGAGCTTGAGGACGATCAGCCCAAGGCAACAAACCGTCGGGTTTAGCATAGTATTGACTCGCACATTCCAGCACAGCTTCAGCAGTTTCAGGCTCATTTGCAGGCAAGTCACCAAACAGATAAGTGTACTTTCCAGCAGCAGCAAAAGACACCGCACAAGAGTGACTGCAAGCACTCATGCACTCAACTTCTTGAATATCAAATTCATCGGCAAATTCCCAATCTTTAGCCAGTTGCGATAAATCTTCCATGAATTGTTGGCCGCCGCTTTTGCCTTCTCGCTTGCCGTTTTTCCAGACACTCGCGCAAGCAGTGCAAACAAATAAACTGTGTTTTTTGCGTACAGCCGTGTTAATTCCATCCATCATCCGTACCTCGCAGATGCGTTCAAAAGTGAGTTAGATATCGGCGGGCATTCTGACTTTAGAGGCTAAGGACTTCCATTCCTTACTACAAACCTCATTACAGTTGCGGGACAGCGCCGGACTTGCACCGAACTTTCCCCGTTTCCTCTAGCGGCTGCTCCCCGCTAGAACCGATCGCGAAATCACATTATACCGCACTTGGGGTCATTTTGGAAAAAAGTTAAGTTAGTAATGTGGAACGCTTAAGATCTAGCCACATAAATTAACCCCACATAATAATAACTAAAGTCCCGATTTTGCAATCTTTTAAGGACTGAAATACTATATAATTGTAGGTACGATCGTCCGAGGATGTACTATGACGGCATTAACAGAAATCCGCGAAGAAGTAGCTGAAAACAAAGTTGAGGACAAAGCACAGATTTATTACTCTCCTGAAGAGTATTTAATGCTGGAAGAGGCGGCAGAATTTAGAAGTGAATATCAGGATGGCAGGATAATCCCTATGAGAGGCGGAACACCAAATCACAATCAAATAGCTGGCAATTTTTATGGCACACTAAATTTTGCTACGAAAGGACAACCGTACCGAATATTTATAAATGATTTGCGTTTGTGGATACCGTCAAAGCGGGTTTATACTTATCCTGATACAATGTTGGTTGCGGGGAAGTTAGAGTTTGTTTCAGGTAGGAAAGATACGATTACTAATGCGGTGATGGTGGCTGAGGTTTTATCGTCATCGACGGCGGATTATGACAGAGGTGGCAAGTTTAAACTTTTTCGTTCTATTCCTAGTTTTCGGGAGTATGTTTTAATCGATCAATATGAGATGCACGTTGAACATTTTTGTAAGACGGATGATAATAAGTGGGTTTTGTCTGAGTATGATGGTGCTGATGCGGTGTTGAAATTGAGTTGTGTGGAGTTTGAGATGCGGTTAAGTGATATTTACGATCGCGTGGATTTTGAATCTGAATCTGAGGAGTAAAACTATATGAACGCCTTCCCCGATTTTTCAACCTACGACTATCAGGTAGAAAGAGAACTTGGCCACAACAGTCTCGGCGGCAGAGTTACCTATTTAGCCAAAAATACGAATTCTCAAAACTCGGTTGTAATCAAGCAATTTCAATTCGCCCAATTAGGCGCTAGTTGGACAGAATACGAAGCTTACGAACAAGAAATTAAAGTTTTGCAATCTCTCAATCACCCAGGCATTCCCCGCTATCTCGATTCTTTCCAAACAGACAGCGGTTTCTGCATGGTTCAGGAATACATCAATGCAGAATCGGCGTGCGATCGAACCTTTTCGCCGCCGGATATCAAAAAATTGCGATCGCCACTTTAGAGATTTTATCTTACTTGCAATCTCAATCACCAGTAGTAATTCACCGCGACATCAAGCCGGAAAACTTGTTAATCGACAACAACTTAAATGTTTATTTAGTAGACTTCGGCTTTGCCAGAATTGGAGGCGGGAATATTGCAGCCAGCAGCGTTGTCAAAGGCACGATGGGATTCATGCCACCAGAGCAAATGTTCAACCGACAATTAACCAAAGCATCCGACCTTTACGGCTTGGGGGCGACGCTGATTTGCTTGTTGACAGGTACAAAATCTGCGGATGTCGGTAATTTAATTGATGCTAATTATGGCATTCATTTCCGGCATTTAGTGCCACCCTTGCAGCAGGGTTGGATGAACTGGTTGGAGAGGATGGTGGCGCCGAGAGTTCAAGATAGATATCAATCGGCTGCGGATGCTTTAGGCGCATTAGAATCTTTAGATGTGAGTCGCTTGCCGAAAGTTAGGATGGAGCGCGATCGACTGAAATTCACAGCTACTGAATATGGAGAAATCCTAACACAAACTATTGCAATTAGCAACCCAATTCCCGATACAATGCTTTGCGGCAGATGGGAAGTTGCGCCGCATCCAAACGATCCGCCACACACGCCTTACGACCACTCTTGGATCTCTTTTGAACCGCCCTCATTTGAAAGCAATAATATTGAGTGTAAAATCTCAGTCGATACTCAAAAATTGCTGGCAAGTAAAACTTATAAACGCCAAATTATCTTGCGTGCAAATTCCGAGACAGAAACTCGTACAATAGAATTGAAAGTTATTACATCTCCCCTGCCCGTACCGCAAAAAACTACTGCTTTATCCGCACGCAGGTTGACTTTTATGTGTTGTTTTAGCTTAGCGGGTTTTATGCTTTACCACATTGCAATCTTTAGTTTAGTTTCCAACAACGCGAGCCTTAATTTTATTGTTTGGGCTATTTGGGTAGGTGTATTATTTGGATTTTCAGTTGCTGAAATCACAAGCACTGCTAAATTAAATAAATACAAGTCTAATCGGTTCGGAGCTGTATGTGGAGGGCTAATGGGAGCCTTGTTGTCTGTTGGGTGGATACTTATTTTCATCTATACTAACACTTCACTTTATCAGAGCAATACAATTTATCAGTTTATTACTCTAGTGCTTGGTCCGGTAGCATTAACTTTACTGGGAACTTTAGCCGGCTGTATAATGAATGTTTGGATTGAAGTGGCTTTCCTGTTTTTATTATGTTTAGTGTGTATTTGCATAAAAGGGATAGGGTTAGTTATTTTTGTACCGATCGCATTTATAGCGATGATATCCGTTGTGGCTGGCGCGATCGTAAATTTGATGGTTAACAATCTAATTGCCGAGCAAGTTACCCGACGAATTCTTAAATTAGATGCTGCCAAAATTGCTTTTCTGACAGCCGGCTTTTGTACTTGCTTGGGAATAGCGTTTCGAGTGTTTTTAAAATGGGGAACTCAATTAGAATGGGTTGAACCACTGGAAATATTAGTTAGAGGAGGAACTATAATATCTTTAGCAGTTACTGCGATTCCGTTACTTGACCTGATCGTTTTTAAACCAAAAAGAATCCTTGCCAACTATCGCAAATCCCAACCAAATTTAATCAAGCCTTAAACAATCGATCGTAGTCACAACTGGAGTCATGATATTTCAACATTTTAAGAACTGAAGCCATTACTAAAATAGCGATGGAGGCATGGGTAGTCAGAAACCGGGTTTTTGGAGAAAATCTTTGGTACTCGCCCGCAAATTCGGTAAAAACCCGGTTTCTTTGTTCTTAACGCACAAGTCACCTACAAACCTTTTCAGGACTGAAGTCCTTTTCTAGAGTGAAGTCATTAGGTTACGCAGCGGGGGAGGCTGAAGCATTTGGACAGAAAATCTCGGGTTTTGAGCAGAAATTGTCGCCCAAATGCTTCACCCCTACATCTATCGAACAGCTTGAAATTATTTTTGCCAGATGTCAACTATCAACTATCAACTATCAACTCTCAACTATGAACGCATATCCTGACTTTTCTAACTACGGCTATCAAGTAACTCGCGAACTCGGACACAATCGCGCAGGCGGCCGCGTTACCTATCTCGCTACCGAAATTAATACTAAACGTTCCGTCGCTATCAAACAATTTCAATTTGCCAAAACAGGCGCTAATTGGTCTGAATATCAAGCTTATGAAAAAGAAATTCAGATTTTGAGAGAACTAGATAACCCCCACATTCCCCGCTATTTAGATTCTTTCCAAACTGCATCGGGTTTCTGCATGGTACAGGAATACAAAAATGCTAATTCCCTAGCAACTTCGCGCCAGCAAACACCCCAACAAACCAAGCAAATTGCTATTTCTGTGTTAGAAATACTCAAATACCTGCAAAACCGGGTGCCGCCAGTCATCCACAGAGATTTAAAGCCGGAAAATATCTTAGTAAATGACCGGATGAATGTCAGCCTTGTCGATTTCGGATTTGCTAGAATCGGCGGGGGAGAAGTCGCCGCCAGCAGCGTTGTCAAAGGCACCTTGGGCTTTATGCCGCCAGAACAAATGTTCAACCGCCAGCTAACAGTGGCATCGGATTTATACAGCCTCGGCGCAACGCTAATTTGCTTGCTAATCGGCATCAATTCTACCGAAGTTGGCAGCTTGATGGACGATACGGGCCGGATTAATTTTAAACATCGCTTACCGCAGCTAACTCCAGAATTTCTTGACTGGCTGCAAAAAATGGTGGAACCGAATTTTAAACACCGCTATCCTTCGGCAGATGCAGCCCTAAATGCTTTGATTCCCTTAGAGGTAGTTCAGCGGCGCAACAACTCAAAACTGGTACTGATATCAGTCGGAGTATTAACAGCAATTGCTGCTATTTTTATCTCGCTTTTTATAAAACCTCCAGAACCTCAAGCAGTAGTTGAATCTGAAAAAATAACCAACAGACAACCGTTCAACCCTCAGATTCAAGTGATGTTAACTGACGAACTAAAATCGAGAAAGACTAAAGATGCTTGGTCTTTAAAACAGCACAAAAAAGTCTATTTTACTGTGAATGCTGCTAACTTACCAGAGAGAGAATATCTAGCATTTTGTGAGGTATTCAACTCTCAAGGAAAATTAGTAGCCCAGAGTAATGGTTATAGTCTTTATTTGAAAACGACGGGAGATAGATTAAATACTTGGTGCTGGTACAATTTTCACAAAAATGACAAACCGGGCAATTGGAAGTTTAAATTTACTTTACACCACATATACGATGAAAGAAAGGTACAAAAAATTTTCAAGGTCTTACCTTAGCATAGTGCTCCCAGGCGGGCAGTGAATTTCTTGGCTTTCAAAAATTGGCATACTGCTCATTAGGTTATTGCTACTTATCTCACAGATTGCTGACATCGTTGTTAGTAGATTGCTACCCTCTTCTTTGAAAGCAAATACTGCGCCTATATACGATTTGCCACCAATGCCTTCAGACCTGCCGAACGCGAGTGCGCTTTCAAATTGTGCAGGTTGGTAGTGATTGTGCAAACTTTGAACCGGGCCGAGTGATGACGTGATAAAGTAACGATAATTACCCATCTTTTCTCGATCTCCCATACCCAATTTTGCAATGGAATCGCTAAATTGACTGTTTTCTGCATAGTAAGCTTGCTGCGCTTTATTAATGCTAGCCATAACTTGTTTTGCTTCTGAGGCTTCCATGTTAAGGGATAGGGAAAGTCTATTGAGTTCAAA
This sequence comes from Microcoleus sp. CSU_2_2, assembly GCA_012035135.1. GTDB lineage: Bacteria > Cyanobacteriota > Cyanobacteriia > Cyanobacteriales > Microcoleaceae > Microcoleus. The sequence goes on from JAAUPI010000234.1 coordinate 8,067, forward strand.
ATCGTAAAAAGACGCTATTATACCCGCCATAACCGCGCTATAAATCGCAATCCTTGGCAGCAAACTGGATACTGGCAATCTGGATTTTTTACTGGCTTTAGCTACATTTGCCGACATTTTTTTAACTGTCATAAAGTAAATTTGCCAAGCTTGTAGGGCGCGCAGTACACACCCTACAGATTAGACTTCTCCCATAATTACTGTGGAACAGGTATCCTGCCTATTCTTAACAGACTTTTTGGGAGATATCTATTACAAATTAAGCTATAAATTAAGCTGTTTCGTGCTGTTTGTGCCATGCGGGATGCCACAGCAATTCGGCAGTCGATCGCTTCTCGACCATTTCCTTAGTAATCGTACACAAAGCAACATCCTTGCGAGAAGGCAACTCGTACATCACATCCAGCATTAACTCCTCTAAAATGCTGCGGAGAGCTCTCGCGCCGG
>JAAUPI010000235.1 GCA_012035135.1 Microcoleus sp. CSU_2_2
GATGGAATGGGGAATGGGAGTGGGAATGGGGAATGGGGAATGGGGAATTGGCATTGGTAACAAATAACCAATCACAACTGCCAACCCTTCGGCACGCTCAGGGCAAGCTGTCAACTGCTATATCGGGTTGGAGATTCATACTTAAAGAAACAGTAAACATTGTTTTTCCTGGCACAGAATTTACTTCAATTTCACCTTGATGCTTTTTAACAATCTTGCGGACGATATCTAATCCTAATCCACTTCCTTCTCCCGGAGGCTTTGTGGTAAAAAAAGGTTCAAAAATTCGAGATTTAATCTCTTCGGGAACTCCCTGCCCACTATCGGTAATACTTACTTTGGCAAATCCTCCTTCCTGCCTAACATCGATGGTTAGACTGCCTTTATTATCCATTGCTTGAATGGCATTATGAATCAGATTTGTCCAGACTTGATTTAGTTCATCAGGATAGCAGTAAATCAATGGCATTTCTGCGTAATTTTGAACGATTGTAACTCCTTGTTTGATCGAATTTTGATAGAGTGTTAAAACCGTATCGATTCCTGATGTCAAATTAGCTGATAATAGCTCATTTTTTTCATCGTAATGAGCATAGGTTTTTAAGGCAAATACAACTTTAGCAGCACGTTCTGATGCGGTTTCGATCGTATTGCTCCCTCGCTGCAATCCAGAAAGATTGTAAGCAAGCTCCAGCAGTTTTTGGCTATCTGAATGAGTCAGGATCGGCAAAAATGGGTCGATGTCTTCATAGATTTTCATATCCGACAGTGTATCAGCGATACTATCGGCATCATGAACTCCAAGCTCTTCTAGTTCGCGAGTTAAGGCTCGCTTGAGTTTGCGAGTATCTTTGATAGAAACGATCGTCTTATTATTGATAGAATATGAAGCCATTTGAAAAATCAATTTAATTTCTTGAGGAGAAAGCGTATCGACAATACGGGGCAAATCTTCAAAAATTTCTTGCAGATACTTAGAGATATTATTGACTGACGATCGAATAGCACCTAAAGGTGTATTGACTTCGTGAGCAATCCCTGAAATCAGTTGTCCGAGTGCTGCCATTTTCTCGGATTGAATGAGTTCTTTTTGGGTGGCTTGCAGTCGATCTAATATATTAGCTAACTCCTGATTTGTTTGAGCGAGTTCTTCATTTTTAGATAGCAAGTTATTTTGCAGTCGCTGCAATGCTAAATGGGTTTCGACGCGAGCCAAAACCTCTTCCACCTGAAAGGGTTTGGTTACATAGTCTACACCGCCTACTCCAAAGGCTTTAACTTTATCAAGTACGTCATTGAGCGCGCTGATAAAAATGACTGGAATATCGCGCGTTTTGGGATCGGATTTGAGTTTGGTGCAGACTTCATAGCCATCCATTTGTGGCATATTAATGTCGAGCAAAATCAAATCGATCGGTACACTTTGAGTGGCAGATAGAGCTTGAAATCCATCTTTTGCGGGTCTAACTTTATAGCCATGTTCTGTTAAAATTCCTACGAGTAGCTGTAAATTTGCAAGAGTATCATCGACAACTAAAATATTAGCAGGTGAGAAATTAACAACCAAGTCATTCATGATTTTTATCCAATTTCAAGTTTCCAAATTTAATTAGCAACGAAAATTTAATAACTTAAACAGCTCCTACAGTCCTCTCTCCTACAAGCTGGTTCGTAAAAGGAGGCAGAGCCTCCGGATCTGCTCTGCCAGGCAGAGCGAAAGTAACAAGCAAGTCGCTTAAGTTATTTAATTGCCATTCCTTAGTTAACTGCTTCGATCGACGATGCAATTTTGCCATATTCAAACTCATTGGCTAATGCTAAAAATGCTTCTCCGATCGACGCATTTATAGCTTTGACTTCCTGAATGAGACGGTCTACCTCACCAATATCCGAACTTTTCGCCGAACTAGCTAAGTTGGCCAGTAATTCTGGCGGTAAGGTAGCTAGAGCTTCCGGCGCCAGCACGTCTTTAATCTCTGTTTTAGATATAGTTTTAGCTGCTTTATCGATCGGCTCTTCATAAATATAGCGCACGCCGATATGTTTGTTCATTGCTGCAAAAATCTGTTGCTCTCGGAACGGTTTCCGAATAAAATCATCGCATCCAGCAGATAAAACAATGGCTCTTTCCTCTTCGAGAACGCTTGCTGTTAAAGCAATAATGGCAGTAGCTTCTCCCTTAGTAGTTGCTTTAATTTGCTGCGTGGCAGTGTAGCCATCCATCACCGGCATTCGCATATCCATCCAAATCAGATGAGGTTCCCACTCATGCCAAATCTGTACTGCTTCCTGACCATTACTGGCTTCTTTAAGTTCAAACCCAAATGGATTTAGCAGTTGAACTAATAACTGACGGTTGAGGGGTTTATCATCCACAATCAGAATGCGATAGCGAGGTTGGTTTGGTTCGAGTGCAATGACGCGACGTTTGTTTTGTTGTGCTTCATCGTCAGCCGCATCGACCACCTGAGTGGTAATATCGAATTTGAAGATCGTACCAACTCCTACTTTACTACTAACGGTGATATCGCCACCCATAAGTTGCACGAACTGACGGCTAATTGCCAAACCCAATCCCGTGCCTTCTTGAGCATTTTTACCCGAAGAAGTTTGCATGAAGGCTTGAAAAAGTTTATTTAATTCTTCTGGCGCAATTCCCGCGCCTGTATCTTCGACCTCAAAATAAATTTGTTGCCGACTTCCCACTTGTTCTTGAGAATTTTCCTCTGCTTCACCTGCACCTAGCAATCTGCTATCCATACCAACTCGAACAGAAACGCCACCTTCTTCTGTAAATTTAATGGCATTATTGAGTAAATTAATCAAAATTTGACGGAGTTTAACTTGATCGGTGCGAACGTAACGGGGAACATGGGGATCGCGATCTAATAGTAACTGCAATCCAGCATCATCTGCTTTGAGGCGGAACATATCTTCTACATCATCGAGCAAGCGATAGATATCGAAGTTTTTATGATTGATTGTCGTGCGTCCGGCTTCTATTTTCGAGAGGTCTAATACTTGGTTAATTAATGTCAGTAAATGTTCGCCACTGCGGGTAATAATGCCAACATTATCGAGATGTTCGGATGGGAGCGATCGACTTCTGAGCATGATTTGAGAAAACCCTAAAATTGCATTGAGGGGAGAGCGCAATTCGTGGCTCATATTGGCAAGAAACGTGCTTTTTGCTTGGTTAGCAACTTCTGCTTTTTCTTTAGAAACTTCCAGTTGTTGGTTTGATGTTGCTAATTCTGCTGTTCGTTCTTCAACTTTTTGTTCTAAAGTTTCAAAGGATTCTTGCAACTGCTGTGCCATGCTATTAAATGATTTAGCCAACTGCCCAACTTCGTCAGTGCGGTCAATCTCTCCAGATTGATGCCAGTTTCCTCGAGCAATATCTTTGGCAGTTTCGTTCAATTTCAAAATGGGTTTTGTCACCCACCTGGCTGTCAGAATACCAATTACTGTCGAGCCGATTAAAGCTGCTATACACAGCAAAAATGTAGTGCGGTTGTTGGCATCAATTTTTGCCATAAAGTCAGATTCTGGAATCACCACAACAATCGACCAATCTAAGCCTTTGTCGTCGCTAAATGGTAAGAATTGTAGAAAATGTCGCTGGTCTTGGAGCTTAAATTCGAGTTGTTTTTCTGTGCGTGTTTGGGCGATCGAATTCTCAGTCAAAAATTTAGCAGTGGCTTGGGTGAGGGGATTGCTACTATCGATCGCTTTAATTCGTTCGGCTCCAAAATCTTTATTAACAACCGTGCGAATGGGTTTTTCTCCTGTGGAAGTTGCAACTAGCATTCCATCGCGTTCGATAATAAAACTTTGTCCGGTTTTGCCAATTTTTAGGCTCTGTAAAAATTTGCCAATTTGGGAAAGATTAATATTTGTGAGTAGGACTCCTTGCAGTTGACCCGATTCATTTTTATAAGGCATTGCTGCCCCTAAATAGGAGGTGATGCCTTTGGTATGGGGATAGATTTGACTCCAGGTTGGTTTTCCAGCAGCAACTGCTGCTTTGTACCACGGACGAGTGCGAGGATCGAAGTTAGGTTTGTTATTCAGTTGTTTTTTACGATCGCCTTTTTCATTCGTAGCATATGTGCGAAAATCAAAGTTACTCTCGATCGTGGAAACCCTGACGGTTAGAGAACCATCATCGGCTCGTTCTGCCCCTAAGTTTTCCTGATTTTCCAATCCAATCCCCGCAAATGTCAAACTATCAAAAATTTGAATTTGCTGCCAAAAATGACGTTCTAAACCCAATAAATCTTGTGATTTCAGTTGCCCCAAATCTAAAGCAGCAGCATTACTTTGATTGACTTGATGAGGAATATTGAGATAAGATTTTAGGTTTAAATCGATCCGGTTGGTAATTTCTCCTCTCAGTTGCGTCGCCACATCGTTAACGGCTTGCTGTCCATTTTTAAAGGAAAGATATCCGACAATTCCAACTGCACCAAATGTTTGCAAGACAAAAGGAACAATGAGAACAGTGCGTAAGGGTAACTTTCCAGAGACTTTGCGGAAGCTGGCATATAGCGGTTTAGTTAACATATACTTGTAACTTGTGTTGGGCGGAGTGAAACGGAGGGTTCATTCTTAGACCCAACCTACGTATATTATCAGCGATCGTCCGAACCTGATATAAAATTTGCAGAGTAAAAATTGTGATTTTTCCCAACAGTCAACAGTCAACAGTCAACTTTTTCTCTATTTCCTGTTCTCTAGCAGAATAAAGCTGATAGTTGTTTCGCCCGCACTTTTTTGCTTGATATAAGGCCACATCCGCATTATGGAGCAATGTATTGCTGTCTGCACCATCGTCAGGATATATGGCAATACCGATACTCGCCGTAATATCTACACAATTTCCTTGCAGGCAAAAGTGAGGTTGCAATGCTTCAACGAGCTTGTGGGCAATCTCGGTGGCATCTTCTCGCCGACGAATTCCTGGCAGGAATAGCACGAATTCATCTCCTCCCCAACGAGCAAGTACATCTGTTTCTCTCAGACAACCAATCAGACGTTGCACCACATTCTGTAACAATAGATCGCCTATCAAGTGACCTAACGTATCATTAATCTCCTTAAAGCGATCTAAATCCAGAAACATCACGGAAATCAGTTTTGGATGCTTGGTGGCATCGCTCAAAGTGGCAGCTAATTTTTGATTAAATAAGATGCGATTGGGGAGGTTGGTGAGGGCATCATGTAATGCTTGATGCTGGGCGATCGCTGCTGTTTGCTTTTCCTGAGTAACGTCTCGAAAACTCCAGATCTTACCGACAATTTCTCCCATGAGCTGTTGAGGTCGCAAATAATACTCAATTATTTTGCCGTTTTTTAATTTCAAAAAATTGTGTTTTTCGATATTATTTTGGGCGATCGCTATTTGAAAGCTGACACCATCTCGGTTGGTTAACTGCTCTAAGATGACATCTAGCATATCACCTTCATGAGCAGTTGAATTGGCATCTGAGAGATGCCAAATCCTGGCGAATTTTTGATTAAAACTCACTATTTTCCCATCCCGATCGAGTACGAGAATCCCCTCTGATGTAGCTTCTAAAGTGGCTAACAACAATGACAAAGAACTGTTTAACTTAGCATTAGTTTGCTTGAGCAATTCATTTTGTTCGGCTAATTGTCGATCTTGCTGAAAGCGTCGCACAGCTTCGGCAACGGTTAAAATGAGGTCGGTTTCATCCCAGGGTTTAGTAATGTATCGGTATAAGGCGGCCGCATTGACAACATTTCCCACAGAATTGGCATTAGCTTGCCCGGTAAGCATAATTTTTAGCGCTTTGGGATAGAGGGCATGGAGTCGAATCAATAAGGTATCTCCTCCCATCCTCTGCATTTTCTGATCGGAAACAATCAGAGCAATGTCTTTACCTTCTGCCGTTAATTCTGCACAAAGTGAAACAGCGTCTTCTCCGTCACTGGCCAGCTCGATGTCATAATCTTTGCCAAAGTGACGCTTGAGTTGATTGCCCAAACTCCTGAGAATATCCGACTCATCATCAACACAAACAATTGCCGATCGCATCTTCTATTTACTATTTATTCAACGCTTTACGAATAATGTCATGCAGCTCTTCCTCCGACCAAGGTTTGTAGATGCAAGCATGAAGATTGGCTTCTTTTCTGGCACGATCGATCGCAGCGTCGTCCGCTTGTCCGGTGAGCATTACAGTGATGACTTCGGGAAATCTTCGGTGAACTTCAGCTAAAAATTCATCGCCTTTGATATTGGGCATCAGCCAATCAGAAAAAATCGTCAGAACTTGGATTCCCTCCTGTTCGAGCTCATCGATCACAATCCAGGCTTCTTCAGCACTTTGGGCGACTTCATAGAGATACTCATTGCCAAAACAACGTTTCAATTGTTCCTTAAGCACCTTCAAAATAGGGGCTTCGTCATCTACACAAAGAATAGCAGCTTTAGGCATGATTAAATTTTCTCCCATTGTTTAAACAGATTCTACAGGCAACCAAACATGAAATTTAGTTTGTCCGGGTTGACTCTCTACTTGTATGCGTCCCTGGTGTTTGTTAATAATCTTCTGGCAAATGTTTAGCCCCAGACCGCTGCCCTCGCCAGCAGATTTGGTGGTGAAAAAGGCATCAAAGATTTTTGGCTGTATTTCAATGGGAATACCAGAACCATTATCCGTAACGATCACCTCAATACTATTTTCCTGCTGACGGGTGGCGATGGTCAATGTTCCCCCCGATTCCATTGCCTGAATTGCGTTGTGAATCAAGTTAGTCCAGATCTGAATCAGTTCATCGGGGTAGCCCCAGATATCAGGAATATCTTGATAATCCCGGATTAAGTTGATATTGCGTTTGATTTGATTATAATAGATTTCGAGGGTAGTTTCTATCCCTTCAGTCACTTGGATGAGCTGCTTTTTTTGACTTTGCTCAACACGAGCATAGTTTTTGAGGGCAAAAACAATTTTCGTAGAGCGATCGACCGATCGGAGAATTGTCTGATTGTTAAGAAAAGGGCAAGTTAGGTTGTAAGCAAACTCCACAACCCATTCACCACGATCGCCTTTTAAGAGAGGGAGCAAAAACTCCAGATCTTCGTAGATGCCCATGTCCATCAAGACATCGGCAATATTTCTGGCATCTTGAATATCATGCTCTTGAAGGTAAGTGGTAATTTTGCGTTTGAGCGCGCGATTTTCTTGAGAGATAACTAACGGTTGACTACCGATTGCCCGATTGACGAACTGAAAAAAGCTCTCTTGTTCTTGAGGATTCAAACGCTCGTAAAGATTGGGGAGTTCCTGAAGAGCTTCTTGCAGTGCCTTTTGGGTGTTACTTGCCGCAGCTTTGATCGCACCCAAGGGATTATTGATTTCATGGGCTACTCCCGCAATCAGTTGTCCCAAAGCTGCCATTTTTTCTTTTTGAATTAATTCTTGCTGCGTTTGCTTAAGCTCTTTAAGAGTGGCTTCTAGTTCTTGATTTTTGTACCACATTTTTTTACTAAACTGATGGAACAAATTACTAATGATGGCAGCAGCTAGTATTAAAGAAAAGAGAGTTCCAATATCTGCAAATTTTCGGGTCTGTTGTTGCTGCTCTATGTAACCTGTTTCCAGATTTGCGACTTCAGCATACAGATTGTCATAGATTTGATCGATGCCATCTGCATCAATATCTATCGCTTCCTTGGTTTTGCCTTGTTCAATTAGGATCAGTATGCCGTCAATTTGAGTTCGATAGCGCGTATAAAAATCAAAAAGTCTTTCTAGGTTGTTTTGTTCATCAACTCGATCAATTTGTCGAAGCTGACCCAGGATATTGTCAGTGCTTTGCTTATTTTCAGCAAGTTCTTCGGTTAAATCTTCATCAATTTTACCTTTAGAAATACCCTCCCATTCTAAAGCATTAAGCCTGCTCACTTGCTCTTTCACTTGGGTTAAGAGAAGCCTGATCTGGTTGTTGCGTTCAGCTAGGTGATTGAGTTGATAAATAGCAGCAGCAGTCGCGATCGCGACTGTAATTGTAGCCAAAAATACAGGCCATGTTGAAAGTTGAGACTTCAGTTTGACCGAAGCTTGAGTAGACTGAACTTTTGGTGAGCGATTGAAGTACCTGAGCATATTACGGATAAATTTGAGAATCAATGATTACAATTTGCTTCAGTAGGAATAGCGATCACCTTCAGAAGCGGAATACGATCGCGCTATCGGCATTGAGCAATTGGCGAACCAGATAAAAACCTAGTTTCTGGAGAGCGTTCGCTTCACTCGCCCATTACCCATTACCTCCTTGGAGGGCAGGGCGGTTTCATTCTCACCAAAAAACTCAAATGATGGGGAGTCTCTCTCGTCGGAGGGATGACGGAAAAGCTCAAAAATTGATCCTTCTGGCGATTTGGGCTTTTCTCCCCATCTCCCCATCTCCCCATCTTCCCCTCTCCCCCTCTCCCCCT
>JAAUPI010000236.1 GCA_012035135.1 Microcoleus sp. CSU_2_2
AGTCTGTGTCCCCAACCCTCTTAGTTTGTGTCCAAATGCTTCACCCTCCCCCGCAGATCGATATCGATCGCGATCGCCTAATTTCTTTTTTAGGAGATGCCTAATGAGTTATCCCAAGTGGGGATGATGTCATCAGAACAAACAGGTACGCTTGAATCTTCAAGTCGAAGATTAACAAACAATCCATCATTTTTCTTGATAAACTGCAACTGTTTGAGAATCCCACCATTTGGTAAATGACGATGAGAACGAACTTTAACCAGTCCAATTTTAGGGACTTTGATATATAAATATTTGCCTCCAATCGAGCAAGAGTGTAAATCGAAACCAGCACCTTCAACCACCAACGAACGATACCTAGACTGTGATTTGAAGCGAGGTTTTCCACTCCGATTACCACTGCTATCCCCAGCCAGAAACCTTTCAAATGCCAGCTCTGCTCGTTGACAAACCTTACGTTCCCACCAATCAAATCTATCCCCTAGTTGGCGGTTGTACCAATATTGGCAAGTCCGCACCCAAACATTCAGCTCTAGCTTCTGTTCGGTACTTGGAAGTGCTTTGTACTGGTAAGTGTATTTCACAGCTTGGTAGTCAGTAAGTTAGTTTTAAGATACACTCATTGACTCACCAAAAGAATGAATAACTTGAAATCTGTTTGTCATCCACCCGTCCACTACCAAGATATACGATTGTGGGATGGTAGACGGGTGGAATCCTCGCCTCACTCGCATTTCTCTCACACCTCCGGAAGCGGTTAGGTGTGAGGCTCCTGCCGATCGAGCTCAAAGGCTCGATGCCTTTCAGATTTTTGATATAGTCGTGTTGGTTGGAATCCCCAGAGTGGGCGGTTGTGAAGCGGCGATAGTCGGCACCCTAGTCACCCAGATCCTGCGAAAATTACGCGCTTCCCATTTTGCATTTTCCTAAATCGATTTTCCATTTTCAATTTACGCAAGCGCAATTGAGGGCAAGTTAGAGGTTAGGGTAAGGATAGAGAGTAAGAGTAGAAGCTAAAGGGCAAGTTTTGCCAGTCTTCAGAACCCTTACTCTTCTAAAAACTTAACTTTATTTTTACTCGCCTGCTGGGCAGTTTTGTCGAACTTTTGGTTCGCCTGCGGCAAACAGTTTTCACTTGAGACAGGTAGCCTGACTCAGCTTTGATAGAGGCCCTAACACTCAGGAATTAACGGACACAAGGACTCATGGCTAAACAACTAAACCTACTTTCCGGACAAGTAATTTCTACGCCTCTGCACGCCGAAATGCAGCAATCGTACCTCGAATATGCCATGAGTGTGATCGTTGGGCGAGCTTTGCCTGATGTCCGCGACGGTCTAAAACCCGTTCACCGCCGGATTTTGTACGCGATGCACGAACTCGGATTGACGCCCGATCGACCCTACCGCAAGTGTGCCAGGGTAGTTGGAGATGTTTTGGGAAAATATCACCCCCACGGCGACCAATCGGTTTACGATGCTTTGGTGCGCATGGTTCAGGAGTTTTCGAGCCGCTATCCTTTACTGGCAGGTCACGGCAATTTCGGTTCGGTGGACAACGATCCGGCCGCTGCTATGCGCTACACCGAAACTCGACTGGCATCGATCGCCCACGAAGCTATGCTAACCCAAGTTGGCGAGGCAACTGTTGATTTTACTGCTAACTTTGACAGTTCGCAGCAGGAACCGACGGCACTGCCTGCTCAGTTGCCGTTTCTGGTACTCAACGGCTGTGGTGGCATTGCTGTGGGGATGGCTACTAATATTCCGCCACACAATTTGGGTGAAGTGGTAGATGGGTTAATTGCTTTGATTGAAAACCCGGAACTCTCGGACGAGAAGTTGCTGGAACTGATTCCCGGACCGGATTTCCCCACTGGAGGGGAAATTGTTGCTACAGAGGGCATTTTTGACGCCTACACTAAGGGTCGAGGCAGTATTACAGTCAGGGGTGTGACCTCAGTGGAGGAAGTGCCTGGAAATCGCAAAATACGGACTAAAACGGCGATCGTGGTGACAGAGTTTCCTTTTCAGGTAAATAAGGCAGGTTGGATTGAAAAGGTGGCGGATTTGGTTAATGCTGGACGACTTGATGGTATTGCCGATTTGCGAGACGAAAGCGATCGCGAGGGCATTCGAGTTGTAATTGAACTCAAGCGGGAAGTTGCCCCAGAAACAGTTTTGGCTCGTCTTTATCAACAGACGGACTTGCAAACTAATTTTGGCGCGATTTTGCTGGCAATTGTCAACGGCCAACCCAGACAGTTAACTCTGAAGCAACTATTGCAGGAATTTCTGGATTTCCGGGAAGTGACTCTGACTCGTCGCTACAATTACGAGTTGCAAGCTGCCGAACGTCGCTGTCACATTGTTCAAGGATTAATGGTGGCTTTGACCAATCTTGATGCTGCGATCGACATTCTCAGAAATGCTCCTGACGGTACTACTGCTAAGGAAATTTTGCAAATTCGGCTCGATTTGAGCGAGAGTCAAGCTGATGCGATTTTGGCGATGCCGATGCGGCGGCTGACTGGTTTGGAAAGGCAAAATTTGCAGTCTGAGCTTGATGAATTGATGGCTAAAATTCAAGAATTGCAGCGGTTGTTGGGCGACAGACGCGAACTTTTAAAGGCTTTGAAAAAAGAATTCCGATCGCTCAAACGCAAGTATGCTGACCCCCGTCGCACTAGATTAATCAAAAATACTTCCCGCGCTGTCAATGGTGAAGCAGAGGTTGGTGGTAAAAGAAATTCTACTCCAAAGCAGTCTGATGCTCAATTGCAAATACCTAATATCTTATTGCCTGTTCAGGAGGCAGAAGAAACGATTGTTGAATTCACTCACAAACAGTATGTGAGACGCCTACCACCAGGCGATCGACCGCGCTCTAAAAGTCGAGACAAGTCCGTTCCAGTTTTAGAGAAAAATGAAGATTTTATTGTCACCGCCCAACTGACTAAAACAGATCGCAACTTGGTAATCTTAACTCCTAGTGGCAAAGCTTACCCGCTGAAAGTCGCTGATATCCCCATTGTCAACGGGCGCGATCGAGGTACGCCAATCGTCAGTTTGCTGTCACCTTCGGCTACTAAAGAAAGTGCGGGTCGCGCTTTCTCAGAAATCACAGTCGCACACTTTATTTTACCGGAAAATTCGGAAGCAACCGACTTAGTAACTCTGACTCAACAAGGGAAAATTAAGCGCTTACCACTTTCGGAATTTACTGATTTAACTAATCGTGGTGTGACTGTTGTTAAGCTAAAAGAAGACGATCGACTCCGCTGTGCCAGTCTCAGTAAAGTTGGCGAACAGGTAGTCATCGCCACGAGCGGAGGTCGAGTGCTCAGATTCGAGGTCGATGACGAACAACTACCGCCGATGGGCCGCGTAGCCCAGGGTTCTCAAGCAACGCGGTTGCGGAAGCAGGAACAGTTGGTGGGTTGCGTCACTCTCGACCCGGAAGACAGTCTGGTGCTATTTTCGGAGTTGGGTTGGGCAAAACGGATGCCGGCGGGTTCTGTCCGACTTACTAACCGTGGCGAAATTGGCACTCAAGCTTTTCGTTTCGCAGAACCCTCTGATGCTTTAGTTGGCTTATTGGAGGCCGTTCCCGGTACAGATGTGAAACTTTTAACTAATACTGGCCGGCTGCTACGATCGGCTATTGATGCTATTGCTTTTTGGGGGAAGGATGCTACGGGTGAACGAATTTTTGACCTGAATCCTGCTGAAAAAATTATCAAGGTTATCAGTAGTCAGTAGTCAGTAGGTAGTTGGCAGTTGGTAGGGGCGGTGCCAAGAGTGCCCGCCCGTTGCCAGTTGGTAGGGGCGGTGCCAAGAGTGCCCGCCCGCCCGTTGGCAGTAGTCATTAGTCATTAGTTATTAGTCAGCAGAGTCTGCAATTCTTACATCAAAAATCCCAAATCCCAAGGCTCTGCTGCCAATTACTAAATCGCAAATATAACAATTTCCAAATCTCAAATCTCAAATCTCAAATCTAAAATTGTCCGATGGCGCAAGTTGTACTAGAAAATATCTACAAAAATTTTCCCCTCCGCCAAGGAGAACAGGAAAAAGAGGCAAACACATCAGAAAGTGTTTCACCTGATGCCGATGCTCGGCTTTTGTCTAACACCGTTTTACGACGGATTAACCTGACTGTCGAAGATGGGGAATTCATGGTGTTGGTGGGGCCGAGTGGTTGCGGTAAAAGCACTTTACTACGTTCGATCGCAGGTTTAGAAATTGTGACTGCTGGCAATATTTGGGTTGGAGATCGACTGGTTAACGATTTGCCTCCTAAAGACCGAGATATTGCAATGGTATTTCAAAATTATGCTCTCTATCCTCATTTAAGCGTTTACGACAATCTTGCTTTTGGATTGCGTCGATCTCGAAGGAAGAAGGAAGAAGGTTCGGCAACGGATTTTGTAACGGATGTAACGGATAAAAGGAAGACCTTCGTTGGCAGAAGGAAGAAAGAAGAAAGAAGAAGGAAGAAAGAAGAAGAGATGGTTGGCGACAGCAATAATTTAGGTGATTCTGATTCAGTAAATTATCTGATTCAATCTTGGTTGGAAGATTTGTTGGTGGGAATCACTCGAAGGTTGCCACCTGGATTGCGCTATTTATCGGAACGGGAAAAATTGGTGGGCGATCGGGTTTTGAAAGTAGCTCAATTGTTGCAAATAGAATCTTTTTTGCATCGTTTGCCGAAACAGTTGTCGGGCGGACAAAAACAGCGGGTAGCTTTGGGCAGGGCTATGGCTCGAAATCCGGAGGTTTTTTTAATGGACGAACCATTATCGAATCTTGATGCAAAATTGAGGGCGGAAACTCGATCGCAAATTGTACAGTTACAGCGACAGTTGGGCACTACAACCATTTATGTGACTCACGACCAAACTGAAGCGATGACGATGGGCGATCGTATTGCGATTATGGATGGCGGTCAACTTCAGCAAGTAGCTCAACCTCTAGAACTTTACAGAAAGCCAGCTAATCTGTTTGTAGCTCAATTTATCGGTTCTCCGCCGATGAATTTCCTGCAAGTACAATTTACGGCTCCGCTGTTAGTTTCTCATCCACAATTTCGCTTTACTTTACCAGATATTTGGGCAAAAAATTTGCAACAATATGATGGGCGATCGCTGATTTTAGGCATCCGGCCAGAACATTTAAGCATTCACCCGCCTGCGACGAAAAATCTGTCGGTACAAGTAGATATTGTAGAGGCTTTAGGACACGAAACCTATTTGCAGGTCAGCCTGACGGATGCTCCAGCGGTGCAGATGCAAGTGCGAGTGCCGCCAGATCGAACTGTCCGAGTTGGCGAGGAGCTTTGGCTGGCGATCGCACATGACAAAATTCACCTCTTCGACCCTGACACAGAGTTAGCTATTTTTCCTCGTTAATGACAGTAGTTTGAATGACTTTCTGACGTAAATCTAAAATCGGTTGACAAAAATCTGAAAATTGCACTTTTGCCAAGCGTATGTTATATTAATTTACATAAGCTCACAAAAGTTAACCAAAGGAGTTCGTACCATGCAAGAACCAAAACGCAACGCTTGGAACTGGGGCTTCAGTGAAGGAGCCGAAAATTGGAACGGTCGTCTGGCGATGATTGGCTTCTCGACTGCGATCGCGATCGAACTGGTTTCCGGTCAAGGCGTGCTTCACTTCTGGGGCCTGATGTAATTTTTTCGTTCAAACATTTCAGATCTTAAAAAATTTGGGAGTTTCTTTCGGGACTCCCAAATTTTTTGCACTACGATCGACAGGGCGCAAATCGCGAAGTGCCCCCGTGCAGTTAGCAGCAAGAAATTAGAAGCGATCGGATTTAGGGCGATACAGTCCTAAATCCATATCACTCTTTCGGGTGATGCTAAAGAAATACTCTAGCGGATATATTCTTTTAAGATGCTGTTGCGGTTGGGATGACGTAACTTTCGCAAAGCTTTAGCCTCAATTTGCCGAATCCGCTCGCGAGTGACGTTAAAGATTTGACCAATTTCCTCCAAGGTCTTCATCCGTCCGTCATCCAAGCCGTAACGCAGCCGCAGTACGTCCCGTTCTCTGGGGCTGAGAGTATCTAAAACGCTTTCCAAATCTTCCCTGAGTAAATTTTTCGATACTTGGTCTTCAGGGGTTTCGCCGTCAGATTCAATAAAATCTCCCAAACGCGAATCTTCCTCTTTGCCGATCGGAGTTTCTAGAGAAATTGGTAGCTGTGCCGACTTAGCAATGAAGCGCAACTTCTCGATCGTCATCTCCATCTTAGTGGCGATTTCTTCTTCCGTCGGCTTGCGACCCATTTCCTGGGAAAGCAGTTTGGTCGTTTTCTTAATCCGCGAGATGGTTTCGTAAAGGTGAACCGGCAGACGGATAGTGCGGGATTGATCGGCAATCGCCCGCGTGATAGCTTGACGAATCCACCAAGTCGCGTAGGTGGAGAACTTGTAACCTTTTTCGTGGTCAAATTTTTCAGCCGCCCGGATTAAACCCAGAGAGCCTTCCTGAATCAAATCTTGGAAAGACAAACCACGATTCATGTATTTTTTGGCGATCGACACCACCAAGCGCAGGTTTGACTGCACCATTTTCTCTTTTGCCCGTCGGCCGACGTGAAGTCGATGACGGAATGCCGGTAGAGCCATCTCCATAGCAGTAGCCCATTCATTGTCTTTGGGTTCGCGGTCTAACTCTTCGAGAAGTTGTTCTCGAACTCGCTCTAATTCCAACAAATCTGCAATCTTGCGGGCCAATTCAATTTCTTCATCAGCTCGCAGCAGTCGAATCCGACCTATTTCTTGCAGATAAAGGCGAATAGAGTCTTCAGTATAGTGCTTTTTCTTGGCCTGAGCCCGACGGCGGGCTTTGGCACCTTTACCAGACTTAGTATCGTCTTCCTCAGATTGAGAGTCTAAAAATTCTTCTCGATCGTCTTCTTCGTCGATAAAAAGTTCCAACTCGCTCTCAGGTAGAACGCTTTCGGTGCTCCGAAGCAACTCGATTGTTTCCATTTCGGGTTTGATTTTGGTTTCGAGTACAGTGTTAGCCTGGATCATGCTGCCTTCCTCATGCTCCTGAATTGCAGAATAAATAACAGTGGAATAGTGTCTGTTTGTAGTTTAGACAAATTAGCCAGTATTGGCATTCTCGCAGCAAAAAATAGTTGAATTTTCAGTCTGCCAACTGACACAGCTTCCGAAACTGCACCAGTTTTAGAAGTAAAGGTTCGAGTTCGGGTTTGAAATTGCGCTCGCATTCAATCTATCGCAGATATTATAGCCGCGATCTCGCATTGAATGTGTGGCTTTTTCTTTCGCAGCGAGTTTCCGCACGAGCTGCGATACCTTGCCCCAAAAATCGAACCCAGAGATGCGATCGATCGCACCTCTACAAATACTGGCTTTTCTACTTGGTACTTCGATCTTTTACCCGTACAAGCTTTCCTGCACGGAACCCTCTAACTTCTGTTTTCAAGGTGTCGAACTTTTGGTTCACTTGCTGCTTTTGCGATGTCGTTAGACATCACAGCACGGCGATTTTTCGCCACCTTAGATGCCAGTCTGCTGCATAAAACGCTAGAGCTTTGGGTCGCAGCACCAAATGGTGAGGATCGGATCTTGCAAAGACCTTTCCGATTGTAGCCTTTCTCACAAAAAATGGAAGTTGTTTTCCATTGTTGGTCAAGAACTAGGAAAACTCTGTCAGCTGAGCTTGACAATACGGACTAATGCCAAGCTCAGCTAAAGCCTGAGAATCGTCCGCAAGCACCTTGGTCCTTGGGATCGACTTTGTTTTCTGCGAATATCTGCTGGGTGAACGGCTGCGGCGTAGTTGGCCAGACAGTTAGCAGACTGTTTTTGACTTGCCGGCATTCCGGCCAATGCAATCCGTGTAGATGCACCCATCTTTACCCTGTTTCCCTGAATTGAATCATACGCAATTTGCGATCGAATAAAGCTCGTAGCTGTAGTTGTGACTCGGTAACTATGAAGTAGAGACCGAAGATTACCCCAAATGAAGCGTTGCGGGTTTAGTAGTGCAACAGGGGGTTAGTTGTTAAGTTAGCTTAAATCTCAGAAATTAGGTCGAATTTTGACGTTAAATCACATTAAGTTCCTAACGTCACATTCTCATTTAAGCAGTTTGACACGAGTTTGTCGCGTCCGGGGCAAAAGCCATCCGGATAAATTCTACTGATACTTTCTTCACATGGCAACTCCAGGTTACAAACTGCCTAAGAATTTGTTGACTTTTGGCAACTACCTAGGGCTTGCTGAATAAGTGATCTGCAAGGGGGGAGGGAACAGGGAATAGGGAACAGGCAACAGCTAGGGAACAGGGAATAGGGAACTTTCAAGAGTGAAGTGCATGGATTTTCCGGCCATTGAGGT
>JAAUPI010000237.1 GCA_012035135.1 Microcoleus sp. CSU_2_2
CGCTGTAAATTGACTTTGTGTCGTCGCGTGTATCGCTTTAAAACTGACTGAATATTATCTTTTTTGACCTTCTCTCCAAACGCTTCAGAGAGTTGTTTCCACAACTTAGCACCAGCATCTTTTATATAATCAAAGTCATAGCCTGTGCTTTTAGCAATTTCCACATAAGACCGCCCTTCCCATGATTGACAAAACACTATTTTTTGGACTTTATTGAGACATTGGTAGTCTAGGAGTGTTTCGACAATGGTTAGTGCTTCGTTAACGGTCATTTTCCAACTCTCTCAGTGATGGATAATTTATGTTGGAGTTGTGCTTGACCAAACTCCCGTGAGATATATAGTTTAGCACACTAGCTATCAATTATTACTTTTTTATTACTTTTTTATTACTTTTTTATTACTTTTTCTAATATGAAATCGCGCTCTGTTGTAGTAATATATAAATATGTAGATAGCAACTATCATCAAAAACAAATTTGAAAACACTATCTCTACTCAGATTTATCTATGCTTGATTCATGTTTCACGCTTGCTAATTATGAAAATCATTCGTAGTAAAAGTTTATTGTATGAACTAAAATATATGCGTTATAAATTTAAGCCCCATAAACTTCTTCTGTTTTTTTTTACAATTATTGGAGGAATTGTTGTAAGCCTAGGTGATGCACAAGCTTTTTTTACTGGTAAAGATAGTCCTGTTCCTCAAAGTTGGAGTTTCGTCAAACAACCATCTAATGCTAGAGGACTTGCTATTGCGATTATAGTAGCACCTTCTCTGCTTATCTGGCATAGTAGTAATCGTGATACTGAAGAAGAAAACCAAAATATTTCTCAAATAACTCATAAAATAACTTTACCTTTTTTTGAGGAAGATTTGAATAAATTTTTAGATTCTATACGTGTTAAATTTAGCCTGAGTAATTCGGCTCGTGTATACATCATGATGCCAATTAGAAAAAAGTTTTGTCAGTGGCATCTTAAAGTAATCACACATACTCAAAATTACGATAGTAACGAAAAAAATATCTTATTAAAATTGAATGAGGGAATTATAGGATATGCTTTTCAAGAAATAAATGATAATTCGGGAGCTATAGCAAAATATATTGATATAACAAATTTACACAATCTTCCAGCTAATTATATACATCTCACTCAAAACAACAAAGATTTAGTTAGACGTGATAATAAATGCTATGTAGTTGTTCCAATATTCGATCGCTCGAATAATCGACATTTTTTGAATAGCTTATTTATTGTTGATACGAGCGATTACGATGATTTACAGCATTTACAAAAAACAGAGTTTCATCGGGAAATTTTCAATTGGATAGGTAACGATCCAATACTATTAAGTTTAATTTGGAGGGTAAAAAATCATGGGCGTTAGTAGTAAGAGTTCTGAATCTAATGATTATGAATCTATAAAAGTATTGCCAGATGAGCTTGGCAAGACATTTGTATACGATCGGGTTCAAGATAATATCGATGAAACTTCCGTATTGAATAAAACACCTATTCCTGCACGACCTAAAAAGGCTTCAAATTCATGGGTTTGGTGGGTAATATTCTTGCTTCTATCTGTCACAATAACATCCAGAACAAGCTTAAAAAATAATTACGGTAAACAACCTATTGATCCGCCTCCAGTACGATTGCCACGGTATACTCCATAACCTGATAGTACATAGTACACTAATAATTACCATCGCCCTCCCTTGCCTCACTTGTTCGCAACATTCTCTGACGGATGGCGAACAGGTTTTTGAAGTGCGATCGCTCTGCCTGCGTGCCAAACTTGCCCAACTCTGCTGGTAGTTCCAAAACTTCTCCTCGGTATTTCCCCAAAACCAACTCAGTCACCTTAAAAACAATATGCTGATTAAACTTAAAAGTTTCCCAAAACTTATCCTCATGTTTAATCGTCTGAATTTTATGACCGCCTATAACATCAAACTCCCTGAGAAACTTAAACGATTTTTTATCCTCCCCCATCGATAGTAAAACCTCGATCGAGTCGGCTTCCTTTCCTGATTCAACAGCCCAAATTTTTACGTTCATCATCTATATAATAGCTGATTTTTCCCGAATTGCGATCGCTCATTCCTCCGACTCAAAATCCACGCGATCGCCCCTTCCTTCTCCTCCCTTCCCACATTCTCTGACGGATGGCGATCGAGCTTTTGAAGTGCGAACGACCCTAATTTATTTACCACATAAACAGTTCTTTGTCAACATAAACATATTTGCCCAAAACCGTCAGCGGCATCATCTCCCCGCTGCCAAGCAAATCAATTGAAACCCCATCTCGAATCAATATTTTAAACAATTCCTCGTCATCTTTTATCAAACTAGCATCTAACTCAATAACTTGACCTTCTTCCCTCATTACCTCCAACAAATCAGCAGTAGATACCTGAAATATTTTTTCATTATTACACCGCACAGTCAAGCAATTGCCATAACTGCCCGTAGCTTCAATATCAGATATTGCCCATTGGTTTAAGAGATAATTTTTATCTAAATACTCAAGGATTTTTGCAACTCTCAATTCCAGTTTTTCCTCTGCTTCGCAGCAAAGCGTCACAGCCCATTTTTGGCTGATATTATAGGTAATAGCCGATTTTTCAGATTTCATAATGCTTCCGGGATTCTACTTCTAGTAGGAGTACCACCGGTGGGATTTGGTATCCACCGATGTTGATGTGGTGGTGGCAGATGATCTGGACGGGGATTGCCATTAGGATAGGTGGGACTTGTAAAATCAATATCTCTCACTGGTTGCCCTGACTCATCAAATTCTCGCGCCTGATAAATCCTCTGGTTATAAGTATCGTATCTTAACTGAGAATGAGCGCCTAAAGCATTTGGATCGGGTCTTGCTTCCCCAAGTCGCCGAGGTTGCTGGTTTTTCTGTGCGTCAGTCCTGAAAATTTTACTTGTTTCGCCCGGAAAAAGATTTTTGTGACAAGTATATTCCCAATAGTTCAGGACGATCGTATAAGTTACTTACAACTAAGATGAAATCTACCCAAGCTATCCCCAACAAGCCACAACTGCAATTAGGTTCTCAAGGTCAAGCTGTCTTAGAACTGGAAAAACTGCTAACCAAGCTACAAGTTTATCGGCAGCCTGCCAAAGGAATTTTTGATAAAACAGTTGAATTTTCTGTAAAACTGTTTCAGTTTCGGGTTTTCTTGCAGTCGGACGGCATTGTGGGGCCGCTCACATGGCGGGCACTTTATACTGAAGCTCCAGTGAATATGCCGATACTAAGATTCGGATCTTCTGGGGCACAAGTCTCTAATGTTCAGGAAGTTCTTAAAATTAGCAAGCACTATAATGGCGAAATTGACGGCGACTTTGCCACTTTGACGGAAAAAGCTGTCCGCGCTTTTCAAAAAAGCTTTGGTATCAAGGTAGACGGGATTGTCAGGCAAGAAACTTGGACTGCTTTGAGTCAAATTCCTCGCGGTTACGACCCGAATTGGTTCTTGACCTAGGATTTATAGCTGAAGGAAGAAGGAAGAAGTTGATTTTGTGGAAACTGATTTTTAATTTATTCCTAATTCCTAATTCAGTTTTTTAGCTCCGCTGCCAATTACCAATTACCCATTACCAATTACCAATTATCAATTATCAGAAAATATCGATCGGCAAAAA
Organism: Microcoleus sp. CSU_2_2; assembly: GCA_012035135.1. Taxonomy (GTDB): domain Bacteria; phylum Cyanobacteriota; class Cyanobacteriia; order Cyanobacteriales; family Microcoleaceae; genus Microcoleus. The sequence goes on from JAAUPI010000237.1 coordinate 3,666, forward strand.
ACTGTTAACTTTCCTTACAATTTCGACAGTAGCGTCGCGTCAGGATGATAGGATGCCCTAAAAATCCTTTGGATATGTTTATGGCAGAAGAACTCACTGGACAACCCCCTCTTTTCGGCGGCAGCACCGGCGGCTTGCTGACCAAGGCGCTAGTTGAAGAGAAGTATGCGATCACTTGGACTAGCCCCAAGGAACAGGTGTTTGAAATGCCTAGTGGTGGCGCTGCAATCATGCGTCAAGGCGACAATTTGCTGTATCTGCCCCGCAAGGAGCAGTGCATCGCTTTGGGCGGCCAGCAACTACGGGCTAAATTCAAAATCTCGAACTACAAAATTTACCGCGTGTTTCCAGACGGTTCTACCGAGTACCTGCATCCTAAGGATGGCGTGTTCCCTGAAAAGGTGAACGAAGGTCGTCCTTACAACGGTAAGATTGACCGCAATATTGGCAGCAATCCTAATCCGATTAAGGTGAAGTTTACCGGCAAAAAGACTTACGATCCTTAAGCAATGACCCTTAAGCTGAGCTTGAAGAGGTAATTCTGCCTGGAAAGCTCAGCTTGTAAATGTTTGTAGTAGTGCTTGGGCACGGGAGGGTTAACCTACAGCGCTTAAGCACAACTGCAAACTTCAAATTTAATTAAAATTGACTCAAAAATTAATAAAAATTAATAATTAAATAATTAACAATGAATCTCGTAATCAGGCGGGCAACTTCTGCGGATATTGATGTTTGCTCTCGCATTAATTATGAAGCTTTTAAAGCTATTTCCGATCGGCATCAATTCCCTAATACGGATTTTCCGACGCTGGATTTTTCAACCGAAATAATTGGTCTTCTGATTGAGAGTCCGTCATTTTTTGACATCGTAGCCGAAAGCGAGGGTACAGTTGTTGGCTGCGGTTTTATGGATGAGCGCAATCCGATTCGTGGCATTGGGCCCGTTAGTGTCGATCGCACTTTTCAGGGACAGGGAACGGGACGAAAAATCATGCAAGCCTTACTGGACAAAGGGCAGGAGGCTGTCGGTATTCGCTTGGTTCAAGAGTCTTTTAATATGGCGTCGCTGGCACTATATATTTCTCTGGGTTTTGAGGTAAAGGAACCTTTTGTGTTGATGGAGGGGAAGTTTCGCAGCCAGCCGCTGTCTGGAGTTGAAGTGTGGCCGATGGTAAGTGAGGCTGTTGACGAATGTGCGGCTTTGTGCAAGAAATTATACGGGTGCGATCGAACTAGCGATTTTGAGTACGCCCTGAATTTCTTTTCTCCTTGGGTTGCTTGCAAACAAGGTCGGATTGTGGCTTATACTTGTGCGGTGTCTGCTTTTACCCACAGCCTTGCGGAAACTGAGGCGGATATCCAGGCTTTGCTGTTGGGAGTGGCGGCGTCCAATTCCGAAGCACAGGTTTCTTTCCACTTACCGGTGCGTTACGCAAGTTTGTTTCGCTGGTGCTTGCAAGAGGGGCTGCGCGCGCTCAAGCCACTAGCGGTGATGGCAGTTGGTGAGTACCGACAGCCTGAAGGCTGTTACTTTCCGTCTTTTGTTTATTGACTGAAACCATTAATTTTATGGAATTTTCCTTCTTCCTTCTTCCTTTTGCATATGATATTTCCTGATTTCTCACAATTTTCGGAACTGGCGAAACAAGGCAATTTTGTGCCGGTGTATCAGGAATGGGTTGCCGATTTGGATACGCCGGTGTCGGCGTGGTATCGGGTTTGTGCGAGTCAACCTTATAGTTTTCTGCTGGAATCGGTAGAAGGTGGAGAGAAAATTGGGCGTTATAGTTTGTTAGGGTGCGATCCGCTGTGGATTTTGGAGGCAAAGGGCGATCGAACAACTCAAGTTTACCGCGACGGTTCCCAAAAAGTTTTTACAGGCGATCCGTTTGCAGCATTAACTGAGTGTTTGCAGCCTTATAAACCGGTGAAATTGCCAGAGTTGCCACCAGGAATTGGCGGGTTATTTGGTTTTTGGGGTTATGAATTAATTAAATGGATTGAACCGCGTGTTCCCGTATATCCGGCTGATGAACAAGATTTGCCGGATGGGTTGTGGATGCAGGTTGATAATTTGCTGATTTTCGATCAGGTGAAACGGAAGATTTGGGCGATTGCTTATGCCGATTTGCGAGATGTGGGAGTAGATTTGACTCAGGCTTATCAGCAAGCGTGCGATCGCGTTTCTCAGTTAGTTGAGAAGCTGAAATCACCGCTTTCACAACAATCTACTCTGATAGAATGGACTCCTCCCAATAACGGGCAAGATGCCCATTCCACAACCGGAAATACAGAATTGGCTTACACCAGCAATACTACCCCCGAAAAGTATTGTGATAATGTCTTAAAAGCTAAAAATTATATCAAAGCGGGAGATATTTTTCAAGTAGTTATTTCCCAGAGGTTGGAATCTGAATATAGTGGCGATCCTTTTGCACTTTACCGCTCTTTGCGTTTGATTAATCCTTCTCCATACATGGCTTATTTTAATTTCAAAGATTGGCAGATTATCGGTTCGAGTCCAGAGATTATGGTGAAGGCGGAAAATACGCCGGATGGCAAGAGAATCGCAACTTTGCGCCCGATCGCAGGTACTCGTCGCCGGGGGAAAACTCCTCAGGAAGATGAGGCTTTGGCTGCGGAATTGCTGCAAGATCCGAAAGAAATTGCGGAGCACGTGATGTTAGTGGATTTGGGTAGAAATGACTTAGGCAGAGTTTGCCGCAGCGGTACTGTAAAAGTTGATGAATTAATGGGAATTGAGCGTTATTCTCATGTAATGCACATTGTCAGCAATGCGATCGGAGAATTGGCCCAGGATAAGACGGCTTGGGATTTATTGAAAGCTGGTTTTCCTGCGGGTACGGTTAGCGGTGCTCCGAAAATTCGGGCGATGGAAATTGTGTACGAGTTAGAAGGTTGTCGCCGGGGGCCGTATTCTGGGGTTTACGGGTATTATGATTTTGAAGGACAGTTGAATAGTGCGATCGCAATTCGGACTATGGTTGTTCGCTCTTTAGGTAGTGATAAACATTCGGTTTCTGTGCAAGCTGGTGCTGGTTTGGTGGCTGATTCTAACCCGGAAATGGAATATGAAGAAACACTCAATAAAGCTAGGGGGATGTTGCAAGCAATTCGCTGTTTGAAATAGGGAATTAGTCAGGGAATTAGTCAGGGAATTAGCGAGGCGGAGCCTCTGGATCTGCGTTACCAGGCTCTGCCTGGTAACGAGAAATTATCTGCGTTTATCTGTGTTGATCTGCCTGACATCTGCGGTTTCTGTATCGATCGAAGACTTATGCAATCTTGTCTGCTACTTTCATTGTACAACAAGAGAGCGATCGCCAGGGCTAAAGTTCTGACTGCAAACCATTGTTGAAGGAGGAAACTGTGAATTTTTATATCGTCGATGTGTTTGCCGAGTCAAAATATGCTGGCAATCAGCTAGCAGTATTTTGCGGTGCGGGAGTTGCCGATTTGTCTGATACCGAAATGCTGCAGATAGCAAAGGAAATCAATTATTCAGAAACCACATTTATTCGATCGAACTCTCCGCGAAATAACGGCTACGATGTGCGCATCTTCACGCCCAAGAAGGAATTGCCATTTGCCGGCCATCCGACTTTGGGGACTGCATTTGTATTGCAGCAAGAGATTGTTCGGGAAAAGGTCGATCGAATTATTCTCAATCTAGCTGTCGGTCAAATTCCAGTTACTTTCAATTATCGCAATGAATCGGCCGATATTTTGTGGATGCGACAAAACCCGCCAACATTCGGTCAAATTTTATCAGCCGAAACTCTGGCAAATGTCCTGAATCTAGAACCAGATGAAATTGATGCAAACTTCCCAATTCAAGAAGTTTCTACCGGAGTGCCATTTATCATAGTACCGTTGAAAACACTTGCAGCGCTCAAAAAAGCTCAAGTCAACTTAGATAAATATTTTGAGCTAATTGAGACAACAGAAGCGAAAGAGATTTTAATATTTTGCCCGGAGACTTACAACGACGTTAATGATTTGAGTGTTCGAGTATTTGCCCATTCTTTAGGAATTCCCGAAGATCCGGCGACTGGGAGTGCCAATGGCTGTTTGGCTGGATATTTGGTAGAATATGCCTATGGCGGGGAATCAAAGATTGATGTCAGAGTTGAGCAGGGTTATGAGATCGATCGACCTTCGCTGCTGCTATTGCAATCTCAGAGAAATGATAGTGCAATAGAAGTATTAGTTGGCGGCAAAGTGGTGATGGTTGCTAAGGGAGAATTTGTGTAAAATGTGCAATGGGATTTTTTTAACCGCTGATGAACGCTGTTTTAGCTAAAAATCTCCCGCCTTTTTACAATTGGCTGCAAAGTGAATTGGGAATTACCAATATCCCCGACAGTCCCGATCATACTACTAAATGGGTAGTCGGTTTTTTGAAGAATCAAGAAAGTTTAACTCATTTAGTTGAATTGCACAAATCGATTCCCAAACAAGCATTAGAACGGCTGAATCGGCACACTGCCGGGCCATTGTTCCCCAGCAATTTGCTACCCTAAAAGTAGAATCTCCCCTCCCTCAAATCCTCTCATGAACAACGCTGCTCCCCTGATACAAACCGTCACACCCGAACG
>JAAUPI010000017.1 GCA_012035135.1 Microcoleus sp. CSU_2_2
TTTTATAATCTCGTAAATGTAGTAAATGTAGGGTGCGTCGCTACGAACAACTCTCGTTGCTATTGGCAGATCTCATAGCGACGCACCATACCAATTATAACGGGGATGGGAAACCCGGATTTGGTATAAGAGGTCAAACTATACAAACAAAGTCCGGCTGCATCTGGTTTTTGAAGAGGGCGAAGCATGACCGCATATAATTTATTAGTTATAATCTGATATTTACTGCGGTCATGCTTCGCCCCTACAAACATATTTGCCAAACTCAGATGCACCCTAACTCTATACTAATACCAGAGGTATTGTATGCAAATTTTGATTTGATATTTCACACCAAACTTAAAGTTTACACAATCTTTAAATTGTAATAATATATAAAAATATTAACCATTTTGGATGCACTAAAAATATCCGCTCTAATTGCTAAACAAACCATGTGCGATCGCGCTTTTCAAGCTACACTAAAACATGATGCTTTCCCGCAGAAGTTATGGTTCAAGCTATTCCCAAAACCCTCAGCCTAGAAGAATTTCTCAAGCTACCGGAAACCAAACCCGCCAGCGAGTTTATCAACGGTCAAATTATTCTGAAACCAATGCCCCAAGGAAAGCATAGCGCCGTTCAGGGAGACTTTGTTCCTGCTGTTAACCAAGTCCTCAGAACCCAACAGATTGCCCGCGCTTTTCCAGAACTCCGCTGCACGTTTGGAGGCCGATCGATCGTCCCGGATGTTGCCGTTTTCACCTGGGACAGGATTCCTCGCGACAGCAACGGCAAAGTTGCCGATCGAGTTTTTGTTGCCCCTGACTGGGCGATCGAAATCCTTTCTCCCGAGCAAAACCAAACCAAAGTCATTCGCAAGATCTTGCATTGTCTCGATTGCGGAACTCAAATGGGCTGGCTGATTGACCCCTACGAAGAATCGATTTTTGCGTACCGCAGCGATCGCACGATCGCCATCTTTGAACAACCTCAAGATCGACTTCCCGTTCCAGATTTCGCCAGTGCCGTCGAGTTCACCATCGGTCAAATCTTCAGTTGGCTGGAAGATTAATGTTATAGCAATTGCCACATCGGTATTGACACAAATAACCTCTTGTTTTGTCAAAACGCACAGGTTCGCGGGCGATCGAATGTAGCGCTGTGACGGAAAGTGCGATCGGGTGGATCTGTGTTTGGCAAATATGTTTGTAGGGGCGAAGCATGACCGCACTCAATATGAGATTATAACTAATAACTTATATGCGGTCATGCTTCGCCCTCTTCAAAAACCAGATGCACCCAGTGCGATCGCCCTTGGTTAACCCAACCAAAAAATCAGCTTTGCTTGCAACATATACGAAACCAGTAGATAGAAAATGTCACAGCAAAATTCAGCAGACAGCCTTTACGATCGAGCATTGGCACTGCAAAAACAAGACAACTGGGAAGCAGCAACAACCGAATATTTAAATATTATTGCCCTGCAACCTAATTACGCACCCGCTTACTTTCAATTGGGAAATGCTAAATTAGTCAAACAGCAATGGCAAGAGGCGATCGCCTTTTACCGCCAAGCCTTAAACTGCGAACAGCGTTACTCTCAAGCGTGGTACAATTTAGGCGTAGCTCTGGAAAACATCCCCGAAGTCGATCGCGCGATCGCCGCCTACGAACAAGCCGTCACCTACAATCCCAATTATGCGATCGCTTACAATAGCTTGGGAAGCTTGCTCGCAAAACAAGAAAAACTGGAAGCAGCCCAAATTTGCTATCAAAAAGCTTTAGCAATTCAACCAGACTCGATCGCAGCCTTGGGAAACTTAGCCAGAATTCAATTTAGTTGCGATCGATATGCTGAGGCGGCGGCAAATTATCAAAAAGTCTTGCAACTAGACGCGAATAACATCAATGCAATGGCAGCCTTGGTAAAAGTCAACCAAGTAATTTGCCACTGGGAAAACTTAGCAGCCATCAGCGAACAAATGTGGGAAATTGGCGCAAGTTTAATCGCCCAAGATATCTTGACAGACTTCTCTATTTTTGACTTTACCCTGTTTTCGCCGTTTGCGGGCGATCGACATTTAGCGATCGCCCGCTACTTCGCCAAATTTGTCAGCAGCAAAGTCAATAAAAATTACTTTCCCCCTCACCAACCCCCCGCGATTCCTCCCCAACGCCTCCGCATCGGTTACATTGCTGGGGATTTTCACAACCACGCCTTAACGCATTTAATGGGTGAATTATTCGCTTTGCACGATCGATCTCGATTTGAAATATTCGCCTATTCTCTCGGCCCCGACGATGGCAGTTACGAGCGACAAAAAATCAAAACAGACTGCGATAAATTTACCGATTTGCGAGATCTAGCTACCCCAACAGCCACCGAGCAAATATACAATGACAAAATTCACATTCTCATCGATATGGCAGGATATACAGTATATGCTAACCCGGAAATCTTAGCTATGCGTCCCGCTCCGATTCAAATTAGCTACCTGACTTACGCGAATACAATGGGAGCCGACTTTATCGATTACTTCATTACAGATAATATAGTTACGCCGCCCCGCCTTGCTCAGTTTTTTAGCGAAAAATTCATCTGCTTGCCAGATAGCTATCAAATCAACAACTACCGCCGAATTTGTCCCGCAGAAGACGCCAAAATTAAACAGAAAAACCCCAAGGCAAAATATGGCTTACCAGAAGGTGCATTTGTTTTCGGCTGCTTCAATCACAGCCGTAAAATTGAACCAGTAATATTTGGCGTATGGATGCGGATTTTAGAGCAAGTACCTAATAGCGTATTGTGGTTATTGGAGAGCAATTCAGCAGCAACAGAAAACCTCAAAAATGAGGCTAAATTGCGGGGGATTGAGGGCGAGCGCTTGATTTTTGCGCCAAGATTGCTACAAGAAGAACATCTAATACGCCACATTTGGATTGACTTATTTCTCGATACTTTATACTGTAATGCTCACACCACAGGTAGTGATGCTTTGTGGATGGGAATCCCTTTTATTACCTGTCCCGGCGAAACTTTTGCTGCGCGGGTAGGAGCGAGTTTATTGACTGCGGTAAATTTACCGCAGTTAATAGTTAATAGTTTAGCACAATACGAGCAATTAGCGGTGCAGTTGGCAAATAATTCCGCTCAATTGCAAGAGTTTAAAGATTATTTACATTCTCATAGACGCCAGTTGCCATTATTTGATACAGTCAAGAATGTGAAGCATTTAGAGTTAGGATATCAGATGGTATGGAAGCAGTTTAAATCCGGCAAAGCACCCGCAGCTATCGAAGTGCCAGCAACAAATAATGTCCGCAATTTAACAGAGGTTAATGGTAGTAAAATGGCAGTTAATTTAGTTCCTGAAACAGCGAGCGAAATTGTGGGCGATCGCGATTTGCCAACTTGGCTAGCCCAACAACAAATCACCGTCGCTTGCACTACTTATCAAACCAGTCGATTGATGTTCATCGGTGCTCACCCAGAAGCTAATAGAATCTCTGGTTTTTGGCGGATATTCGATCGCGCAATGGGACTTTTTTGCACGCCGTCACGGATTTACCTCAGTTCCAAATATCAACTCTGGCAATTAGAAAATGTCCTAGCAGCCGGACAATTGCATCAAGGTTGCGATCGCCTTTACGTGCCCCGCATCGCCCGCACCACAGGCGACATCGACATCCACGATGTAGCTGTAGATAGCAGCGGACAAGTAATATTTATCAGCACATTACTCAATTGCATAGCTACCTTGAGCGATTATCACAGTTGCAAACCGCTGTGGAAACCAGGTTTTATCTCGCAATACGTCAACGAAGATCGCTGTCACCTCAACGGTTTAGCAATGGTGGAGGGCAAACCGAAATACGTGACAGCATCGAGTCAGTCGGATGTTGTGGATGGCTGGCGCGATCGGCGACGAAACGGCGGTATAATTATCGATATAGAATCCAATGATATCGCAGTCACAGGATTGTCAATGCCACACTCACCTCGATGGTATCAAGACAAATTGTGGGTGCTAAATTCGGGTCGGGGAGAGTTGGGTTATGTGGATTTAGAGAGTGGGAAATTTCGGGCGATCGCATTTTGTCCGGGATACGTGCGAGGACTCGCATTTTGGCAAAACTGGGCGATTGTTGGACTTTCCAAACCGAGAGGTGGCGACAAGACATTTAGCGGGTTAGAATTAGATGAATTGTTAGTACAAAAAGATGCCGAACCGCGTTGTGGTATCATGGTAATAGATATTAATACTGGCGCTGTAGTTCACTGGCTCAGATTTGAAGGGGTAGTTACGGAACTCTATGATGTGCAAATTATTCCCGAAGTGCAAAGGCCTATGGCTTTAGGTTTTCAGACTGAAGAAATTGCTCAATTAATCACTTTGGAATTTTCACCTTTTACTGACAACTAATATCAAATCCGGGTTTGGAATGTCCTTTATTCTTGAAGTCAGCGCAGGCCGACTTTGTTTGGAAAAAAAGCGATTTCAACCGCCGGGTCCGATCGTGGATATCTAACCAGGATTTGGTATAATATCAAATCATGGAACATTGGAATAATAAATTTCTCTCCCCTTTCTCCGATCGCTCTGCGTCCTCTGCTGTTTAATAATTCCGATGTTACCGGAAGTAATCTAACAACTAACACCTGCCAATTGACAACTAACTGAGGAGATTTCACCATGATTCAAACTGCAACTAAACCAGTAACTGTTGAAGAATTTCTGGAATGGAAACCAGAAGACGGACGCTATGAACTACACAACGGAGGAATTGTTGAAATGTCACAGCCATTAGGAGGACATGAAGAAGTTATTGGTTTTTCAGCGAGAAAGTTGACTGTGGAATTCGACCGATTAAACCTTCCGTATATCATCCCCAAACAAGCATTAGTTAAGAACCTTGAAAATGACTCTGCTTATTCTCCAGATATTCTGATCTTAAATCGCCCATGTCTAGCATCAGAACCTCTGTGGAACAACTTTTCAACTGTGACTCAAGGGGAATCAATTCCGCTCGTTGTTGAAGTAGTTAGCACCAATTGGCAAAATGACTACCTGAGAAAAGCGGGCGAATACGAACTAATCGGCATTCCCGAATATTGGATTGTAGATTATCTCGGTTTAGGTGGCCGCAGGTTTATTGGCAATCCCAAACAGCCTACTATCTCAGTCTATCAGTTAGTTGACGGCGAGTATCAAATCAGCCAGTTTCGAGGAGATGACAACATCGAATCCGTAACTTTTCCAGAGTTGACTTTGACGGCTCAACAAATTTTTCAAGCAGGATTGACTGCGGGTTATAGCAGTTGACAGCTTGCCCTGAGCCGGCCGTTGGGTTGACAGTGTTTCGCCCGCGACGCACCCTACAAACTAATTAAATTGAACTGCTTATTTCCCTAAAAAACTCAGTCCTCCGTACAACCAATTTAAACGAGAGAAGCTGCGGGAGATTGAGCTTGCGGTTGCTGGCCGTCTGGAGATAAAGATTCCCCTTCAATAAACGATCGCAACATCCAAGCCATTTGTTCGTGCTGTTCCATCAAACCAGTCAAAAAGTCTGCGGTTCCATCATCCTTAAACTCTTCACCGCACTGTTCGACGTGTTTGCGAAGATTGCGAATAACCAGTTCGTGGTCGTCAACCAAACGCGACACCATCTCAGTTGCTAAAGGCAAATCGCCGATATGTTCTTTAATCGAGCCATACTTGAGAAAACCCTCAGCAGTACCAATTGGATAGCCACCTAAAGCTCTCACCCGTTCGGCTAAAGCATCGATATTTTCAGTTAATGCTTGATAGTGTTCTTCCCACAATTGGTGGAGCGATCGAAACTGCGGGCCAACTACATCCCAGTGATACTTTTTGGTTTTGATTAACAGCAGGTAAGCATCTGACAGGTCGCGATTCAAGAGTTCGATAACGCCCGATCGCTGTTCCTCAGATAAACCTATATTTAACTTGCGCATTGCAACTGTCCCTTCAACTTTAACTTTCTATCTATTACAGCAAATTCCCTCCGCCAACTGCATCAATCTAGAGGACGATCGCCTTTTGGTATAATTTCTGCCTTTCCGGTTAAAATAATCGTCATATATAGCAACCGCAATATTCATTAGGACATAAATAACCTCATGAATAGAGCCTCTTGCCCCGCTACCCTCAACTGTCAACTGTCACATGAAACTTTTTGTTCCAGGCCGCCTGTGTCTGTTTGGCGAGCACAGCGATTGGGCTGGCGGTTATCGATCGCTCAATCGGGCGATCGAACCAGGTCGCACTATAATTGTTAGTACAAATCAAGGAGTTTATGCCGAAGTCAACCCGCATCCCACCCAATTGATTTTGCGGGCTACTTTGAACGACGGTACAAAAATTGAGGCTGCATTCCCGATGGAAAAAACTGCTCTGCTGGCGGAAGCAGAAACAGGTAGTTTCTTTAGTTATGCCGCCGGAGTTGCTTATCAATTTCTCACCTACTACTGCGTCGGCGGACTGGAAATTGATAATTATTTGACGGATTTGCCAATCAAAAAAGGCTTGTCTTCCAGCGCTGCAATTTGCGTGTTAGTAGCCCGCGCATTCAATCGCTTGTACGATCTAAAAATGAACGTCCGCGACGAAATGGAAATGGCTTATTTAGGCGAAACTGCAACTCCTTCGCGCTGCGGCCGTATGGATCAGGGTTGTGCTTACGGAAATCGATCGATTATGATGATTTTTGACGGCACGCAGATGGATATTGTTGAGTTAAAAGTACCCAAAGATTTGTTTTTTGTAATAGTAGATTTGGGCGCAAGCAAAAACACTCAAGAAATCCTCTCCAGCCTAAATCAGGCTTATCCGTTTGCTGCGAATGAAGTTCAAGAAAACGTGCAGAAATATCTCGGCTCAATTAGTGCTAAAATTACGCAAGAGGTCGCGTCAGCTTTGCAACAAGGAGATGCAGTCAAAATCGGCGAGTTGATGAAATTTGCCCAAAGGGAATTTGACAGGCATTTAATCCCGGCTTGTCGATCGCAATTAACGGCTCCCGTCTTGCACGAACTCCTGAACTATCAACCAATTCAGCCTTATATTTTAGGTGGCAAGGGAGTCGGTTCTCAAGGAGACGGTACTGCTCAGTTTATCGTAAAAGATGCTGAAAGTCAACAGCAAGCGATCGATATTATTGAACGGGATTTTCCCCAAATGGAATGTCTGAAACTGAAAATCAGTTGAAAAAAGCGGGTGCATCTCAATTTTGAAAAGAGGGCGAAGCATGACCGCATATAAGTTATTAGTTATAATCTCATATTGAGTGCGGTCATGCTTCGCCCCTACAAACATATTTGCTGGCGCCCAGATGCACCCAAAAAAGCAGACAATTGGAGGGAAGCTTCAATCTAAAATCTAAAATCTAAAATCTAAAATCCCATGACAATCGGTTCTCAGTACAGAGTCCGCAAAGCAGTGATTCCGGCCGCCGGTTTTGGCACTCGGATGTTTCCGGCTACTAAGGCGGTGAAGAAGGAATTCTTGCCAATTATCGATCGAGACGGCCGTGCTAAACCGATAATTTTGGCGATTGTTGAGGAAGCTTTGAGTGCGGGAATAGAAGAAGTGGGAATAGTTGTCCAAAAGGGCGATCGAACTTTTTTTGAAGATTTCTTTAAAACTCCACCAACTCCCGAACTTTTCCAAAAGCTATCTCATCAAAATCAAGAATATAGCAAATATTTACAAGATTTAGGTCAGAAAGTTACAATTCTGACTCAAGATATTCAGGAAGGATTCGGACACGCGGTATTTTGTGCTAAAGAATGGGCGAAAAATGAGCCATTTCTGCTGCTTTTAGGCGACCATATTTACTCATCGCCAACTGCAAACTCTTGTGCTAGACAGCTATTGGATATTTACTCGCAAGTGCAGCAAAGCGTCCTTGGTTTGAAGGTAACACAAGCTGAGGTAATTCATCACTACGGCTGTGCGGCGGGAGTTTGGCAGGAACAAGATGCTATTTTGTCTGTAACGCAAGTTTATGAAAAGCCTGATATCGAGTATGCGCGGCAGCATTTAAGCGTAGAAGGGATGGGGGACGATTTATTTTTATCGATGTTTGGGATGTATGTCCTTGAGCCTAAAATCTTTGATTATTTGGCAGAACATATTAACGCCAATTTTCGAGAAAGAGGCGAATTTCAGTTAACGTCGTGTTTGGATAAAGTGCGGGAGTTCGAGGGAATGGCTGGTTATGTTGTGCAAGGGCGGTGTTTTGACACGGGATTGCCGGAGGTTTATCGACAGACGCTGATTGATTTTGCCATATCTGGTGGGTCGATCGGGTAATTGCCCGGAAAATTAGACTCCCATTGCCAGCCTTCGCTCGCTCTTGTGGATATTATCTGCGTTTATCAGTGTTTATCTGCCTTAAATCTGCGGTTGACCTATTCATATATATATAGTTGGTCGATCGACCTTGACGCTACCCATAGCTGCCACTGCACCGCAGCCTCATCAGCTATATCCCTTGTTTTTCGGTTATTGGCCGCCGAAAAATTCCGTCAATTGTAACGATATATTACAAACTAGACGCTAAAACAGCATACAGTCTTGACAGCAAAGAATTAAGCCGCTACTCTGATATACATACCCGGGTAAGTCAATTCACTGTCATATGCAAGAAAAGCAAAAAGTCACACTGTATCTTCCGCCAGAACTGCATCGCCAGCTCAAAATCAAAGCCGCAGTCGAATCTGAACCGATGTCATCAATTGCCGAAAGAGCAATTGTCTTCTACCTAGGAAATGCCGAACTGGTTGACGAAGTAGAAGCATCCTACGGACAAACCCATCGGGTATACACTTGTCCAGAATGCACGAGTTCAGTAGTAATGCGAGATGGAGAATTGGCAGCGGTAACAAGTCAGCCGAGCTTATTGGCTGAGCACGAGATCCCAGTAAAGCAGGTGCCAGGCGTCAGCGCCAACACAGCCCAACCGGGAGAGGAAGAATTAGTTCCCTGCTAAGAATACCTTGCTTCCCAAAAGGGCGAGAACTGAAAATTTCAGTTTCTAGCTAATGGCAGCATTGAAATTCAGCACAGATAGCACCGTCTCTAGTGGGTCGAGGACTATGCAAGAAGAGATCAGTATTCTAATCCAAGCTCAATATCCTCTGATCTACCTCGTGACATCCGAGGAAGAGCGGTGTGAGCAAGCAATTTCCACGATAGCTCAAGCCAAACCGCAGCGACGAGTATTTGTCTGGACTGTAACCCACGGCATAGTAGAGTACGGTCAACCCCGCACCACCACCCAACACAACACCGTCTCGCCAGAGGCAGCAATTGAATGGGTAATCAGGCAGCGAGAACCTAACAGCAACGCGAGCATCTACATATTCAAAGACCTGCATCCTTTTATTGATTCTCCTCCGGTAACGAGGTGGTTGCGCGATGCGATCGCCAACTTTAAAGGAACGCAAAAGACGATAATACTGATGTCGCCTTTGCAGCAAATTCCGATCGAGCTAGAAAAGGAAGTAGTGGTTTTAGACTTCGCGCTCCCAGACATGAAGGAACTAAACCAAGTATTGTCTTACCAGTTGGAGCAAACAAAATCGCGACGCAGCATCACCACAGAAGCGCGAGAAAAACTTTTAAAAGCAGCCTTGGGATTGACTAAGGACGAAGCTGAAAAAGTTTATCGCAAAGCCCAAGTTTCCACGGGGCGCTTAACCGAAGAGGAAGTAGATATAGTCCTTTCCGAGAAAAAGCAGCTAATTCGGCGCAACGGCATTCTAGAGTTCATCGAAGAAGACGAAACCCTAGATGCAGTCGGCGGTTTAGAAGAGCTAAAACGGTGGCTCAGACAGCGTTCCAATGCTTTCACCGAGAGAGCGAGAGAATATGGCCTTCCCCAACCCAAAGGGATGCTAATTCTTGGCGTACCAGGGTGCGGAAAATCGCTGATTGCCAAGACTACATCCCGCCTCTGGGGGCTGCCACTGCTACGTCTAGATATGGGTAGAGTCTACGACGGATCGATGGTAGGTCGATCGGAAGCCAACCTCCGCAACGCCCTCAAAACAGCAGAATCCATCTCTCCAGCCATCCTCTTCATCGACGAACTAGACAAAGCCTTTGCAGGAGGCACTGGTTCGGCAGACTCAGACGGAGGTACATCCAGCCGAATTTTCGGTTCCTTCCTCACTTGGATGCAAGAAAAAACTTCCCCAGTCTTCGTAATGGCAACAGCCAACCGCATCGAGCGGTTGCCAGGGGAATTTTTGAGGAAAGGGCGATTCGACGAAATCTTCTTTGTTGACCTGCCTACCAAAGAAGAACGCCAAGATATATTCAAAATTCACCTGTCAAAGCGGCGTCGGGACATCTCTCGCTTCGATTTAGAGCAACTGTCCAATATTTCCGACGGCTTTTCAGGGGCAGAGATTGAGCAAGGGCTAGTAGCAGCCATGTATGAAGCCTTCGCTCAAGACAGAGAGTTTACGCAGTTAGATATCATCGCGGCCATTAAATCCACATTGCCACTGTCTAAGACAATGACTGAACAAGTCACCGCCCTCCGAGATTGGGCGAGACAGCGCGCACGGCCCGCTGCGTCTTCCGTCGCTGAATACCAGCGAATGGAATTCTAAAAGCTTTCTCCTGGTCCAAACAGGAGCAAAGGCTAGCAACAGCTAGCAGTTTGATCGAAGAGCCGCCCAGCGGCACACCGTTAAATCCAGACCGTTGTTGTTTCTCTCTCAGTTCTATTAGGAGGAAATCCAATGTCTCACTTTAGCACTCTGCGTACCAAAATCACCGATGCCGAAATCCTGAAAGCTTCCCTGCGCGACTTGGGCATTACAGTCAAGTCAGAAGCTGATGTTCGTGGCTATAACGGTCAGCGCGTTCGCTCCGACATCGTGGCGATTCTGGAAGGCGAATACGACCTGGGTTGGTCTCGCAATAGCGACGGTTCCTTCGACCTGATTGCAGACCTCTGGGGCGTCGCCAAAAAGCACAATCAAACTGAGTTAATCAACTCCATCAACCAGAAGTACGCAGTTAACAAGACCTTGGCAGCAGTCAAGCAGCGCGGTTTGCAAAACGCCAACGTCAAGTTGGTGGTGCAAAACTAATTGATCTGCGCGTTTTCAAGCTCACGGGTTAACCTAATACGGGTTAACCCGTTTTTAGGTGGGATTAGTTTCCTCATACACCGCCTGTCTAGTGTTGAGAGCTACAACGTAAGACGCTTTGCGGTTAGGTTCCCCACTTCTTCCAAGCACTGAGCTAAAGTTTCTGCACTGCGACTGTGGCTAAATTTAGCGATGATTTTTTTTCGCGATTCTTGACTGAGGAGCGAAGCAAGTTCTGGGTTTTGAAGTATGTGTGCGATCGCATCTGCTAATTGCTCTGGGGCTTCAGGTTCTACAAGTAGCCCATCAATCCCATCATCTACCAGCTCTTTTACTCCTCCTGACCCTGTAACTACTATAGGCATCTCCATTGCCATCGCTTCCATAATGGCGACACCTAGAGGTTCATGCAAACTAGCAAGGGCAAATACGTGTGCTTTTTCGAGGGAATCATTGACGATATCTTCAGACACCGCACCGAGAAGACTAACACAATTTTTCAAGCTAAGCTGTTCGATCAGCTTTTCTAACTCCTGGCGGTAGCCACTGCCACCCTGTTCGTCTTCTCCTGCAATTTGCAGATGAGCATTAAATCCTCGTTTTCTGAGTATATCAATCGCAGCAATCAAATCCGCATGACCTTTACATCTGTTGAGACGCCCGCAACTAAAAATGTAGCAAGCATCATTTCCATTCCACGCTGAGTATGCTGTTTTTCTGTGGAAACGCGATAGGTCAACCCCCATAGGAGCTATTGCAATCTTTTGAGGAAGATGACCAGCAAGGCATTGGTTCACTTCGTCATACAGCTTTTTAGTGATGACTATTGCAAAAGTGGAAAAGTGCCATTTTTGTGCTTGGTTAGGGCCGTAATCAGTTAGGGGGCCGTGCAGCGTCAAACTATAGGATACTTTTGAGAGTAATGAGGCGAACATCGCTATATTGGCAGAATCAGCACAGGAATGAACGTGGATGTGCGACCAATTTTTTGTTCTTGCTAGCCCTACTAATTTCCCAGCAACCAAAACTAATGCCAATAGCCGAACCTTTTCAGATAGGGATGTATCTCTTGCTTTGGCAATAACTGCGAGGCACTGCCACCATGCAATGGGACCAGCTTTGAGAACCTCTATGAATGAGTTGATAAAATCTTTCGCCGTCAAGGGAAATAGATAAACAGTATTTTTTTTAGCTTCTTCTGCCCATACGTGAGAAGTGATAGCTCTGGGGGGCAGTTGAGTTGATACCAAATCTGTTTCAATTCCAAGTTCCGTCAGAAATTGTCGCTCTCGCCAAAAAAAAATGTGTGTTTGTCCTGGAAATTGTGGAAGAAAGTATCCAATTTTTGCCTTCATCTCGCACCTACTTTCAAATTTTTAAACCAAGGATATTTCGCTCTACTATAGACATCTCCTAAAAAGAAATTAGGCGATCGCGATCGATATCGATCTGCGGGGGAGGGTGAAGCATTTGGACACAAACTAAGAGGGTTGGGGACACAGACTATCGCCCAAATGCTTCACCCCTACATCGATCGAATGGCTTAAGATTCTTTTTAGGAGATGTCTTATGCCGATGCCCGAACACCTTTCTCACCGAGCATTTTTTCGTAAATATCGACGATTTTTGCGGCTTTGTTATCCCATTCAAACTCTTTGGCTCTTTCGATCGACTTTGCTGACATACTTTCCCGCAGCTTATCGTCTTCGACCAAAATTTGAATTTTATCTGTTAACTCCTGGGTGAGATAGTCTCGAGAATTTGGCTCGATCTTAAAACCTGTTTCTTCAGTTACGTATTCCCCAATCCCGCCGTTGTTTGCCACAATACATGGCAGTCCGCAAGCCATAGCTTCGATTACCACTGCTCCGCCAAACTCTCTGATCGAAGGGAAGCAAAAAATATCTGCTTTCCTGTAGTAATCGGGAGTTTCTTGTTGATTAACCCATCCGGCAAAGCTGACTATTTCGCCTAGATTAAGCTCTTGCACTCTGTTTTCCAAGCTATTTTTTTCTGAGCCGTCTCCCACTATGGTTAAGTGTATTTTGCTTTGAATTACAGGGTCTAATTTTCCAATAGACTCTATGAGAATATCGGGGCATTTGTAGGGAACTAATCTGCCCACAAAAAGTAAATTTATCTTGTCGCCTGCTTTTTTTTCTGGTTTGGCAGGCATTAAAAAATCCTGGGAAATCCCATTTTCGTAAAACAGCTCTATTCTTCGATCGGGGATAGCAAACAATTTTTTTAGCAAATTCAAGGTATATGTTGAACCTGCCAATACTTTGTCTGCTTTCTTGTAAGTTTCTACGTATCCCGGTACTAACGCTCGACCCACAGCTCTCAAAAAGTTTAAGTAAGCAAATTCCTGTCTGGCTACTTCTTGAAAGCCGGGGGGAAAGGGAACGCCTCCATTTACTGGGCCTAAAAGAAAAGGAGTTTGCTGGCACGCCTTGACTGCTTTGACAGGATATCTAGGCATCATCGGAGTTAGAGCGTGAACTAAATCGTAATCTCCTTTCAGAATTTGCTTGTGAAATTGCTGATAAACTTTGTGATTGAATTCTGCATATATAGGGTAGCCGAGAGTATTAGCTAAAGGCCAGTTATTCCGACCTTTTAATGTCATGCTTGCCATCAGAGGGTAGTAGTTTTTTGTTAACTTACTCTCGTTTATATAAAAGACATTATTATACTGGTTGAGTTTTTCCAGGGCTTCTTTATTTCTAATGTGGGTAACTAGCGTTGCATCTACCAGTTTGTTAATTGCTTGAAAATATTTGTATCCCTCCAACGGTACAGATGCCATTTCTGGATTGCACTGCTCTATAATTAGCAAAACTTTTAATTTTTTTCCGCTCATTTGTTTGCTACTTTTGGATGTAAGTTAATTTGAGTCTAGCCTAGACGATCGACAACAGCAAGGCCACTGCATTTAAGATTAATTCTAATTACCTATGTTAATCTGGTTAGCGGTCTTATATTCGATCAAGTTGCTGCGCTGCCCTAGCAATCGGCGCAGGTGAAACTGAATTTGACCCTGTAACTGAGGAAATTTAGCTAGTACACAAGACAGGGCATACACGGCAGCGTTTTTAGCTGTGAAATTCCGCTGCTTTACATAATAGTTATAGGTGCGATAGGTTGCCAAGGCGTAAGCGCTGCACAGTAACAGGCTCCAGCCTTTTGTCGGCCATGCCATTCCCAATGCTAGCACTGGTAAGACTAATCCCCAAAGCCAGGTGCTTCGGGTTTCTTTGACCCAATGGCGCTCCGGTTCGCTGCCGTGCATCCAGGAACCCTCGGCATAGGCGTGACCCGCTCTTTGAGCGCGCTTCCACCACTGAGTGAAACTGGTCATTTGGGCGTCGTGCAGGGTCATTTCTGCGTCTAAGCGAAGGATTTTCCAGCCTTGTTGGCGCAATCGCACGCACAGTTCTGGTTCTTCGCCGGCTATTAAAGCGGGATTGAAGCCTTCGACTTGCTCAAATGCGGTGGTGCGCATCATGGAATCGCCACCGCAGGCTTTGGTTTCGCCGACGGGGGTATCCCACTCGATGTCGCACAATTGGTTGTAGATGGTGGCTTCGGGGTATCTTTCGCGCCTGCGGCCGCACACGGCTGCTACATCGGCTCTGCTTTCTAGTTCGTTGCAGGCACGCGAGAGCCATCCATCCACCACTTCGCAATCGCCGTCTACAAATTGGACAAATTCGATGTCGGGTGCTAGTTCTAGCAGACGGGCAAACCCGATATTTCGGGCGCGTGCTGCGGTAAATGGTATGGATAAGTCGAGTTCCACTGCTTCGACGCTGAGGGAACGAGCTAGCTCAACGCTGCCGTCTGTGGAGCCGGAATCGACGTAGACGACGAGGGCAACTTGGCCCAGTGCTGAGACTAGGCATTGGCGGAGGCGCTGCCCTTCATTTCGTCCGATCGCCACTAATCCAATTTGTTTCAAGTCTGACCTCTTGAATTCGACAACCTACGATCTTCTTTTAACATTGTACGCTATCTCACAATACTTTTATACAATAATTGCGATCGAGTTGCTCTATTTGTCGTGCAACAGGATGCAGTGTATTGCATATATTGAAAATTGAAACCTCCGAGAATTTTCTGCAAGCATCTTGGCTGTTCAACTTCCTTTTTCTTGCCATTTTTTCTCAGAGTTAATTTTCAGGATTCAGATTTTTTTTCGATAATTTTTGCGGGTATTCCGACTGCGGTTGCACCGGCTGGTACGTCGCAAATCACGACTGCATTGGCACCAACCAAAGCATGATCGCCGATGGTTACGGAGCGAATAATTTTTGCTCCTGTACCGATATCGACGTGACCGCCAATTTTGACGCCTGTCACAATTGTTACCTGTTGAAAAATCAGGCAATTCGGACCGATCGACGCTTCGGGATGAATGACTACGCCATTAGGATGAGGCAGGACTAGTCCCCCTTCTATCTGGCAGTTTAAAGGGATGTCAGTTCCAGTTACAACAGTCCAGAATCGATGTTCTAGCACGTTCCAACGGCATAAAATATATCCTACAATTCCACCTTGCTTTTGCCACTTTTGATAGTTGCGGAGAGATTTGAGCAGTTGGCGACTAGGTTCCCACCACTTGCTGGGTTTTTCGCGACTCCAGTCTGGTTCTGTAGCAGAAATGATTGGTTTAGTGATTGACTCAACCATTGTTTGTGCAGTGTTTCGATGATGTAGACAATTGTGCTTATTTGTGCAGTTTACATGAAAAGGAATCTCTAACCTAAGTATCGAGATTACTTGAATTGCAACGCAGTTGAAGTTTATTTGTTGCCGTAGAAGTGCGACACTCGCAACTTGAGGAGCTGAGGTTCAATTTCGGGGTCGAAGCTGCCCTTGCGGTTGTTAATCAAATCGGCCCAGGGCAGGCTTTGAGTTTCCGCTTGCAATTTTTTCACTAAGTCTTCGACGCGGCCGATGGGTCTGGCAGGGACGCCGGCAACTATATTGCCCTCGGCGACATCTTTGGTGACGACGGCACCGGCGGCAACGATCGCGTTTGGACCAATGGTGACGTTGCGAAGGACGATCGCATTTAAGCCGATAAATACGTTGTCGCGGATGTCGATCTTGCCGACGGCATCTAGTTTAACATTGTAAGCCCGGTCAAGCATGGCGATCGAGCCATCGTGACCGATCAGGGTACAAGCAGAGAAGTGAACGTTATTGCCGATGCGGACGTAGGCGGGATCTCCAAAGACGGTGTTGGGCCAGATGCTGCAATTTTCGCCGATGGCGTACAACTTTCCGTGGCGACGGAGAAATTCGGTATATTCTTCGGCACAGGGGTTACAGAATTGGACGTAAAAGTCCGGGAACTTGCCGTAACGCATGGCAAGGTGGCGGAGGATTTTTCGCAATGTCGATCTAAGCATTTTCCTGGTTTTTGGTAGATTGAAGAATCTTGGCAGGGATACCCACTGCTGTTTTGCCTGCTGGAATGTCTGATAAAACTACAGCATTTGCACCGATATTTACGTCGTCTCCCAGGTTGACCTTACCGAGAATTTTTGCACCGGCGCCGACGTTAACTCGATCGCCCAATTGAGGCGAATCTAGTGGCTTGTCCAAGTAGCGGTTGCCCAAAGTTACACCTTGGCGGATAATGCAATCGTCGCCGATCGTACAATATCCGTGAATAATAATAGCGCTTTGATGTTCGATCACCACACGGCGGCCGAGCTTCACAGTGTAAGGCAAATCTATGCCGTAGGTGTTGCGGACTTTTCGGTAGAGCGAGCGGTAAAGAATGCTCAAGGGAGCGCGCAGCAGCTTAGGTTCAACTTGCATTCTCCAGACACCGAAGCGTTGAACTGCTACGGCGCGAAATCCCGGTTTTGTCCAATCGCGACCGTGAGCAATCCAGTCTTCTTGAATCTGCTGCCACAGTCCCAGTGCCGGGGTTTCTACTTGATTTTCACTTGTGATTAAGTTTTGCTCAGTTACCATAAGCTGATTTTTTTGAGAAGGAAGAAGACTTTAGTTATCTACGATATCGGTCAAAATTCAATCTGAAACTGCAAGAAAATCCATCCCAATTTTTTGATGGGTTTATTTGACTTTGACTTATTTGCAAAAATTCTTAAAAGTTTTTGGATTTTTCAATCTTACCCCCTTTAAAAAACACACTATTCAATACAAAATCGCTGAGTAATTTTGGTGGGTCGCCGTCTGGTTTGCCTTGAAGTAGGCGGCGCACCCTCCAGACTGCAAA
Source organism: Microcoleus sp. CSU_2_2 (assembly GCA_012035135.1). GTDB lineage: Bacteria > Cyanobacteriota > Cyanobacteriia > Cyanobacteriales > Microcoleaceae > Microcoleus. Next base: position 17,373 of record JAAUPI010000017.1, read on the forward strand.
GCCCGACGCCCAGGATACATCAGTTAACGCCGTGTAAACCAAGCCGTAGTTTTTGATCAAGTACCTGCGCCGGGAATCAAACCAATAGGTTGGTAATCGCTTGGCGGGCTTTTTGGTGTCAGTGACGCCTGAGCTTTGACCTACTAGGTGAACAACGCGACTTTCAGGTACGTACCAGCAACTCCAGCCAGCTTTGTACGCTTGCAGGCAAAAGTCCATTTCTTCGCAGTACATGAAATAAGCTTCATCCATCAAGCCAATCTTTTCAAATACTTCGCGACGGACGATCATGCTGGCTCCAGCTACCCAATCGGTTTGACAGATTTCTTGGGAAATCGGAGGCGCTGCGGCCCAGTTTGCCAATAACTTGGATATAAAGCCCAGACGCCAACCAAAATCGACTTCGGTCAAGATGTTGTGAAACCGAAAAGCTGACTCCTGAGGCGTGCCATCGGGGTCTTCCAAACGGCTGCCGGCGATTCCTGCTTCGGGATGAGCGTCCATAAAATCGACGAGGGTTTTGAGGGCACCGGGGCGAACTACGGTGTCTGGGTTGAGTAGCAGGAAGTAAGGCGGGGGATTGGTGGATTGCAGGGCCTGACGGATGAGGGCGTTGTTGCCAAAGGCGAATCCGCCATTGCAGTCTAGGGGCACGAAGGATGCCCATTTGCTCCAGCCTTCTGTTTCGATCGCGCTGCTAATTTCTGCGACTGAGCCATCGCCAGAAGCGTTGTCGGCAACTGCAACCCGGATACCGGGCAGCGATTCAACTTCGCTAACTAGAGAATGCAAGCAGTCTATGGTCAAACCAGGGGTTCGGTAGTTAACAATGACTACAAGTAGCGGATAGGGATGATTGGGCACTATGGCATTGGACATAAGAGCGATCGTCTGTTTAACAATTTCTAGCTCAGTTTGTATCTGTTTGGCAAGAGCGAGCGATCGACTATTGAAAGTAAGTAAATCCACTTAATTAAAAGTAAAAAGTGCATCGAAAAAGTTAAAAATCTATTTTTACTCCAAACTTTACCGAAACAAGGGGTAAAAGCTGCCTCATATCAGGTCCGATCGAACTATCACTACAAACCGTTTTCATTACTGGTAATCGGTCGGACCTGATATCATTCTGTCGTTCTCAAAGTCGATAATGCCTGTAAACTTGACTCGCCGCTCGGTGCAGTAGCGAATGCCGATAAACTAATCCGTTCGTGTCATCGGCATAGCCACCACCAATGACACAGGCAACAGGATAGCCCCTCGCTAAACACGCTGTCAAAACTTGCATTTCTCGGCGAAATAACCCCGTATCAGTTAAAGCTAATTTTCCCAATTTGTCGCCATGATGAGGGTCTACTCCGGCATCGTACAAAACTAAATCTGGCTTGACATTTGACAGCAAATCTGGTAAGTATTTATCCAAGGTTTGTAAATATTCGTCGTCCTCCATACCGATCGACAAGGGTACATCTAAATCGCTGGTTTGTTTAGTGGCGGGAAAATTGACCTCGCAGTGCATTGAAAAAGTAAAAACACTGCGGTCATTTTGGAAAATTAGAGCGGTTCCGTCTCCTTGGTGTACGTCTAAATCGAGAATTAATACTTGGCGAACTAAACCCATTTTTTGCAAGACACGAGAGGCGATGGCTAAATCGTTAAAAATACAAAAACCAGACCCGTAATTGGGGAAGGCATGATGAGTTCCGCCAGCAGTATTGCAAGCCAAACCGCATTCTAAAGCGAGTTTAGCCGTGAGAACAGTGCCTGCGGTAGCAGTGCAAGTACGGTTGACGAGGGCCGGACTCCAAGGTAAGCCAATTCGCCGCTGAGCTTTGGCATCGAGGGTGCCGTTGCAGTAAGCTTGAACGTAATGGTTGTGGTGGACTAATTCAATCCACTCTTGGGGGGGAAGTTCGGGAGCGTGAAATTGGGATTTATCGGCCACCCCGTCCGCAAGCAGCATCTGGTAAAGCAGCCGGAACTTCTCCATCGGGAAGCGATGGCCGGATGGGAGGGGTGCAACGTAATCTTCGTGGTAGATAATTGGTAAGTCCATCGATCGTATTTTAGTAGGAAGTAGTCTCGAATCTCAAATGTAAAACTTCAACTAGCTGGAGAAATTGTATATGCAACTAAAAATAGTCTGGCAGTCTGGCAGCAACAACCCGGAAAATGCCGACAACTTGGATAATATCAGTCAGTGGTGGGCTAACCTCAACGGCAAAGAAATTAGCTGGGTGGAGCGACTAATTCCACAAATTGGCGGTCAAAGCGAAATCCACTGGCAACCGCAACGTTTTGACGAAACATTTGTTATAGTTACTCCTGAAATTCGCGACGACACTTTAATTTGGCACAAATCCGATTCTCCTGTGGAACGGAATACAATTGTTGAAAAACTGGAACTAGACAATTTGCAACAGCAATTGTACGTCTATCCTCAGTTGGAATCAGAAGTGGTAATTCGCATAGGAATTCCAGAAGTTAAATATCAAACACTTGAATTTGATAATCCCGAAATCGCCTTGGGCGGAAATAATATTCTGCTGCTGTGGGATGCTGACCAAGAACTTGAAGTTAAAATCGCCCTCAGCAATGAAAATATTGTTAAACTTAAGGAGTTACTGGCAGATAGTCCTCCTCAATAAATTATGAACGTTGACAGTTGATAGTTGACAGTTGACCCTTCGACTACGCGAGCGGGTAGGGGCGGTGCCTGTGAGTACGGACCCTCTTAGTTGACTGTTGACCCTTAAATAGTACCCGAATCAAAGCGTTTCTCGATCGCGGAGTCAGGGCTCTATTCATGAGGTTATTTATGTCCGCTCGATTGTGGCGGTTGCTATATGTTAAATAAATAATCGCTCTGCTACTGACAGTATGAGATTGAAAATGGCAGAACAGAAGATGGTAACAAACAAAGAAAGTATCCACATTTTAATTATTGACGATCAACCCGATAACCTCCGGTTTCTATCAAGGATATTGACGACAGAGGGGTATAAAGTTCAGCGGGCGATTTCGGGAGAAATGGCAGTCAATGCTGCATTTAATTCTCCACCAGACTTGATTTTACTCGATATTGTCATGCCCAAAATGGACGGATATGAAGTCTGCGACAGACTGAAATCTAATGCAAAAACTAAGGAGATTCCGATAATTTTCTTGAGTGCGCTCAATGAAACTTTTCACAAAGTCAAAGCTTTTGAAATCGGCGGTGTTGACTACATTACGAAGCCTTTTCAATTTGAAGAAGTTTTAGTGCGGATCGAAAGTCAACTAACTATTCAACAGCTATCGAAACAATTAAAAGATCAGAATACCCAACTGCAACGAGAGGCAGAAGTTCGTAAGCAAACAGAACAAGCACTCAGGGAAAGCAAATCGCGGTTGCAAAAATTGGCGGCGAACATACCGGGAGTTATTTATCAATTTGTGCAGAACCCACAGGGAAGTTTCAATTTTGAATATATCAGTTCTGCTTGTTGCATGATTTATGAATTGGAGATTGAAGAGATATTAGAAAATCCCGACTTATGCTTCAATCAGAATCATCCAGACGACCAACAATGTCTGCAAGAAACAATTGCTACTAGCGCTAGAACTTTAGAACCTTTTGCCTCGGAATGGCGGATTATTACGCCATCAGGAAAAGTCAAGTGGCTGCAATCAAATTCTCGACCAGAAAGGCGCGAAAACGGAGATGTTGTTTGGTACGGGGTACTGTTTGACATTAGCGATCGCAAACAATCAGAGCTAGAAACGGCGACAGCTAAAGCAGCTTTAGAAGGGAAAATTCAGCGAGAATTGCTAATCGGAAAAATTACTCAGCAGATTCGATCGAGCTTGCAGCCAGAGCAAATATTTCAAACAGCAGCAGTTCAAATCGGTCAGGCATTCCGGGTCAATCGCTGTTTAATTCACACTTACGTTACTAGTCCTCAATCGGATATTCCTTTGGTGGCAGAGTATCTTGAAGAGGAGTGCCAATCTATTCGCAATGTACCAGTTCCGATTTGGGGGAATCCTCACGTCGTACAAATGATGGTGCAAGAGCGGGCGATCGCCTCCAATAATGTTAAGTTAGAGCCTCTTTTGCAAGCAGTTCAACCGATTTGCAACCAAATAAATTTGAAGTCGATGTTAGCAATTCGCACTTCCTACCAAGGCCAAGCAAACGGCGCTATCTGCTTGCATCAATGCGATCGATACCGGGAGTGGACAGAAGATGAAATCGACCTTTTAGAAGCTGTTGCTGCTCAAGTAGGAATTGCGCTCGCTCAAGCCGAATTGATCGATCGAGAAAAACAGCGGCGCCAACAACTCGATCGACAAAATCAACAGTTACAAGCAGAAATTCGCACCCGCATCCGCGCTGAACAAGCTTTGCAAGAATCTGAAGCAGAATTGCGAACTATTTTTGCTGCCATGACTGACTTAGTTTTAGTCAGAAATGCGGAAGGGCGCTGCATCAAAATTGCCCCGACTGGCGCGTCGAGTTTAATTAAACCCCCAGACGAAATGATTAACAGAACTGCGCATGAAGTTTTGCCGGCATCTGTAGCAGATTTGATATTAGATACTATCCAACAAGTGCTAATAACCAAAGAAAGCATCAATATTGAGTATAATTTTACAGCCAGAGATCGCGAAGTTTGGCTCGACGCTAAAGTTTCGCCGCTTTCGCCAGAATCAGTCATCATTGTGGCGCGAGATATTAGCGATCGCAAACTTGCAGAATCCGCACTCCGAGAAAGCCAGCATTTCATTCAAGCGATCGCCGATTTGAATCCCAACCTTTTGTATGTCTACGATTTAATTGAACAGCGCAACGTTTATGCCAACCGCCAAATGATTACAATGCTCGGTTACACCGCCCAAGAAATACAAGATATGGGTACTGAAATGATACCAACGCTGCTCAACCCCGAGGATTTGCCAGCATTTTTTGAAGCTGTCCAAAAAGTGGAGCGATCCAAAGACGGCGATGTCATTGAATCTCAATACCGCATGAAACACAAAAACGGCGAATGGCGGTGGATTCACAGTTGGGATACAGTATTTCTGAGACAAGCTGATGGCAAGCCTAAACAAATTCTTGGCACAGCTAACGACATCACAGAGCGTAAATTAGCCGCAGAAAAATTGCTCGAAACACAACAAAGAATTTCATTTTTATTGCAGCAAACGCCCATAGCCATTATTGAATTAAATCTCAACTTAGAAGTTGTCACTTGGAATCCTGCTGCTGAGTCTATTTTTGGCTATACCCAACAAGAAGCAATCGGTCGCATCGGCGTCGAGTTGCTGGCACTTGATAACTACCATCAGCAACTGTCCGACCTTTTAAATAGCAATATTAATCCCAATTTTACTGGCAGTTGTAAAAGTAGCCAAAATCGCACAAAGTCGGGAAAAATTATTTTTTGTGAGTGGTACAATACTCCGCTAATTGATGAGAATGGCAGGGCGATCGGCATCGCTTCAATGGCTCTTGATATTACGGAACGCAAGCAAGCAGAAATCGCGCTGCAAGAAAGCGCTTTGCGGCAAAGGGCGATCGCCAGAACTATTGAAAGAATGCGCCAGACATTAGATATCCAAGAAATTTTTCACGCCACAACCCGAGAATTGCGGCAAACCATGAAGTGCGATCGAGTCGCCATTTATCGCTTCAATCCTGACTGGAGCGGCGAATTTGTAGCCGAATCTGTTGACAGTAACTGGGTTTCTCTTATCCAACAACAGCCGAACGAACCCAACCTCACAAAATGCTCTTTAGAAAGCGAAACTTGCCTCGTCCAAAAATTAGATAACAGCTCTTCAGAAGTACATGATACATACTTGCAAGAAACCGAAGGGGGAGCCTACAGCCGAGGTACAAATTACTTCTGTGCCGAAGATATTTACCAGCAAGGATTCGATAATTGTTACATCCAACTCTTAGAAAGATTTGAAATCAAAGCCTACATTACTGTACCCATTTTCTGTGGAGACAAGCTGTGGGGACTGCTAGCATCCTATCAAAATTCAGCCCCCCGCCAGTGGAACGAAGCTGAAATTAACGTCGCAGTTCATGTAGGTAGTCAGCTAGGAGTAGCATTGCAGCAAGCTGAATTGCTCGCCCACACTCAAAGGCAGTCAATGGAACTGATTAAATCCAAAGAAACCGCCGAAGTCGCCAACCGTGCAAAAAGCCAATTTCTGGCATCCATGAGTCATGAACTCCGCACTCCACTCAACGCTATTCTTGGTTTTTCTCAAGTCATGGCTCGCAACATTTCCATCACCGAAGAACAAAAAGAATACATAGAAATTATCAATCGCAGCGGCGAACATTTGCTGGAACTCATCAATGATATTTTGTCAATGTCTAAAATAGAAGCGGGTCAGATTACCATAAATGAAAGTCGCTTCAACCTCGACAATTTTCTCAACAGCCTTAAAGAAATGCTGCAACTCAAAGCTAATTTAAAAGGCTTAAAGCTAATTTTTGAAACATTTTACGACCTACCGCAATATATTCAAACAGACGAAGGTAAATTGAGACAAGTTTTAATTAACTTGCTCGGCAATGCGATCAAATTTACTCAACAGGGAACTGTTACTCTGCGAATTAGAAGCCAAGGAGAAAAGAAGGCCGAAGGAGAAAATAAAGCTCAACTAGATTTTGAAATTGCCGACACTGGTCCCGGCATTTCCCCCTCCGAAATTCCGACATTATTTAAGCCGTTCGTACAAACCGAAACTGGCCGCAGATCAATGCAAGGAACTGGTCTGGGTTTGGCAATCAGCCAACAGTTCGTTCGGATTATGGGAGGTGATATTGCTGTTGAAAGTCAACTCGGGCAAGGTACAATTTTTACCTTTAATATTCAAGTTACATTAGTAACAGAAAGTGACGAACCAGAAGCATCTGTGGCTAAACAAGTCATTGCTTTAGAAGCTGGACAGCCAACCTATCGGATATTGATAGTTGAAGACGTAGCCGAAAATCGTCAACTACTGTTGCAATTACTGAAACCGCTGGGATTTGAAGTTTGCCAAGCAACTAACGGTCAAGAAGCTATTGCTTTGCAGTCAACCTGGAAACCGCACCTGATCTTGATGGATATGCTGATGCCTGTTATGGACGGGTACGAGGCCACAAGACAGATTAAGCAAACTCTAGAAGGTAGAAAAATAATAATTATTGCGCTGACTGCTAGTGCTTTTGAGGAGCAGCGGCAAGTAATTTTGTCCGTAGGTTGTGACGATTTTATCTGTAAACCCTTTCGGGAAGAGGTACTCTTTGACAAGATAGCGCATCATCTGAAACTGCGTTATATTTATGAGGACGAAAACTCATCTACTTCTCTTCCGGCACTAGCACAGCCTAAAATTTTGACCGCCGAGGATTTGAGTGTAATGCCCAAAGACTGGGTAGTCGATTTGTACCAAGCAGCAATTTGCGTTGACGACAGCCGCATACTGGAGCTCATCGAGCAAATTCCCGATACTGAACTAAATCTCGCTAACGCTCTAACAGATTTGGTCGATAATTTTCGGGTAGATATCATCATCGATTTAACTCAATTATATTATGATGAACGACCATCCATCGCCAGTGAGCCGTAGAGACATTCTGATCGTTGACGATACACCAGATAACTTGCGACTTTTATCAACTATGCTCGCTTCCCACGGGTATCAAGTCAGAAAAGCTATTAACGGAAATCTGGCTCTGCAAGGGGCGCAAATAGCACCGCCCGACCTAATTTTATTAGATATTAATATGCCGCAAATGAACGGTTATGAAGTTTGTCAGAAGTTAAAAACAATCGAAAATACTAAAGATATTCCAGTAATTTTTATTAGTGCGCTAGATGATGTGTTAGAAAAAGTAAAGGCTTTTCAAGTGGGAGGAGTAGATTACATTACCAAGCCGTTTCAAGTAGAAGAAGTCTTGGTTCGGGTAGAAAACCAACTTTCTCTCCGTTCTTTGCAATCCAAACTGCAACAGCAAGCTAGAGAACTGCACGATCGCAATTCTAGATTGCAGCAAGAAATTGCGGAACGACAGCGGGCTGAAGAAGAAATCCGGTTTTTGCTGGAAACTACGCGGGCGATCGGCGAATCTGTCGATTTTCACTCGGCTTTAGAAGTAATTCTGCACCAAGTTGGTGAAACCATAGGATGGGATTTAGGAGAGGCTTGGATTCCTGATTCAGAAGGAACTGTCTTGCAATGCAGTCGCGGTTGGTACGCTAGCAATCCAGACATGGCATCGTTTCGCGAGCAAAGTGAAAAGTTGATATTTGCCATGAATATAGGGCTGCCGGGACGAGTTTGGGCGTCTAAGCAACCCGAATGGGTAGAAGAAGTTTCGGTGAGCTACCCGCATTTTACCCGAAGTCAAATAGCACTAGATCTCGGATTTAAAGCAGGTTTTGGTGTACCTATTTTGGTCGGCAATGAAGTATTGGCAGTGCTGGTTTTTTTTAAAATTTTGCCCTGTCAGAGAGACCCGCGATTCATAGACATTTTTAACGCGATCGGCACTCAATTAGGTTCTTTAATTCAGCGCAAACAAGCAGAAGAAGCGCGGCGAATTGCTGAAGAAAAATATCACAGTATTGTAGAAAATGCCATGGAAGGTATTTTCCAAAGTACGCCTGCCGGAGGCTTTCTCAGCGCTAATCCGGCTTTGGCAAAATTGTACGGTTACGACTCGCCCAAAGAGTTAATTGCCAGTATCAAAAATATTTCAGAAAAACTTTATGTGGATTCAGATCGCCGCCTGGAATTCATTACGGCTATGGACGCTAATAATGCCGTTTCTGGGTTTGAATCTATGGTGCGTCGCAAGGATGGCAGCACGATTTGGGTGTCAGAAAATGTCCGCGCAGTTCGAGATGAAAAAGGTGTATTGATGTACTATGAAGGTACTGTTTCTGACATTACGGATCGCAAATCAGCCCAAGAAGCGCTAAAAATACAACAGGAGCAAAGTGAGAAATTGCTGTTAAATATTTTGCCCAAACCAATAGCAGAACGCTTGAAGCTGGAGCAAAGTACAATTGCTGACAGTTTTGAAGAAGTCAGCGTATTATTTGCTGATATTGTGGGCTTTACTGAGTTGTCTGCGAGAATGTCTCCCACGGAACTGGTAAAGCGATTGAACGTGATTTTTTCCCACTTCGATCAGTTAGCTGAAAAGTACGGCGTGGAAAAAATTAAGACTATTGGCGATGCTTATATGGTAGTTGGGGGATTGCCTACGCCGAGGCACGATCACGCTGAGGCGATCGCCCAAATGGCACTGGGAATGCAAGAAAAAATAGCAAATTTGTCCGACGAGACTGGGGAAAGATTGGCAATTCGCATCGGCATCAATTCCGGGCCAGTAGTTGCGGGAGTTATTGGTGTTAGCAAGTTTACTTACGATTTGTGGGGAGATACTGTGAATGTGGCCGCGAGGATGGAAGTTACGGCATTTGCCAACAGTATTCAAGTTACTGCTGTTACTTATGAGCTTTTGAAAGATAAGTATGTATTGGATAAGCGAGGTATTGTCCCGGTTAAAGGTAAGGGGGATATGGTCACTTATTGGCTGGTTAAAAAAAGGTAATTAGTGGGCTAACGGCTAACGGCTAAGGACTAATGACTGATGACTGATGATTAATGATTAATGGTAAGGTGCGTCGCCGATCGATTGTCGCTTTTTTGAGGGATTCAAGGTAGCGACGCACCCGAAGACTAATGGTAAGGTGCGTCGCCGATCGATTGTCGATTTTTTGAGGGATTCAAGGTTGCGACGCACCCGAAGACTAATGGTAAGGTGCGTCGCTCATCGATTGTCGATTTTTTGAGGGATTCAAGGTAGCGACGCACCCGAAGACTAATGATTAATGACTAATGACTTCTGCTATAGTTAAAGAAACTTTACATAACAGCCGTGACTGCACAACAATTAGTATCTGCAACCAGTTTTGAAAAATTAATTTGGACTTGGAAAGGTCACAAAATTCAATATACCGTCCAAGGAACCGGACGCCCTCTAATCTTGATTCACGGATTTGGGGCTTCGATCGGACATTGGCGACAAAATATCCCTGCACTAGCAGCCGGGGGCTATCGAGTATTTGCCCTCGATTTGTTGGGATTCGGTGCGTCTGCTAAACCAGCCCTCGATTACACTCTGGAATTGTGGGAAGAGTTGCTGGCAGATTTCTGGAAGGAAGTGGTGCAGGAACCGGCTGTTTTTGTTGGCAATTCGATCGGCGCTTTGTTGAGTTTGATGGTAGTCGCCAATCATCCTGAAATAGCAGCCGGTGGCGTATTAATTAATTGTGCCGGCGGACTCAACCACCGTCCCGACGAACTGAATTTCCCGCTGCGAGTGGTGATGGGGACTTTTACGAAGTTAGTTCGATCGCCCCTCGTCGGCCCGTTTTTGTTCAACAACATTCGCCAAAAACACCGCATCCGTAACACCTTACGCCAAGTCTACGGCAATCGGGAAGCTATCACCGATGAACTCGTAGAACTGCTGCACGCCCCCTCCTGCGATCCGGGAGCTCAACAAGTTTTTGCGTCGATTTTGACTGCCCCAGCCGGCCCTCAACCGTCGGAATTGCTGCCAAAAGTCGATCGCCCGTTATTGGTGATTTGGGGCGCCGACGACCCCTGGACGCCGATTGCGGGGAGTCAAATTTATCAGGATTTGGCTGCCAACCGTCAATCGGTGAAATTTGTTTCGATTCCGAACACGGGCCACTGTCCCCATGATGAGCGGCCGAGTGCAGTCAATTCTCTGATTTTGGACTGGATGGCTGAGTTGAATTGAAGTTTTTTTCTTGAATTCACGGACGGGGCGATCGGGCGAAACCCTTTTAATTGCCAGGATTCTCGCTCGATAGACCACCCCGTAGCCCGATCGAAAAAAAAACTTTTGTAAAATGTATTGACACACTTCGCTGAGTCGGCTAGAGTGATGAACGTGTGAGGAGCGAACCAGTAAGAGCACCGAGACGAAACACGGCCAGTCGTCGGTGCTCTTTCTGTTGGAAGGCTTTTTTAAAATTAACTGGTTAAGAGGCAGAGCCTCCAACCCTGTCAAGGTGACGAAGAAGACCCTCAAACCGTTGCAATTTCGCAGTGGGCGATCGTTAAATCTCTGTTTTCAAATTAGCCCAAAACAAATTGTTCGATCGCAACTGCCACCCCATCTTCCTCCACATCCGGCGCCACCCAATTAGCAGCAGCTTTCACGCCGTCGGGTGCATTGCCCATCGCCACGCCGACACCCGCGTAGGAGATCATTTCCACATCGTTAAAATTATCGCCGATCGCCATCACGTCCTGCGCCTGCAAGCCCAAAAGTTCTTCCGCTAAATACCGCACGGCTTCTCCCTTATTTGCCAAAGGATGAGTAGCTTCAAAAAAAGTAGCAACCGATCGAGTTAAATACAGTTCCGCAGGCGTGTAGCGCTGGCGCATACTGTTAAGCAAACCGTCGAGTACCTCCGGATTCTTGCACAAAGCCAAAACCTTTGTCGGATCGCCCGGAATATCTCGGCGCAAATTTTCGATCGCATTGATGACAATGCCCGATCGGGCGGCATAAAGTCGGGTAGCGTCGGTAATTTCCGGCACGTAAAGTCGATCGTTGATGTAGAAATGGATGGAAAGGAGCGATCGTAAATGCGGTTCTTCAAAAGAGTCTAACACTTGCAGTGCCATTTGTTTCGACAACGGCAAGTGGCGGAGCATTTTATCTGTAGCCGGATCTTGAATCCACGCACCTTGGTAGCAAATCAGTGGCAAAGTTAAGCCAAGCTCGCGATGAAATCGTAAAGCCGACTGGTACATTCTACCCGTAGCGACGGCAACTTTCACGCCTCGCGATCGGACGGCCAAAATTGCCTCCTTAACCGGTTCTCGGATGTCGTTTGACAAGCCCGCGATCGTGCCGTCGATATCGACTACCAACAGTTTAATCTCTGTGGCGATCGTAAAATTGGAAGTAGCAGCGGCTGGACTTGAGGCAGTTATATTCTGCATAATTCTTGGTTGATTTTAGCTATTGATTGGCACGCACCAGTTTATTTTGGCACTGCTGCGACAGCTAAGTGCGGTTTCCGATTTTTGGCAGACTAGAATATAGATTAGGACTTGCCCAACTCACATATATAGTAAGGTGCCCCGGACCCGAAATTATCGATAATCGTTCTAGAACTTCGCCTGACGCACCCTACAAGTCGATGAAAGTGTGACAGTTGACCTTAGTCCTATAGATAATAATCTCACCTTTCAAACTCTACCTCAAAAAACATGATTGCCATCCCAGGCTACCGCATCGATCGAGAACTTTATAGCAGCCCTCACACAGTCATTTATCGAGGGATGCAAGTAGAGGAGCAAAAGTCAGTTATCCTCAAAACTTTCGCGTCGCAGTATCCAACCCCAGCCCAAATAGCCCAACTCCTGTACGAATCTGAAATCCTGAAAAATCTGAATTTGCCAGGAGTAGTCAAACTTTATAAACTAGAAACTTACAATAACCTGCCTCTGTTAATTTTAGAAGATTTTGGTGGCATTTCCCTGAAAGATTTTCTCAGTAACCACCCAGTAGAATTACATAGTTTTCTGCAAATTGGCATCAAACTAGCAGAAACTCTGGGGCAACTACACCACCTCCAGATCGTTCACAAGGATCTTAAACCGAGCAATATTATTGTCAATATAGAGACGGGGGAGGTAAAGATCACTGATTTTGCGATCGCCTCCAGGCTACCCGGTGAAAACGCGGCCCTGGGCAATCCCAATTTACTCGAAGGCACCCTCGCCTATATGTCTCCCGAACAAACGGGACGCATGAATCGAGCGATCGATTATCGCACCGATTTTTATTCTTTAGGTGTTACCTTTTATGAAATGCTCTGCGGCGAGTTACCTTTCACTGCCACCGATCCGATCGAATTAGTTCACTGTCACATTGCCAAACAGCCCGTGCCACTTGATGAAAGGATAAGAAATAAAAAAGGGGGAAAAAAAATTCCTAAATTTGTTGCCGATCTAGTCATGAAGCTATTAGCAAAAACTGCTGAAGACCGATATAAAAGCGCGTTTGGACTGTTGCACGACTTACAAATTTGTCTGGCTAAACTGCGAACAACAGGCGAGATTTCAGACATAACTCTCGGCGAGCAAGATAAATCTAGCTACCTGCAAATTTCTCAAAAACTGTACGGGCGAGAACCAGAAATCGAGCGCCTCCTCAGTACGTTCGATCGAGTCAGTAACCCCTATTTTGCAAGGCGGGGTCATGGTAGTGGCCGGGCCGAACTCATGCTAATTTCCGGTTGTGCGGGCCTGGGCAAATCATCATTAGTTTATGAAATTCACAAGCCGATCGTGCGACAGCACGGTTATTTTATTGATAGCAAATTTGAAGAATTTAAGCGCGATATTCTCTATGCTTTTTTGATCCAAGCTTTTCAAGACTTGATCGGACAAATTTTAACAGAAACTGCTCCCAAAATTCAAATTTGGAAACAAAAATTTTTAGAGGCCCTCGGTTGCAACTGCCAAATAATTATTGAAGTGATTCCGGAAGTAGAACTGATTACAGGTAAGCAGCCACCCGTGCCAGATTTAGGAGTTACGGAGTCTCAAAATCGATTTAATTTAGTCTTTCAAAACTTCATTCGCGTCTTTACTAAAAAAGAACACCCGCTGGTAATTTTTCTCGACGACTTGCAGTGGGCAGATTCAGCATCGCTCAAGTTAATAAAACTGCTGATAACTGACCCTAAAAGTCAATATTTATTAATAATTGGAGCTTATAGAGAAAATGAAATAGATGTAAATCATCCCCTAATGCTGACTGTCGAAGCAATTAGAAAAGCAGGCTGCACTGTGAGTTCGATCGCTCTTCGCCCCTTAGATCTCAGTAGCGTCAATCAATTCGTTGCCGATACTCTGAACTGCGAACCAGAAAAATCGCTGCCCCTATCAGAATTATTGTTTAAAAAGACCGCAGGAAATCCATTTGTTCTAACTCAATTACTAAAATCTCTTTATTCAAAAAAACTGTTAATATTTACTTATTGTACGCCCCTACATTATGTAAATTTAGAAGCAGATACTCTTTCCAATTCCTACCAAGAATTTTCAGATCTAGCTGCGATGCAATGCACAATTCAAGGCGAGTGGCAGTGGGATATCGAGCAAATAAAAGACATGGGAATAACTGACAATGTTGTAGAATTAAACGATGCTTACAAAATTCCGATGGCATTAGCAGCCAGCCCAGAAGTAACAGCCAAACTATCTATAGATTTTACAGATAATTCGTCGTCACCAGTTGCACAGGTTTCTCGATCGACATACAAATTTTTGCACGATAGAGTACAGCAAGCAGCTTACGATTTAATATCTGAATCTCAGAGGCAAGAAACCCATTTAAAAATCGGCAGATTGCTACTGAAGAATGCCCATCCAGAACAACTAGAAAACCATATTTTTGATATAGTCAACCAACTCAATGCAGCCAAGCAACTCATCGTTAGTGAATTAGAAATAATTCAAATATCACAGTTAAATTTAATCGCTGGACGCAAGGCAAAAGCAAGTGCAGCTTACGAACTAGCCCTCAAATATTTAACAGCAGGCATTGAGTTGCTTCCCTCTGAAAGTTGGCAAACTGACTACGACTTGACTCTCGCACTCTACGAGTCAGCGGCAGAAACAGCTTACCTGAATACCGATTTTGAACAAATGGATAAATGGGCAGAAATTGTTCTGCGACAAGCAAAAAATGAACTAGACAAAATCAAAGTTTTTGAAGTAAAAATTACAGGGTGCGCGATGCAAACCAAACTGCTAGAAGCGGTCAAAATTGGTCGAGAAGCACTAAAAATGCTAGGAATCAACTTTCCCGAATTGCCTGTTCCTCTTCACATTCAGCAAGCACTTACCAAAACCACAGCTTATTTAACCGGGAAAAAGATCGAAGATTTAATTAACCTACCTGTCATGATCAATCAGCATAAATTGGCAACTATGCGCATCCTTTCTAGTATGTTCTCTGCTACGTCGATAGCTGAACCCGTGCTGCTGCCACTGATTGTTTGCGAGCAGATTAATTTATCTATCAACTACGGCAATTCTCCTTTTTCAGCCTTCGGTTATGCTAATTATGGAGCTATTTTAAAAGGAATAGTTAGAGATATTGAATCGGGCGATCGCTTCGGTAAATTAGCTTTAAATTTGGTCGATCGATTAAATGCTTTTGAATTCAAAAGCAAGACGCTTAATTTAGTAGCATTTATTTTAAAGCCTGGAAAACATCACGTCAAAGAAACTTTACCACTGTTAGAGGAAGCGTATCAAGCGCGCTAGAAAATGGAGATTTAGAATATGTCGGATATTCGGCAGTAAATATTTGTCAAGCTTTATATTTCATCGGTCAAGAATTACCGGAACTGGAACGGAAGATGGCAAATTATAACCATTTTTTGTTTCAACTCAAACAAGAAACGGTATTGACTTGGAATCAAATCTACCGACAAACGGTCTTACAATTGATGGGTACAGTGGACGAAAATGACCTTTTATTAGGTAAAGATTACAGCGAACAAAAATTATTACCCCTGCTAATTGAAGCCAACGATCGAGTGGGACTCCAGCACTTTTATTTGCAAAAATTAATCTTAGCATATTTATTTGGGGACGGCGATCGCGCACTGTTAAATGCCGCCAATGCCGAACTTTACTTAGATGGAGTGGCAGGATTTATCAATGTTCCTGTATACCATTTTTACGATGCTCTAGCCAGACTATCAGTGTATCATTCTGCAACAAAAGACCAACAAGAAGAACATCTGTTTTACGCAATTAGTAACCAAAAAAAGATCCAGACAAAAGCGCGATCGGCTCCCATGAACTTCCAGCATAAATGCGATTTAGTAGCAGCCGAAAAATCACGAGTATTGGGCGATATTGTCGAAGCGATGGAATATTACGATTTGGCAATTCAAGGAGCAAAAGAAAATGGATACATACAAGAACAAGCACTAGGAGCAGAATTAGCCGGAGCATTTTATTTATCCATAGGACGAGAAAAGATTGCTCGAACTTATTTAACAGAAGCGCGCTATTGCTATCAGCGCTGGGGGGCGCAAGCCAAAGTAGCACATTTAGAATCAAAATACCCGCAGTTGCTAGCTTCAGCCTCCATTTCAACTAATATCGAAATTCACAACTCTACTAGCAGTGCCTCTACTAAAAGTAGCGGTGCGGGTGTGCTAGACTTGACAACAGCCGTCAAAGCCTCGCACACCCTGGCCGGCGAAATAGTTATTAATAAGCTACTGGCTAAACTAATGAAAATTGTAATTGAAAATGCCGGAGCACAAACAGGATTCTTAATATTAGAAAAAAACGAAAGATGGGTGATAGAAGCATCGGGTTCTGTAGATACCGATCGCGTCACTGTAATGCAATCAATTCCCATAGACTTTGTAGAGGACGATCGAGAAATACCCCTGCTAGCAGTTTCAGTTGTCAATTACGTCGCCCGCACCCAAGAAAATATAGTTTTAAATGATGCCACCAGGGAAGGACAATTTACTCACGTACCTTATATAGTTGCTGTTAAACCTAAATCAATTCTTTGCACTCCCTTAATCCATCAAGGCAAACTAAGTGGCATTTTATATTTAGAAAACAATCTGACTACAGGCGCTTTTACGCCTGACAGGCTAGAAATATTACAACTTCTATCTTCTCAAATTGCTATTTCTATTGAAAACGCCCAACTTTACGCCAACTTGCAGCAATTCAATCATAATTTAGAACAGTTAGTGCAACAGCGTACCTCCGAACTGTCTCAAACTTTAGAAGACCTGAAATCTGCCCAAAATCAACTGGTAGAATCGGAAAAGATGGCTGCCCTCGGAGGACTGGTTGCAGGTGTTGCTCACGAAATCAATACTCCGATAGGCATTGGTATCACTGCCGCTTCCTTGCTAGCTGAAAAAGTTACACAATTTTGCGAAACTTATGCCAATGGATCGATTAAACGCTCGGAGTTAGAAAAGTTTCTGGATATCGCCTTACAAAGCAGTAATATGATATTGGCGAACCTCATGCGGGCGGCAGACTTGATCCACAGCTTTAAAGAAGTGGCAGTCGATCAATCGAGCGAGTTAAAACGGACTTTTAAAGTGAGAGAGTATCTAGAGGAAATTTTGATATCCTTAACAGCCAAACTTAGAACAACTAAACACAAAGTAGAGATTAATTGCGATCAAAATATTGTACTAGACAGTTATCCGGGCGTGCTATCTCAGATTGTAACCAATCTGGTGATGAATTCCCTAGTTCACGCTTACGATCGAGACGATGAAGGAGTTATGGCTTTTGACTTTCAGCTAGAGGACGATCGGCTAATATTTGAATATGCCGATAATGGCAAAGGAATTACTCCAGAAAATCTCAGTAAAATTTTTGAACCTTTCTTTACCACCAAAAGAGGTCAGGGCGGCACCGGATTGGGATTGCATATCATTTACAACCTCGTCACTCAAAAACTGCAAGGCACGATTCAATGTCAAAGTCAAGTAGGAAAAGGTACAAAATTTACGATCGCATTTCCGGCTCAAATCAACGATTAGTTATTATTCAACCGCCCTCAATAAAATAATATTTAGGAGAACCATCAATGTCAAAAGCTAGTAAAAATCTGTTCGCGGCGGGTAACGACGAATTAATATTTGCTGAAGAAGATGACGACGAATTAATATTTGATGAGGAAGACGATGCGCAAGAAGAAGAGATAGCATCCAGTTGGAAGATCTTAATCGTAGACGACGAAGTAGAAATTCATAATATTACTAAACTCGCCTTAAGGGACTTCAAATTTGAAGCAAAACCGATCGAGTTTATTAGCGCTTATTCCGGCAAAGAATCAAAAGATATAATCAAAAATATTCCTGATATAGCATTGATTCTGCTCGATGTAGTGATGGAAACAGAAGCAGCAGGCTTAGAAGTAGTTAAATATATACGCGACATTTTAGACAATCAAGCAGTGCGGATTATTTTGCGCACCGGACAGCCGGGACAAATACCAGAAGATGTCGTAATTGTGAGCTATGATATTAATGATTACAAAACCAAAACTGAACTGACCAACAAAAAATTATTTACTACAGTAGTAACAGCTTTGCGATCGTTTCGCGCCCTGACTCAAATTGAAGCTAGTAAAAGCGAACTCGAAAAAATTGCAGCAGCTTCAGCCCGCTTTGTTCCTCGTCAATTTTTGAAATTTCTCAAAAGAGAAAGTATAGTTGATGCGAAATTGGGAGACTCCGTACAGGCAGAAATGACGATTATGTTTGCGGATATTCGATCGTTTACAAGTTTGTCAGAAAGTATGTCTCCTCAAGAAAATTTTGAATTTCTCAATTCTTATTTGAGTCGAGTTGGGCCAGTAATCCGCCAGTACAATGGCTTCATAGATAAATACATTGGCGACGGGATTATGGCTTTGTTTCCCAACTGTGCCGAAGATGCCGTGCAAGCAGCAATTGAGATGCAGCAGCAAGTTAAGATTTATAATAAACACAGGCAAAATAGTGGCTACAAACCTATTTCGATCGGCATTGGCTTGCATACTGGAACTCTCATGTTAGGTACTATTGGCGAAGCGGAAAGAATGGAAAGTACGGTGATTTCCGATGCAGTGAATTTAGCCTCCCGCGTGGAAGGATTGACAAAGATGTATGGAGTTGGTGTTGTAGCTAGCGTCCAAACTCTTTGTAGGCTTGATGATCCTCAAAAGTATAAGTGTCGATTTCTCGATCGCGTTAAAGTAAAAGGAAAACAAAAGCCTGTTGCTGTATTTGAAATTTATGACGGCGACTCCGATCTTATGATAGAACTAAAAGGGCAAACCCAAACCTATTTTGAACAGGGAATTTTTTTTCATTACCAGCAGCAGTTCGCGCAAGCAAGACAAATGTTTTTGCGCGTGTTGGAAGTCAACAAACAAGATCAGGCGGCATATTTTTATGCAGAACGCTGCAATATGTTAATGAAAAATGGCATAATTCTAACTTTGGAAGGAATAGAGATTTAGTAAATTTTAGATTTTAGATTTTAGATTTTAATGGTAAGGTGCGTCGCTATCTATAAATCTGCAAGTTTTATTGAGGATCTCACAGCGACGCACCCTACAGATTAGCAATTAATTTTTGAGAAACTGCTACATTTGTTGCCGATTAGTAAGGTGCGTCGCTATCTATAAATCTGCAAGTTTTATTGAGGATCTCACAGCGACGCACCCGACATATTAGTAGGTTTGGCCCGGTGCGGAGTGAAACCCAACGTCAATTTGTAGGTTGTGTTGGGCGGAGTGAAACGGAGGGTTCATACTTCAACCCAACCTACGTATATAATAAGCGATACCTCGGATATGATCTAACTTAATTTATGCGCTTAAAATCTCTTGATGTTTTTCGTGGAATTGCGATCGCATCCATGATTCTAGTCAACAACCCCGGTAGTTGGAAACACATTTACTGGCCGCTAGAACACGCAGTATGGCACGGCTGCACTCCCACAGATTTAGTATTTCCCTTTTTCCTGTTCATCGTCGGCTGCGCGATGTCTTTTTCCCTATCTAAATACACGCAAACTACTATAAAAATAGAAACAGAAGCATCAAAAATTAGAGAACCACAAAAACAAATAAAGACAGAAAAAACCTCTCTTTCTTCTTCTTTCCCTCCTTCGGGAGAGGTAGGGGAGGGGTTTCTTCTTCCTTCCTCAAATATCTACTGGCGGATTGCTCGTCGATCGGCAATTCTGTTTATATTAGGATTGCTGCTAAATACATCATCGATCGCCCTTGACGTACTTCTCAACAACGCCCCCGCCAACTTTGGTAAAATCCGCATCATGGGAGTATTACAGCGGATCGGCTTAGCGTATTTTATCAGTGCGATCGTCATTCTCAACCTCTCCGCCCGCCATCAAAAGCTCCTCGCCATAGCCCTATTATTCGGCTACTGGGCTGCGTTAACCGTATTTGCTGTAGGGGGGTACAGCGCCGGCGAACTCACACCAGAGGGTAATTTAGGAGGATATATCGATCGACTCATTCTCGGCAGCCAACATCTCTACAAAGGCGGCCCCTTCGATCCAGAAGGACTTTTCAGTACCTTACCCGCAGTTGTTACAGTTCTGATTGGCTATTTTACAGGAGAGTGGCTGCGCGTACAGCCAATCAAAACCCGCACCAGTATCAACTTAGTAATATTCGGCCTCAGTTGCGTGGTAATCGGCAGTTTATGGGGATTTTTATTTCCCATCAACAAACAACTTTGGACGAGTTCCTATGTAGTTTTTACCGCTGGTTGGGCGTTGCTATTGCTAGCAGTTTGCTACGAAACAATTGAAGTTCGAGGTTGGAAATGGGGGCGGCCGTTTGAAATCATGGGATTGAATGCCATTTTCTTGTTTGTTGCGTCGGGGATTGTCGCCAGAATTCTCTTGAAAACTCATATTGGTAGTGGCGAAAAGCCTCCAAGTACCTATACTTGGATTTACGAAAATTGGTTTGTGCCGTGGGCTGGGCCGCTGAATGGTTCTCTAGCGTTTGCGATGACTGCGGTATTATTTTGGTGGTTAATTTTGTATGGAATGTACCGCCGTGGTTGGGTACTCAAAATTTGAGTAATACCAAATCCGGGTGATTCACTCCCGTTATAAATTGTATGGTGCGTCGCTCGTTTAATCTCAGTCTGTAGGGAGAGTTGTATGTAGCGACGCACCCTACGAACGTTAAGTGAACCGTATTGCGTTATAAATTGTATGGTGCGTCAATTTTAGATTCTTCGCAACATTCGAGTTCAACATCAAAAGGTTTCAACCGCCGAGTCATAAAGTTAAAACTCGATCGCATTCTGAAATATGCTTAAAGTTGAGTTAGATCGATACCCAATTCTTCCAGTTTTGCAGCCATGCGATCGCGCTGTTGTTGAATTTCATCCCGCTGTTGTTGAATTTCATCCCGCTGTTGTTGAATTTCATCCCGCTGTTGTTGAATTTCATCCCGCTGTTCCATTAACTCGACATAAGACAAAAATCGCTGTCCGTCGGGACGAATCACCTCTAATTCTGGTTCTGCAAACACGAACCGGACTCCCAGACGCGGACTAATCCAGCCATCTAAAGATTCAATTACCGTTAGTCCTGTCTCCACTCTTTGCCATCCAGTTAGATCGTTATTCTCTGGATCGTAGAGGTAATATTCTTCGACACCAAAGCGGTTGTAAAACTGCAACTTCAACGCCATTTCCGATAACGTATTTCCCGGTGACAAAATCTCAAAAACAACTTGTGGAGCAATATTATCTTCTAGCCATTGTTGGTAAGATCCGCGATATCCTTTGGGTCTACCAAATACCACCATGACATCAGGAGCACGCTTCGTCTTATTGTCACCTTCGATCGGATACCACAATAAATCCCCGGCTACGAATACAGTCGGATTATCTTTAAATAAAGCTTCGCACCCTTCTTTGAGCTTGACAATCCAACCAAATTGAAGCGTGTTATCTGACATAGGCTGTCCATCGCTGTCTGGATACAGGACTTTTTCTGGTTGTTGAGTTGGTAGTGGCTCAGTTTGTAGTTGAGGAGTCATTTCAGTTGCCCCAGAAACTTCCAAACCTAATTATAGCAGATGAGAGCGATCGCGAGGGAAAAAGATCGGGGTTGTCGATCGCTATTACATTGTAGAAGATAAACATAGTGGATCGATCGAGGTCAATTCTCAACTGAGTCGAGGAACAGAATTCGCAACCCACTTGCCAGTCAAAGGTTAATACTATCTCCATTCTCTCCTCGGACACCTATGCCTTTTCCTCGGACGATCATCGGACAACTCCCATTTAAACTCGCTTTTAAACTCGATCGCACCTTCCTCATCGCCCTGGTGGTAATTCCAACCATCCATATGGCACTGGCTCACTTATCTACTTCGATCGCTCTTGAGGAAGGAGTCGTTGCGGTTTGGCCTTCGATCGCAATTTATATCGCAGCGATTATATTATTTGGCTATCGCCTATTGCCAATCTTGTGGCTAGGTGAATTGCTGGTGAACTTTACCCTATGGTCATCGACTTATCCACAGCATGGCGTACTCGTCCTACTGATATTTTCACTACCAAATACGATCGACGCGCTGATTACACCCTTTCTATATAAACTTTGGATTCCGAAAGGCAACTTATTCGCCAGAGTGCAGAATATCTTTAAGTATGGGCTGCTGATCTTACCCAGCCCCTTAATCAATACGACCCTTGGTGTGTTTTTGACCTGCTGGGGAGGAGCCGCACTAATCTCTTGCAGCCGATCGGGTTTGAAGTCATTATAGCCACTAACGGTCAAGATGGACTCGATCAATACGGATTTGAAGGTGCCAGCACCTCACGAACTCCAGATGCTGTACGAGGCAGTGCAGCGGTGTCGAGTGGCGGATATCCAAGCCGAAATGCAGCGGATTAATACACTCGATATTTTGATGAGGCAATCATTGGTAAGGTGCGTCGCCTTCTATAATCTGCAAGTTCCATTCAAGAGCTCACAGCGACGCACCCTACAGATTCGCTATGAGTTTGACAATGCCTCAAACCCGTCCAGCTACAAGATTTTGCCCCGAAAAGCCGATCGCCCGCCACAGATCCCTAACTACAAATAAGCCCAAATCGCTAAAATTAAAAAAAGAGACGTAAATAGGCAGGCCCTGTCAATGATCCCAACAGTTATAGAACAATCCGGTCGTGGCGAACGCGCCTTTGACATCTACTCGCGACTCCTGCGCGATCGCATCGTCTTCTTGGGCCAACAGGTAGACTCAGACTTGGCTAACCTGATTGTTGCCCAATTGCTATTTTTAGACGCCGAAGATCCAGAGAAAGATATTTACCTGTATCTCAACTCCCCTGGGGGTTCGGTGACAGCAGGTATGGGCATTTTTGACACCATGAACCACATCCGCCCCGATGTTTGCACCATTTGTCTCGGTTTGGCTGCTAGCATGGGCGCTTTTCTGTTGAGTGCGGGGGCCAAAGGCAAGCGGATGAGTTTGCCTCACTCCCGGATTATGATCCACCAACCTTTAGGTGGAGCTCAAGGACAAGCAACGGATATTGAAATTCAGGCAAAAGAAATTTTGTACCACAAACGCCTCCTGAATCAACATCTTGCCACCCATACCGGTCAGCCACTTTCCCGCATTGAAGAAGATACCGAACGGGATTTCTTCATGTCGGCGGAAGAAGCGAAGGAATACGGTTTAGTCGATCAAGTGATCGATCGTCGTCCTTCCGCAAGTCGCCCAGTTGCTCTGGTTGGATAAATTAAAAGTTAAAAATTAAAATGGGGAAATATTCTTCATTTTTAATTTTTAACTTTTATCAAAATTCAGAGGTTTAAAACCCGCGTAGGTTGGCGTCATGTTGTTAGGGTTAGGTATATAAGACTAATGCCAATTATCGCACTACAATCGACTGGTAGGGTGCGTCAGGCGAAGTTCTAGGATGACGATCGGGAGTTTCGGATCTGAGGCACCTTACGAAGGCTAACGATCGCACTACAATCGAC
>JAAUPI010000238.1 GCA_012035135.1 Microcoleus sp. CSU_2_2
GGGATGAATCAGCCGGATTTGGTATAAGTGAGGAAAATATTGAGGTTATAGCAATGCCTGCTGCCGTGCAAAGTAAACTCAACAAAGCAGTAAATAGCGTTGAGAAAGCTAATATCTATGCTGGGGCAGGTTTATGGTACAATGCGCTAGATGAAGCGCTCAAATTGGCTCCTGCTTCAAAACTAGGAGAAGTGGGTTCAACTCAGTTAAAAGATTTGGCTATGTCGGAAGCATCAAAAACTACTTCAGAATTGTCACCAAAAGAACGGGACGCGATCGCAAAACAAATTGAAAACTTGAAGCAGATTGCAGACCGTACACGCTAACTAACCTCTAAGCAGTAATGGAAAACAATACTTCATGATATATTAGTGTCATGTTACTAACTTACCAGTACCGATTGCAAGCAACTACCGAGCAGGTGGCGACTTTGAGCCATTGGGGTGAATTGTTGCGCCGTCACTGGAATTACGCTTTAGGACAAAGGTTGGATTGGTTGCGCCGCACCAGATGTCAACTAGACCGTTGCAGCCTAATTTCAGAACCGATTGGTGATATTCCGGACTCTGTTAATTACTATTCACAAGCTGCTGACCTCAAAGAAACTAAGCGGTTATTTCCTGAATACAAAGACATTTATGCTGACTGCCAACAACAGAATTTAATGCGATTGGATCGAGCTGGGAAACGCTGGTTAGTTCCCGATAAAACAGGCAAGAGAGGTGGCAAGCCTAGATTTAAAAAGCCGGGTGACATTTGTTCCTTTACATTTCCCAGAGTTAACAGCCCTAAAGCTGGAGCGCATTTAATAGGCAGCATTTTAAAGCTGTCTAAAATTGGTGAGATACCAGTCGTCCTCCACCGCCCAATACCTGATGGTTTTGAGATTAAACAGGCAACAATTATCGGCAAGGCAGATGGTTGGTATGTCAGTTTTTCGCTCGAGGATAACACAGTTGCTTCTCCCTTACCAGTTGATGAAATTAAGTCCGCTTGTGGCATTGACGTTGGGCTTGAGAAATTTCTCACGACTAGCTCGGGTGAAGCAGTTGCAGTGCCTCAGTTTTATCGTAAATCTCAAGTGGCTTTAGCTCGCCAACAACGCAAATTATCCAGAAAGGAAAAAGGGTCTAAGAACTATCAGAAACAGGCAAATAAGGTAGCATTGTGGCACCTGTATATTGCTCGACAACGTAAAGATTTTCATTATTTGGTAGCTCATTGGTTATGCTTAAATTACGATTTGATCGGCTTCGAGAAATTAAATATCAAAGGTCTGGCTAGAACCAGATTAGCTAAATCGATACTAGATGTAGCTTGGGGCGCATTCTTGAAGATATTGCAAGCAGTAGCGGTAAGACGCGGCAAGCATACTCAAGAAGTAGATGCACGAGGTACGAGTATTGAATGTTTTAATTGCGGTGAAAAAGTCGTTAAAAATTTGTCGGTTCGAGTTCATAATTGCCCGAATTGTGGAGTCAGTTTGGACAGAGACTTGAATGCTAGTTTGGTAATTCTTAAACGGACGGTAGGACAACCGTTTGCTGCTTGTGGAGGCTTAGCGGTTGCGCAGCCTGTGAAGCAAGAACTCTCATTTGTGAAGTTGAGAAGCCCCTGCCACACTGCCTAAAGCGGTTGGCAGCGGGAGTTGTCACTGGTGGCACTTTAGCCGTAGGAGGTATTGGCGGCGCAACTCATCGCTATGGCGTACAGGTTGATAATGTTTGGGAACTTCAAGTAGTAACGGGTGAAGGCAAGCTTGAAACCTGTTCAAAAATTCAAAATCGCGACTTGTTTGAAGCAGTGTTGGCGGGGTTAGGTCAATGTGGAATCATCGTGCAGGCAACAATTAAGCTGATTGTTGCAGATACTAAGGCTCGTGTGTATCTTTTGTTTTACAACGATCTGGCTACCTTGACTCGTGACCAACGTTTACTAATCAATGATGAAAGGTTAAAAAGGTTCAACTATGTAGAAGGTCAAGTTGTACCCAATGGCAATGGCGGGTGGCGCTATATGCTAGAAGTAGCTAGCTTTTACAGTTCCACTACGCCCAACGATAATATAATGCTTGCAGGCTTAAACTATATTCGCGGTACAGAACAAATAGAGGATAAGTCTTACTTTGATTTTCTCAATCGTTTAGCTGACACAGTTGCCTTCCTCAAATCCATCGGCGTTTGGTCTTATCCTCATCCCTGGTTAAATTTGTTTGTGCCCGGTAGCGCAGTTGAAAGCTTTGTTGGTAAAGTCGTTTCTACCTTAACACTAGCTAATACAGGTCAAGGGCCAATTCTGCTATATCCAGTCAACACAAACCGTTTTGGTCTACCCTTGTTCCGGGTTCCCACAGAAGAGATTGTGTTTCTGTTTGCTATTTTGCGAACCGCAGCACCACCAGAGGATGCTGTAGTTACACGAATGCTGTCTGATAATCGCAGACTATTTGAGCAAAACCGTGACTTGGGTGGTTACAGATATCCCGTAGATGCTATTCCCTTCTCCCAAAAGGATTGGCAGCAGCACTTTCGTCCAGTTTGGGGCAAGTTGGTCAGTGCAAAGCGACGTTACGATCCTAACAATGTGCTAACGCCCGGTCAGGGTATTTTTTAGCGACAGAGTGACGTTCTCACTTTGGTATTCCAGATATAGTAGCTTGATTCAATCTATTTCAGCGTTGTTCGTTTACACAACATCACTTCACTTCTTAGAGTAAGAGTAATTTCAAATTACCCCTTGCAGAGTTGTGCAACGATCGCTACCTTAAAAAGCAACAGTAATTACAAACTTAAGCAATTAAATTGGCACAAACTACTCTAGCTCGATCTAATCTATTTATTTATTGTAGGACTAATACTAACACAGGCTCGCTATAAAAAGAAAGGAGAAAAACAAAAATGGCTGACAAACTGGTTGGTTACTTTGGCAACTGGCACAATACTGAAACCTTGAAGCAGATTGCTGATAGCGCACGCTGACACAATCGATAGCCTCTACTTTTTAGCAAGCAACATTTTAGTTATGACCGATGAAGAAGCATTCGCACTCGTTACGGCTGCTATAGCTCCTCAATCTCTAAGCGAACTGCAAATCGCTGTTCTTCGAGGAGCCTGGAACAAGCAGTCTTATCATAAAATTTCGCAAGAACTCAATCACGAGTACAGTTACATCAAAGATGTAGGCGCCGGGTTGTGGCAAATGCTAACCCAGGAGTTAGAAATTGGGGTAACAAAACTGAATTTGCAGGATGTTTTGAAGCAGTATGCACTGCAGAAACAAACGTGCGATCGAGCTGGAGCTTTGCCACGCGATCGTGTCGATTGGGGAGAAGCAGTTGATGTTTCCGAATTTTGCGGGCGACAAGCACAATTAGCCACATTAGAGCAATGGGTGATGCAAGATTGTTGCCGGTTAATCGCGATCGCGGGCATAGGTGGCATCGGCAAAACAATGCTTGTGACTCAATTAACACAACAACTTGCTGATACGGGTCAGTTTGACATTGTGGTGTGGCGATCGCTCAGGCAAGCTCCACCCTTCGTCGATTTTCTCACCGAATTGATGTGCGCGATCGATCCCGATCGAACGCTACCGCAGTCACTTGATGCCATGATGCGTCAGTTGCTTGTTCAGTTGCGATCTTGCCGCTGTTTGCTCGTTCTAGATAACGTGGAAACGGTTTTTTCGAGTAAAAAATTAGTCGGTACTTATCGAAGAGGCTACGAAAACTACGGATGGTTATTTCAGCAGTTGGGAGAATCACAACATCAGAGTAGCATCTTACTAACAAGTCGCGAAATTCCCACAGAGGTTGCTATTAGCTCTAGCCCCACCGCACCAATTCGATTGCTCAGGCTGGAACCAGTGTCGATCTCCGAAGGAGAAACAATCCTAGCTTCAAAAGGACTAACAATCGCAGCCCAACAACCGCAAGTACAAGAATTAATAGAACGCTATCAAGGCAATCCACTGGCGTTAAAAATGGTGGCCGAATTGCTCAAAGACTTATTCGATTGCAATATTGCCGCTTTTTTAGCTCAAGAAACTCTGTTGTTTAAAGACATTCGCGATTTACTAGCGCAGCAATTCGATCGCCTCAGTTGGTCAGAGGAGCAAGTGATGTATTGGTTGGCGATCGATCGGGAAGCTGTTACCGCAGAACAATTACAAGCGGATCTACCTTTAGTGTCTGTGACCAAGTTGCGGGATGCCTTGATGTCGCTGGTGCGGCGATCGCTAATCGAAAAAATCAAGTCAACCTCAACTAATTCTGATGCACTAACTTCGTTAGATAGTGTCAGCTATACTCAAAAACCTGCGGTGATGGAATATGTCATAGAACGATCGATCGAACAAATAACTCATGAAGTAAAGCAAGCACAGAGTGATCGCCTCAAAAGCCATGCCCTGCTAAAAGTGCAGACGCAGACTATGTGCGAGACGTACAGATACGTTCAGAGGGCGCTTGTCGCCCCTTGAAGATCGCGCTCCTAAGATAGCTACGCTGCACGAATCATCACAATGTTGATAAAGTTTGAGATTTCCACCAGATCGATTTAACAGTTGAAATGCGAACAGTCACGATATCGATCGCAGAAATAAGCAAACTTTCCGAATAACTTCCGAACCTTCGCCCGAAGAAGTTACGAAGTTTTCTAATTGCTTCATTGATATAATTGTAAATCTCACCTTTTTGTGAAGTTAATTTTTCAAAATTAATTTATAACTTTAGGTAGATTGAAGTCTAGTTATGTTTTGATTTGATATGCTAAAATATCCTTAAAATTAGACTTATTAAAGGGTGAAAAATCAACAAAAAAAGCATTGCCAGTCAAAACAGTTATAAATTACAACACTTTGATATTCAAGGATAACTTTAATATGTATGTTTTTGGTGGATTTTGGTTTCTAGCGTCAACATTTTACTTTTATACCAAATCCGGGTATCATACCCCCTTTATAATCTTTCGGGTGCGTCGCTCGGAAGATTCTGGTTATTTACAACGATTCCGATCGCGACGCACCATACCGTCATAACGGGGATGAGTACCCTCCGCTTCGCGCTCCGCCCGGATTTGGTATTAGATATTTTTTACGAAAGGGAGTGGCTCAAAAACAAGAACACACATCACGATCGAACATCATAAATTCAAAGGAGAAACATCATGTTTGAACCAGTAAAAACGCCACAGATATCGCAAATTGAGGTGCTAGCATCCGGTCTGGATAGTCCCCGCAAGTTGAGCTTCGGTCCAGATGGGGCGCTTTATGTTGCTGAAGCAGGACGAGGGGGAACAGGGGCCAGTATTCCATCTCCAAGTATACCGGGCGCGTTTTTGTCCTATGGCGCAACGAGTGCAATTACCCGAATTCAAAACGGGAATGTGAAACGAGTTGTTACCGGACTCCCCTCGGTGGCATTACCCGATGGATCGGATGCGTCAGGCGTGCATGATATTGAGTTTGATGCCTATGGAAACGCCTATGCGATCGTCGGTCTTGCTAGCAATCCAGCCAATCGAGATACCCTGCTACAAGTTCCTGATTTTAGCCATTTAATCGCGATCGATAACTTTGATGGTGGTGCTTCTTGGACGAGACTCAGGGATTTTGGAGTGTACGAGCAAAACAACAATCCCGATGGGCAAGATGTCATTACCAACCTCTTTGACTTGCTGATTGAGGACAATACAGCCTATGTCGTGGATGCAGGTGCCAACGATCTGCTCTCTGTGCGAGCCTTTGGTGGCGAATTGACTCTAGAAACAGTCTTTCCAAGTTCTACCGCGATCGATCCGCTTACGGGTGAATCAGTGGTGATTCAGCCTGTCCCCACCTCAGTCGCCGTTGGACCCGACGGTGCGCTCTATGTCGGTCAATTGACTGGGTTTCCTTTTCAAACAGAAACAGCAAAAGTTTATCGCATCAATGCTGAAGGTAAACCGGAAGTTTATGCAGACGGGTTTACGCATATCGTCGATCTAGCCTTTGACAAGTCTGGCGGTTTGTATGTTTTGGAATATGATGCGGATGGACTCTTGAATGGCAGTGACGCAGGTGCGCTGATCTATGTGTCTCCAGATGGTAAAACTCGCACGATCGCAGATGATGAACTAACGAATCCGACAGGTTTAGAAATCGGTGCTGACGGTGATATTTACATCTCCAATAAAGGCTTTGTTGCCGGACAAGGAGAGGTGTTGCGGTTGAGTTTAGAAAAGGATACAACCGAAGGTTGCGCTGCGTTGTACGATCGGGTGAGGCACAACACGACAACGCTCGCGGCGAACAGCGATCGAGCAGATGTCTATTATTCAGTTGTGCCAAATTCAACTGCCGATCGACTGCCGATCGCAGTAACTTCTGGGTGGGACTTTACGGGCTAATGTGGATTTTTGGTAATGGGCCCCGCGTTGCGGAGGGAATCGGTAATCGGTAATCGATAACTCCTTACCCAGTAATTGTTTGGCTCGATCGATCTGTTTGTTCGATCGCCATATCTACGGGAGAACTAAAGAAGTACGACAGCAGTTCGATCCCAGACTCAATTAACCCGATGGAGCGATTTATCTGAGGGGGGATCGTTTAAGTTACTGTATGATGATGGTTTACATTACCAACAATTACAGCAGCTTCTCTTGACCGGGCTAGAGGAGACAAAATCTATCTTTAGGAGGACGATTTTGCTTCTTTTACCGATTATTCAATAAGATTTGGGTCTACTGAGTCCCTGGGGACGCTGGATGGACAATGAGAAGCAAATCGACGAACTTATCTACTTAAAAAGCTTCTATTTGCTGGCTCTCACATCTCTAATAGTTTATTAAAGGAAAATTAAATGATCGCCAAAGTTCTTTACATTCAAAACAAGCAACGACCCGACCCTCTCTCTATAGTTAAGCTGCAAGATTTTGACTGTATAGAAGGAGAGAATATTAACCCCAAAATTATTATTGAAAGTCCTAATATCAGTTTATATTGCCTCGATCCTCAAAACCAACAAGCGATTTTTGTTGAAACACCGTTAGAGATAGAGCTTTCCAATGCAACTTTTTTTTACCAAGCCCAGTATGAATATGCCCAGCGATTAATTGCTGTTCCTCTAGAAGATTTACCTCAACTGATGACAGCTATAGAAGAGCCGATCGAAAAACTGATAATGATTTATTCCGTCGGACGCTGTGGCTCTACCTTGCTCAGTAAAGTGTTTAATCAAATTGAAACAGTCCTCAGTTTATCAGAACCTGATGTTTTTTCTCAGATAGTAGGTCTGCGAAATCCCGACGGCAGTAATGATGCTGAAATAGCCCGATTGCTAAAAATTTGTATCGAACTTTTGAGTAAAAATAGTAAAAAAGAAAAAGAATTTTGCTGCGTACTTAAGCTGCGGAGTTTTTGCATTGAACTAGGAGACTTAATATATCGGGTTTTTCCTGATTGTCAAGTGATTTTTTTATATCGAAATGCAGAAGATGTCGTTCGATCGTCTATCCGTGCTTTTGTCTATCTGAGTGCCATGCTTCCGACAATTTCACAGAACATAGACTTATACAGTCGATTTATCCCTTTACTTAAAGATTATGCCAATGATATAGATTTCACTGACTCTAGCGCCATCGATCTATATACAACGGCGTGGTTATCTGTCATGCAACGCTACAGGTTTCTTCAGCAGCAAGGAATTCCTAGCTGTACAATTCGTTATGAAAATTTAGTGGCAGATCCTCAGAAGATAGTCAGCGCTATTTTTGAGTATTGTGGCTTATCCCTAGCTGAAGTTTCTCGCGCATGTCAGGTGTTTGCAAAAGATTCTCAAAGTGGCTCAAACTTATCCCAAGAAAATTTGACTAAACATGAAATACAAATACCCGATATTTTAGAAATTCGTCAAAAAATGGATAAGTTATTGCAAAAACATCCAGAAATTAAAACACCGGATTTTCTTGTTCCCGGTACATTCTCTTGAGTTTTCACAACGATCGAATCAACCCTTTGTTGCTCGACGCTTTGTTAGAGACAGGTTTTCTCATAGATATAACCTGCTCGATAATATCAGCATCTCGACTAATACCAAATCCGGGTTTCCCATCCCCGTTATAATTGGTATGGTGCGTCGCTATGAGATCTCCCAATAGCAACGAGAGTTGTTCGTAGCGACGCACCCTACATTTACTACATTTACGAGATTA
>JAAUPI010000239.1 GCA_012035135.1 Microcoleus sp. CSU_2_2
TTTTATAATCTCGTAAATGTAGTAAATGTAGGGTGCGTCGCTACGAACAACTCTCGTTGCTATTGGGAGATCTCATAGCGACGCACCATACAATTTATAACGGGGATGAATCAGCCGGATTTGGTATAAGTCCTGTCCTGATTATTTCAACTTTTGAAACCACACTCCAGTTTCGTCAATAATGTGAAGAGCAAATGACTCACCTTTCATCCTCTCAAAATCGTGTAATGCTTGCTTGCAGCCCTCCCAATGATTGTAGTCATCAACCTGAATAAAACCGTTGGGAATAACACTGTCATAAAGCGTATTAAATATGTCCATTGTTGACTCGTACCAATCTCCATCAGCGTGGAGAAAGGCAATACTTCCGATGACTGACTGATATTTTGGTAAAGTCTCGACAAATAATCCTTTAACTGGTACAACAAGATGTCTAACTTGCAGTAACTCACAGATTTTATCCAAGTTTTCACTAATCGGAGCTTTGAGAGTTCCTTCGCCAAAAGCAGTTAAATTTGCTGGTATTCCCCGATGTCGATCGATCTCGGTAGGTGCCGGCATTCCTTCAAACGTATCAAAAGCATACAGCACTCTCGGCCGCCGACTGTAATGTTTAATCACAAATGCTAACAATGCTGCTGAACCCCCTTTACAAGTTCCGCATTCTACAAAATTTCCCGGCAAATCTGCCACACATATTTGTTTTGCCAAACAATAGAGAGAAAACAGTCTCGATTCGCTCAGCAGAGTATAAGGGCGAACAGTTGAGCAAATATTTTGAAAATCTTCAGGAGCAGTTTTAAGTGACAATTGGTCGCTTTGAATAATTGTCTGCAAATTGCGCTGTTGTAGCGTTGGCAATTCTTGTTTTGGTAACTCTTTGATAGATGGCATACCGCTGACCGAATAACCCTGTAAATGTGCTGGCAACTCCCAATAAACATTGGGATCTGGTTGATGTTTTACAGGCTCGACATTCCCCCGCCAAGCAGCACCCATAATTTGCATTGTTTGATAAATTATAGTATTCCATCCCCTTTGTTTCAAATAATCTAAACCTTTAGCCACAGCGGGAGCAGCCAAATCGTGGAATAAAATTATAGCATCTTTTTCAGCAAGTTTTTCGCAGGCGATCGCATCATTTAATGGCCCATCACCTTCGTGTTCTCCGTCAATAAAAATTAACGACCATTTGCGGTTGAATTGAGAGGCAAATGCTTCTACTCTTTGCGGGCTGTAACCGGGGATTAACTCGACTGTTGTTTGAACTCCCGACGCCTTGAGCGCTCCTTGAATTGAATCGAT
This sequence comes from Microcoleus sp. CSU_2_2, assembly GCA_012035135.1. Classification (GTDB taxonomy): domain Bacteria; phylum Cyanobacteriota; class Cyanobacteriia; order Cyanobacteriales; family Microcoleaceae; genus Microcoleus. The sequence continues at coordinate 1,306 of JAAUPI010000239.1, forward strand.
GACGCTTTGTCTGATCTCGTCTCTTTCTAACAGCGGATCGACGACATCTAATGCAACTCCGGCTAGTGCTAAATGACAGGCTGACCAACCCAGCCAGCAGCCGATTTCTAAGGCTTTTTTACCTCGGAATTGCAGGGCTGTATTGTAAAGAATGTGTGCTTCGTCGCGGCTGAGAAATCCGACTGAACTAGCACGGCGATCGACATACCAATTGTGCTGAATTTCCCGGCGCAAATAAGGCCACGGACAAGTCTGAGTATCACCAACAATCATATTAGGAAAGTAGGCATCGGGAAGAATAATTTTCAATCCGGGCGAGATGTAATCTCCGGCGGGCAACAAAGTATTGTTTGCGATTTCAGACTTTTCTGGTAATGTCATATCTTTTTGTGTAACTTGTTGATTTTTTGGTGTTTGTATGGGTTGGTAGCGGATGCTCATGTTTACTGTATCTCCATCAGTTATTGCTAATTTTACAGAGTCGTGTTTGTGACCAGTTAGGTGCAGAATGCCGATCGACTCGTGCGGCAAATACGGTTCCACAAAACACGCTTGCTGCTTGTCCCACACGGGCAAACCAAAGTTACAACTCCAGTTGCACCAAGCGGGCAATATCTCTGTTTTGTCAAAGAGTTCTGTGCCGTAAACCAAGCGATTTAAGGCAATTTGGTCGGTCATCAAAGAGACGTGCTGCTGCAATCCCTGTCCCAAATATTCCGCCCAAAGTTCCCAGTGCGGAGCATCTTTGTGCAGCGCAAAAACCCCAGCATTTATGGTAGGATAGCTGTGCAACTGTTTCGCTACTTCTTCCCCAAAAACTGTTTGATAATCGCGATAAACAAATTGCCAATACCAGGGCAGTTTACCGTAAGCTAAATAATAATTTCTATCTAATTCTGGAACCACTGCTAAACCCCGCTTGGCTGCGCCTTTAACTAACAGTTTAACGGCTTTCCAATTTTGTACCCAAGCATCGGCATCTATCCAAAGATAGATGTCAAAATTGGGGAAGTATCGGCGCAGAAACGGACGCGCCAAAAGTCCTTTGAGATAATGAGGTGCTTCATTTTTGCCGGGAAAGTCAAAGTGCAAATCGGGTTTTTGAATGATATTAACTTGTGTTTCCAGCCACTGCAAATGTTCGGGAGTGCAACCGAGATCGAAAAAGCCGATCGCCACATTTGCACCCTCTGGTTTTTGCCGCACCGATAAAATAGTGCCTCGCACCAGTTCAAAGTAATTTGCATCGGCGGCAGTGATGATGATAATCTGCATAAATAGTGGGTTGCGGCGGGTTTATTTAACCTGTTTGCACTGGGTGGATCTCACTTTTAAAGAGGGCGAAGCATGACCGCATATAAGTTATTAGTTATAATCTAATATTGAGTGCGGTCATGCGAAAGCCCATACAAACATATTTGCAAAACACAGATGCACCCGTTTGCACTTCTGGAGGTGGATGGGTAAACCCGCCCCGACAGGCTGCTGGAAAAGTCTGATTAAATTATAGGCTAAGCTAGGGTGCGCCACCACACCGCAATATTCATAAAACTATACTATCGAGGAGCAAATATGCAAAACCCAAGAGGAAAAGTTTATCTAGTTGGTGCGGGGCCTGGAGATTGTAACTTGATGACAGTGCGATCGCACAAATTGCTCTCCCAAGTAGAAGTCTTAATCTACGATGCTTTAGTCGATCTCCCGCAACTAGAATTAATCCCAGTAACTTGTCATAAAATTGAAGTCGGAAAACGCGGTGGTAAACCTTCTACTCAGCAACAAGAAATCAACCGTTTGCTAGTAGAAAAATGTAAGTTAGGCAAACAAGTAGTGCGCCTCAAAAGCGGCGATCCGTTTATTTTTGGTCGCTCCAGTTCCGAAATTCAAGCATTAATCGAAGCGGGCTGCGATTTTGAAGTAGTGCCGGGAATTTCCTCAGCATTAGCCGCACCTTTACTAGCAGGAATTCCCCTCACAGATCCGGTGATGAGCCGCTGTTTTGCAGTGATGAGTGCTCACGAACCAGATGCTCTCGAATGGCAAGCATTAGTGCAGATAGAAACTTTGGTAATATTGATGGGAGGGCGAAATCTTGGTGAGATAATTTGGCAACTGCAAAAACACGGATTATCCAGCCAAACTCCGATCGCCATTATCCGAGATTGCGGCCGCCCCGAACAACAAATTTGGATCGGCAATCTCTCTGATATCGTACACAAAACAACAGGTCAATCTTTGTCACCTTGCGCGATAATAATTGGAGAAGTGGTAAGATTGCGCGAATATTTAATTCAGCCACAAAGCATCAACATGAACGATATACCTGTCACTCCCGATCGCAACCAATTGCCACTAGCAGGAAAAACAATTTTAGTCACCCGCGCTGCTTCTCAGTCTGCTGAATTTAGCGATCGACTCCAGCAGCAAGGAGCCCGCGTTATCGAAATGCCCGCCCTAGTAATTGGCCCGCCTTCCAATTGGGAACTATTAGACAGTGCGATCGCACAATTGTCAAGCTTTCACTGGTTAATTCTCACTTCTCACAACGCTGTAGACTCTTTTTTTCAAAGACTAAAAGCCCACGGAAAAGACGCCCGCAGCTTGTTTGGAATTAAAATCGCAGTTGTTGGCAAAAAAACAGCCGAAAGTTTGCGATCGCACTCTCTTGAACCAGACTTTATTCCCCCCAACTTTGTTGCCGATTCCCTAGTCGAAAACTTCCCCTGGGAGGGCGGGGACGGGGGCGCCACCTCTACAAAATACAAAATTCTATTTCCCAGAGTAGAAAGCGGTGGCCGAGAAGTTTTAGTCAAAGAATTCACCGCCAAAGGAGCGCAAGTAATCGAAGTTCCAGCCTATCAATCTTGCTGTCCCGAAAATATCGATCCGATCGCCCTAGCAGCATTACAAAATCGGGCGATCGATCTCATAACTTTTGCCAGTTCCAAAACTGTACAAAATTTTTGTAATCTCATAGGGAAAAACCAAGAATTGTTGTCTCAGGATTGGTTAGAAAATGTTTGCATCGCCTCGATCGGTCCGGAAACTTCTAAAAGTTGCTATAATTTATTGGGGAAGTTAGATGTAGAAGCTAAAGAATATACTTTAGATGGGCTGACTGAGGCGATCGTCCAATGGGTTGCAGACTATCAAAGTTTGTAATTACCCCGTTTATCACCAGGCGGTGGAAGTTCTACTTCACAAGCGGGTAAAACGTAACAAGCGATCGGCTTTTGCGGTAACGGATACCTTTTTGCGTTTGAATGGCTTCTATTTGAATTTGACGGACGAGGGGGCATACGATTTAGTCATGCAAGTAGCGCGGGGAATTATCACCAAAGAAGAAATTTGTACCGAGTTCGAGTTATGTATTGTTAAGTTTTGAGAAGTAAGGTACGCAGTGTACTCCCTACATTTAGATAGAAAATCGGGGAACAAAATAGCGAGTAAAATTATCACTAAAGAACAAAGCAGACCTGGTTTGCCTCAAGTAACTAATAAAACTAAAAACCCAAAAAACACCAACCGTCGATCGCCCTCCGCCAACTCCCCGTACCCAACTACAAATTAGCCATAGCCATGAATATAAATTTTTCTCGTTTCGACACCTTAAGCAGCGTGCTAGCAGGAACTACCGCCGCCTTAACAATAGTCATCAGCCAACCCGCGATCGCCAAAACTCCCCAAGAAGTAGCCAACATTGCCGGCCCGCTGACAGTACAAGTTAACAGTTCCCTAGGAGACGGTTCTGGCGTAATTATTGCCAAAAATGGCAAAACTTACACAGTTTTAACTGTCAATCACGTCGTAGAAAAGTCAGACATTAAATATACCGTCCGCACTTCCAAAGGCAAAAACTATCAAGCAACTTCCGTCACCCGCTTGCAAAAAGCTCAAACCGATCCGGATTTAGCCGTAGTCAAATTTGAAAGCCCAGAAGAATATCCAGTGGCGACTATTGCCGATTCCGACACGGCCGTAATTGGTACTCAAATCTACGTTTACGGCTATCCCGCTACCGGCGGACTGTTCGGGGCCGATCGAGAACCAGAACTGTCTCCGGGACTAGTTACCAGCCGCCCCAGCAACCGCCCGGAAGCATATAATTTGCGGTACCAAGCCGTAACTTGGAGTGGGATGAGTGGTGGGCCAGTTTTTGACTCCGAAGCCCGAGTCATCGGCTTACACGGACAAGGCGAATTCGGTTTTGCCCAAACCAGTTCCGGCGAAGTCGCCCCGATTAAAACTGGATTTAATGCAGCAGTTCCCATCAATAATTTTATGCTGCAATTGACGGCGGCGGGAATGAACAAATCCGAGTTAAAAGTAGACAAGACTCCCGCAGTTCAAGGCCCCATATCCATCATTAATCCTCAAGATGCTCAAGCCTATTATTTTCGAGGACTTTCGCGGTTAGATCAAGGAGATGCTTGGGAGGCGATCGCTGATTTCAACAAAGCACTCGCTGCTAAGCCCAACTACACCCCGGAATTGTACTTCAATATCGGTAATGCCATCACTCTCATCGGCAGTTCCGATACCACCCGCGGATCTACCGCTATTCAAGCATACACGCGGGCGATCGCAGCCAATCCCGGCTTTGCTGACGCCTACTACAACAGGGCTTTAGCCCACCTCGAAAACAAAGAAAAACCGGAAGCAATTGCTGACTTTCAGAAAGCCGCAGAACTTTATAAACAAGGCGGCAGAACGAGTGCGTATCTAGACGCCCGCAAAAGAATCGAACAGTTGCAGTAAAATTTGAACTTAAGAATTAAGAATTAAAAATCAAACATGAATCCTCCCATTTTTAATTCTTAATTCGATCTCGTTCATAAAAACAGCAGGTGAATTACAATGACTGCGATCGCCTTAAATCTCAATTCCATAATTCAACTAACTTCCGAACAGTTCTATCAACTATGCGAAGATAACCCAGATTTAAAATTAGAACGCAATGCCAACGGAGAATTAATCGCCATGCCACCAACTGGAGGAGAAACAGGGAAACGCAATGTCAAATTGACTACACAATTGGATATCTGGAACGAACAAACCGAACTTGGCGAAGTGTTTGATTCATCCACAGGATTTACTCTGCCTAACAAAGCCGATCGCTCTCCTGATGCCTCTTGGGTAGAAAAATCTCGCTGGGAGGCTTTAACACCCGAACAAAAAGAAAAATTCATCCCACTTTGTCCCGATTTTGTGATTGAATTGGTTTCCCCCAGCGACAGCTTAAAAAAGACTCAAAACAAAATGCAAGAATATATCGAAAATGGCTGTCGTTTGGGCTGGTTAATTAATCGCAAAAAACGGGAAGTAGAAATTTACCGTCCCGGTAGAGATGTGGAGATTTTGCAATCTCCTCAAACCCTTGATGGCGAAGATGTTTTGCCGGGATTTGTGCTAAATTTGGCAAAGATTTGGGATTAACTTTGTTTCTTTCCTGAATATTTGTCTGAGTAATTTTTTTTCAAATCGGCACTGCCGTGTCCCTACGGAGTTCTTGAATGTACCTCATAAACCTGCAATCTGCTGTAAAATTATCGGGCTACGATCGGCATTTCCCTAGAAGGCACTCCATAAGCAGTATAGGGTCTAACATCAGGCGGTTGCAAACCTAAAACAATTGATTTTGGCGGAATCCCCGCTGCAACTAACTCCTCGGCAATTAGCCGATCGGTATTATTTGCTTGAATCCATACCTGAGAGTCAATAATATCAATATGGTGCGATTCGTTTAGTCGAAATGAATAATAATATTCAAAGATGACTAGTATGGCTCTCAAGCCATAACAACTAAATACACATCTGGGTGCGGGTTATCCTAAGTCCCAATCCGCAAGTGCAGCGGTAAAAGCATATCCCCTATTCTATTAGAAGGATATGGCGTAGGCGATTTGTGTTTCGACCTATAAGCACTGCCCATAAAACCCGGTGGATAGCATCACACTAAAAACTCAATCAATGTGTATTAGACCAAGGTGAAATCTTCCCGACCAATGAAGGTACGCCACAAGGAGGGGTCATCTCCCCGCTACTGGCTAACATAGCCCTTCACGGAATGGAAGAACGGGTTAAACAGTTCGCTGGAAATTCCATTAACCAACGAAGTGAAATCAGCTTAATCCGATACGCAGATGATTTTGTGATTATTCACAAAAACATTGAAGTAGTAATAGCCTGTCATCAGATAATTGCAAACTGGTTAAGTGATTTAGGCTGAGAATTGAAGCCAAGTAAAACAAAATTAACCCACACCCTCAATAAATATAAGGGAAATGTTGGGTTTGAGTTTTTAGGATTCCACGTACAACAACATAAGGTAGGTAACTACCGAAGTGCCAAAAGTACAAAAGGAATACCAATCGGTTTTAAAACGTTAATCACTCCGTCCAAGTCAAAAGTCAAAGCTCATCTTGTGAAAATTGGAGAAGTAATAGACACTCATAACCATTCCCCCCAATATGCCTTAATCAAAAGGCTAAATCCAATAATTAGGGGATGGTCAAACTATTACTCTACAGTTGTAAGTAAGGAAACCTTTAGCAAGGTCGATCATCTTACTTATGACAAGTTAAGAGCATGGGCTAGAAAACGGGGAAAAGACAGCATCAACAAAAACAAATACTGGCGAACAGTAGGCGACAGAAATTGGTGCTTCAGCACAGAAGAAGGTTTAGAATTAGCCCAACACCAAGCAACGCCGATAATAAGGCACGTCAAGGTAAAAGGTAATTCAACGCCTTACGACGGTGACTGGATTTACTGGAGCAAGAGACGCGGAGAATAC
>JAAUPI010000240.1 GCA_012035135.1 Microcoleus sp. CSU_2_2
GCCATTCATAGCGACGCACCATACAGTCTCATAAAGGGGGTGGGTAACCCGGACTTGGTATCATCTGAGGCCTAGCCTCTGATCAGAAAGCACTTAGGCTCGTCAATTAAATAATTTCCGTTTTTTCTTGTGGGCCCATCCCACAAGAGTTATGAAAAGTGGATTTTATTTAATGCACGATCCTTATTCGCTCACTGATTGCCCGGTTATTTCTTGGAAATTATCCCCTTGTCATCAATTTTCAAATCTGTTTTGGGAAAATCGCTTCTTGTCAAACTGCGCATTAACCCGACACTCCGAAAATCATCATCAATAAACGGGATGCCTCGGCTATTAAGTTCCACCGGGATAATCTTACCAGAAACAAAATCCCCTTGTGGATTCATTTTCACATCTAAAATCAGAGATTGACCGAGTGTTCCTGCTGTCGAGAGGGTGCGGTATCCCATGAAATTGCCCAGCGAATAGGCAATCAATTTCCCCTTGTAAAGCTCCAAAGCTCTCATAACGTGCGGGCCATGTCCCAAAATTAAATCCGCTCCCGCATCAATCATCGTCCGCGAAAACAAAACCATATTTCCCCGGTTTTCTCCGTAAAAGAATTCGGTTCTATTTCTGACATTAATAGCTCCCGTTCCCTCAGCTCCAGCATGAACTGAGATTACCACAATATCGGCTTTTTGTTTGGCTTTTTTGACAACTTCTGCTCCCGCTTTCAGTTCCAATAAAGAATTGTGAACTTCGCCGTAGTTGCTAAAGCCGATAAAAGCAAACTTGACACCTTTGACAGTTTTGTAGACAATTTGATCTCTCTTGCCAACAGCTTTCATGCCATTGCTGTCAATGTTTTTAATCGTATCCTTAAATCCCTGCTCGTGAAAATCGTAAGAATGATTGTTGGCAACACTCAAGATATCAAAACCAACATCTTTCAAGATTTTGGCATAACTCGGCGGTGTCCGAAAGGCAAACAGCATACCTCCACCATTTCCCTTAGAACTGTAGGGATAATTGGTCATCGTACTTTCAAAGTTGCCAAATAGAATGTCCGCTCCTTGCAGGTACGGTTTGACTGACTTAAATAAAAGCTCTTTATTTTCTGGCAGTTTGTTGTAGGGAAAATTGGTACCGGGGATGATGTCGCCAACTGCCTTGATGCTGACGGTTGCTGGTAGATTGACTGGTGTTTGTGCAGCCTGGGAGGGTGATTTTGAAGCTGAAAGAGGTTTAGCGGTGGCTGCTGGGGAGAGGGTCGATCGACCTTTTTCTAAGGCAGGCTTTGAGTTTTGAGAGGTACTACCAGTCGTGGTTGAGGGTTTGTAAAATTGAGAGCCCAGAACAAAACCCGATATCGGAACCAAAATCAGACTAAGAACACCGATAGAAATCCGAGGTTTTTTAGTTTTGCTGCGGGCCAATTTCCGCTGTGGCCGCTGCGGTTGACTTGTCGGTTTTGGTGTTGGGATTTCGGCCGGTTGTGGCGGAGATTTTTCTGTTTGAGTAACAGGAAAGAGGCCTGTTATACCAGCAACTTGCTCAGTTGTGGAACGCATATCTTGCCTATTTTGGACGCCAGAAACTTTATGAGTGACTTCAGTCATAGGTAAAATGACTGTTCCACTATCTACTTGAGGCGGCGGTGCAACTTCAGTCACAGGTAAAATGACTGTTCCACCAGCAACTTTCTGATTTGTGGCAACTTCAGTCACAGGCAAAATGCCTGTTCCACCAGCAACTTTCTGAGTTGTGGAACGGGCATCTTGCCCGTTCTCGACATCAGCAACTTTGTGAGTTGTGGAACGGGCATCTTGCCCGTTATTGAGAATAGTGGAAGATCTAAGTTCGATCGAACTTTTGACTTTTTGCTGGTTTTCTACCTTTTGCAAAGTGGCAGAAATTTGGGCAGCAGGCGTACTCGCGGGCTTAGCCGTCAAGACATTTTTCAATTCTATCTTCTGAGTCCAAGCGGGCAATTGCTGCCCGTGCTGTCGCCCGTAAATTGTGAGTGAATACACGTTATTTGGTTGCAGTCGCTGTAACCCCTTGACTGCGACTCGGATGCAGGCTTCTTCGGCGGGTAATTGTTCTCCTTCCAACAGCAGGTGCAGGCCGTCATTTTCGCTACTGGCTTTAGCGGTGACACCGAAGCTTTGCAGTGCTTGGGCGATCAGAAAGGCGATCGCCTTGGCATCACCTTCTTTTGCTAAAATTAAAATATCTTGTTGGCTCACAAACGCCACTCCTCTCACGCTAGAAATCCAGCTCGATTTTATAACACATTTGGCTACACTGCTTAAATACGGATTAATTTAACTTAAACTTGTTCTCAATCGATCGGTGTTTCGATTTGAGATTTGAGATTTGAGATTTTGGATTGACCCCAGGGATAAATTCGGGGGCTTGAGGATTGGGGATGCAAGGATTTTCGATTGATTCCACGGATAAATCCGGGGGCTTGTACCATCAAGAAATTATTGGTCAACTCTCAGGTGCGTCGCTCATCGATGGTCGATTTTTGTTTGAGATGGTTGGTAGCGACGCACCCTACAACTAAGAGCGCGGACACTCACAGGCACCGCCCCTACTAACTGTCAACTGTCAACTGCCAACTGCTATATTTTAGTCGATCGCCCAAACGCTTCCATCTGGCATAATTGTCCCATTTAAATTAACTTCGGTCAAATCAACACCCTCCAGATTAGCGCCTTGCAAATCTGCACCGCTCAAATTAGCCTTATTTAAAATAGCACCTGCTAAATCGGCATTTCTCAACTGAGCCCCGCTCAAATCCGCACGACTCAAATTAGCTCGATCGAACTTGACACCATTTAAAATTGTCCCTACCAACTTCGCTTTTTTTAAACTAGCACCGCTCAAATCAGCACCGCTCAAATCGGCAATTACCAACCTTGCACCGTCCAGGTTAGCATTTTTTAAATCCGCTCCCACCAGATTCGCATTAATTAAATGAGCCCGCCGCAAATTCGCGCCAGCCAAATCGGCATCAGCCAAATCGACACCCTGAAAATTCCTACCTCCCGCCGCATATCTGCCCGCCAACTCTCCCGCATCCGTGACGCTAATATTCCGCTGGTGATGCTGCTTCCAAGTAAAAGTAAAACTGTTCCCACTCTGCATTACCCGCCACATTTCATCGTACATCGGATAAGCGCCAATTCCGCTCAATTTTAGCCAACCTTTAGCCCTTGTCAAAGCCACAAATAATTGATTGCGCAAACTCAAATTACTTTCATTTTTAGCAACGCCATCAAAGCCGATCGCATAAACCATATCCGCCTCATTTCCCTTCGCCCTATGAATCCGAGACACCGTTACTCCGCCTTCGCACCAAAATCGATCGGGCTGATAATCTTCTTTATTTACTTTCAGTATATTGCAGCTTGGCGTACTGGGAATATAAATATCAATTCCTTGCTCTCTTAAAAAATTAGCGGTATAACTTTCGAGTTCGATTGTCTCAAAACCCGAACCTAAAACTATCACTAAAATTTCTCTAGACGGTCTCAATCCATCCACTTTCAGATTGTATAAAATATCATCAGCCAGCGCTGTCAATTCCGCTTGACGAGAGTGATAAGCCTCAAACTCTAAAACCGATCGCCCCCACAATTCTGGCACTAAATTCGGAGAATTTTCGGGAGGGCGGTAGATAGTAACTTTTTGACTTGCAGGAAATTTTTTCCGCGATTTAGACGGATCTTTTGGGAGATTTTCTGGATCGATCGCAGATGTTTCATCAACAATTACTTCATAGCCGATCGCTCTCCAATCTGCAATGCGAGTAATGCCAGTCAGCATCCCCCCGCGTCGCAACAAACCCATACCAATTCCGTGCGCTGCCGTCAAAATTGGGCCGGGAATGCGGTAACATTTGTGCATAATCTCAGTCTTTTTAATACCGCCACCGTACTCGCCACTTGCCAAATGACCCAACTCTTCACCAAACAACTTGCTAGCCGTGGGAATCTCCAGACAGTCCAAACTTTGCGCTTCATCGTAAGCCCAGATTAAGCGGCGCAAATCTCGACCCCCAGCCAGGGCTGGCACGGGGGCACCGCCCCTACAAGTGGGGGGGAATTTCTCAACTGTTTTTAGCTCGATAGAAACAACTAGATCGTCCTCATAAGCTCCCTCTCGATTGGAAAAGATATTAACAGGTCGCAAAGCTTGATAAGCCATCCAAAAAAAAGGCTGCTTCCCCTCAAAATTGAACTCGCTACTAACTATTAAATCTTGAGCTTCATCAATCAAAATAGCATCAAATATTTGCGGTATTTTAGCAGATTTTAGTAAGTGGCGACAGACATCAGCTAAAGCTTGACTAGGTTCCTGAAAATCCGTATCGCCCACAGTCAAACGTCCTACTCCCGCAGCCCGACAAATTGTACTGTAAAGTCCGGGTCTGTGTTGTGAACCCCAAGCATGGAGTATTTTTAACTTTTGATTGTGACGATCGTAACCGATTTCGTCATTGCTAAAACGACGGAGCCATTTATCTAACTGCGCCGCGATCGGCTCGTACAAACTGCGAGAAAAAAACACCAAAGCAATATCCCAATCAGGATATTTCAAGTGCGCGATCGCAGCCTTTTGGCACAGCAAAACCGTTTTTCCAGAACCAGCAATTCCCCGAATCCGCTGCGGGCCAGGAGGAATCTGTTTGCCGATGCGTTCTTGCTGCAAATCTAGTTCCGAAAATCGCTGTGGCAACTGTGCTAAAACTGCCGATCGAGTTGTATGATAGACAATATTAGTTGTCAGATTGGGAGAAATATTTTTTTCGAGAGGCGCGTTTTTTTGAGGATTCAAATAAAATCGGCGCGGTCGCGGCATGAAAATAGGAGTTCCAGCAATAATAGCCAGCAATAACTGCCACCGTTCCCGATTGAATTGGATACCTTTAATTATAGGAGGAGTGGTTTTAATTAGCTCAATTAAAAAATCGGAATTGGGAACAGGTAATTGGGGACTGGGAGACGAAGAAATGGCAAAATTTTTCGATTCCCCGATTCCTCCGTGCCTCCGACTTCCTACGAGATGGTCTTGAAAAATGATGGGCGGACAGCTCGGAAGCTTGTTAAACTCTTTCTGATGCCACTGTTGCTGAGAAATCGACGGCAAGGCAACGATCGCCCGCCCGCTGACTTTGCCCCGCAAAGCCGTTTCGCGATCGCAGTATCCCAGCATTGCATATAGCTGATGCTCCGCTTGCTGATAGGGGTTGCCACCAGTAGTATAAAAATTTTGGAAATCCCACTTATGGCCGGATATACTGACAATCTGATCGATCGCGACAGCTTTGACCTCGATGACAGTTAAACCCAGTTCAAAGTCAGCAATCAGAATATCAGGCTCTTTGCGAAAATCGCCCGCTTTAGAAAAAATAGGATATCGCCAGTAAGCAATGCAGTCGCGATCGGCAAAAGCCTCGCAAACGGCATCCCAAACCCTTTGTTCGGCCGTTTCTCCACTTGTTCCCAGTGGCTCAGTAGCAATAAACTTTCTGGATTCCGCTGCTTTCCCAGCAGTCGTCGCCGTATCTTGTTTCACATTAATCAGTTAAAGGACTTGCGCATCAATGACCCAATTGTCTCACTGCCTGCCGAATTGGTACCCTTAATTAGGTGGACTTACTTAAGACATTATAGCCAAACGTAGCTATAATCAAATAAACCCAAATTAGTCAACCCCTTAAACGATCGTTTTTGATTACGAATTAACCAAAAAAACTCCACATTTCCGAATGATTGCTCGAAACACTAGTTCAGTTGAGGACAAATCAACAAGCCAAAAACTGTCAGCCGATCGACGTTCGATCGCGTTCAAAAAAGACGGTTTTAATTCGGGAACTTTCAGATTAACTGGGAGTCTTGACCTGAAGTTAGCTAAAATTATTAATAATAATGCAGGTTGGTCGCAATTCACTCAATGGTTGGAATATTTTGGCAAGGTATTTGAAAAGATTATTATTTCGGTTAATCCTCAATACACTAGTCAAAATTGTTCAACCTGTGGAGAAATTGTTAAACAATCTCGATCTGCGATCGCCCACATCTCTCTGTGTGGGACTGTTTTAGAGCGTAACCGCAACGCCGTGTTAAATATTTTAGCTGAACGATTAAAAACGTACCGTAGGGCATACGGTCACGAAAACGCGCAGGCGCGATCGCGCCCTCTGTCTATTGAATCAAAGTTTAATAGATGATGTGACTCGCGCTCACCAAGAATCCCCGTCGTTTTGTTGCGGGGAGTATCAAACTCAAGCTCGTCATGCGGCGTTGCCTTTCAAAACCCGATCGAGTCTTATGGCGTACTACCGCTCTACCTTATGTTTATTCACGTGCATCGCCTGTCTGGGCGCCGTCTTCAGTCCAAGTGCGGGCGGACAGCAACCAGCCCTTAATTTGTCCTACCGCGCTTTTTCCCAAGAAATTGCTCAGGCGGACACCCCCTCGGAAAACAGCTCCGATCCCAAGCCTCAAAAACCCTCTCCAGCGACCGATAAAAGCAAATCTAACCCACCCAAAAGGGAAAAATCTAACTCCAAAACCCCCAAACCAATCTTAAATTTAATCGTTATTTTGACTCATCAGCGAGGGTTTTTAATGTTGGGTTTAGCAGCAGTTTTCGTCACCGCATCTGCAGTATTTATCATGCTCAAATTAGTTAGCAACGACGAATCAAATAGTTCAAAGCAAAGAGGGAAAAGAGTCGATATTGACAACCCAAAGAACTCTCAGTTCAGCAACCCCCATTCTCAAACAAATTTCCCAGAAATGACAAAGCAAGGCATTCCTTTCGATCCCGGAAAACCACTACCAATATTGCCCCACTCCTTTGATTTCCCAAAGGCTAACAGTCTCGACATCGATCGCCGTTTACCATCGATTTTGGAACCGGGCGAAGCAGAATCAGGGGACTTAGCAGACGAAGACGATCGGATTAACTCCGACATTTTACCTGTGGAAACTCAAAGCAACGGTTACGGCGGTACAGGTTTCAATATTTCTGAAAAAACCATTCGAGTCGATTCACTAGCGAGTCGAACGCCTGAAATTACTCGACCAGAAACTGCAAAGAAACCTAAACTAGATCTTATTGAATCACTGATTGAAGATTTGCGGCACCTAAATCCGGCAAAACGGCGCAAAGCAATTTGGGAACTCGGGCAGCAGGGAGATTCTAGGGCTGTGGAACCGCTGCTCGACCTCCTGACAAATTCTGATTCTAAGCAGTATAGTTTAGTTTTGGCAAGTCTCTCAGAAATTGGCATTCGCACGCTCAAACCGATGAATAATGCTTGGTCAATTTCACTGCAAAATGAAAACCCCGAAGTGCGTAAAAATGCGATTCGCGATTTGACGCGAATTTATGAATTGGTCAATCAAATCAGTCATTTATTGCACCGTGCTACTGACGATCCCGATCCAGAAGTTCAGGAAACTGCTCGCTGGGCGATCGATCAATTGAATCGCATTCGTCCTCGTTCTACAAGGGATAATTAGTCAGTTGACAGTTAACAGTTAACATTAGTAGCAAATACAGTAGGGTGCGTCGCGATCGACAATCTACTAGACTCAGCCAGATTTTCTGGCAGCGACGCACCATACAATGCCCTTCCCTACAAATAACAAATAACCAGTACGAATAACTAATAACAAATGACCGATCGCAATTTAAAACTATTATTTCTCTCAACTTCAGTCGGTCAACTCGGTTCTGGGTTGGGGGGCGGAGTCGAACTTACGGTACTCAACATTGCCAAAGAATTGTACAGACGCGGCCATAAAATAGAAGTTGTAGCGCCTGTTGGTTCAGTTTTAGAATCAATTCCAGTTATTGAAATAACAGGTGACTTGCAAATTACCGCCCAAACACAAGATTACAATACTCCAATTGTCATGCCCGCCGATTCTGTGCTGGCGAATATGTGGGAATATGCTCGGAAAGTGCAAAATGAATGGGATGTAATTGTTAACTTTGCCTACGATTGGTTGCCGTTTTATTTAACGCCATTTTTTCAGACTCCGATCGC
>JAAUPI010000241.1 GCA_012035135.1 Microcoleus sp. CSU_2_2
TATCAGTCCGGTCTAATGTTACCATCTGAGTTAGACCGCCCAACTCAGAGATTTTGGACTGCAACTGACCGTTGGCTGATGCTGCTAAAAGTGAGAATATTTCTAAGAAAGAACTTTTCCCAACACCGTTAGCGCCAATCATCACTGTCAGAGGTCGCATTTCCACTTCTGTGTAAAAAAAACGGCGAAACCCCTCGATTTTTAGGTGCTCAAATGTGTTCATAACTTTTGCTCTTGAGCTTGTAGAATCGTAATATAGCACAATTTTATTGCTGAATCGAGTTTTTTTTCCGCTTTTATTTGGACAGAAATTCAGTCGATGCCAGACCAGAAAAGTACAGTTATAATTCAGCCTCTAGGTGCGACAACATGACTCGCACTTGCCTTTAATTGTAGATGCGGCAATTAGCGCAGTGGTGACTGACTAACCGCTAGCAAAGTTAGATGCAAATATTCTTGATTGCGCTGGAGACAACAGGGTTATTAAAAATTCAGAAATAAAAATCAAAAATTGTTCCAATCCGTGTCAAAATGATTTTAAGAAATTTTCTAAGTTGGAAAACTAGCAATGAGTGTAGAACCTAAATTACAGCGCGTATTCGAGCAAGGTCGCGCCCTGAAAATTATCAGCGGATTAAATAATTTTGATGCGGCGAGAGTTGCGGCTGTTGTCAAAGCAGCGGATCTTGGCGGTGCTTCCTTTGTCGATATTGCGGCCGATCGAGCTTTGGTAATGTTGGCAAAAAAATTGACAAATTTGCCGATTTGTGTATCGGCAGTAGAACCCGAAAAGTTTGTCTCTGCGGTAGAGGCGGGTGCTGATTTGATTGAAATTGGCAATTTTGATTCTTTCTACGCTTTGGGACGGCGGTTTGAAGCGGAGGAAGTTTTGGAGTTGACTTACCAAACTCGATCGCTACTTCCTAACATCACCCTTTCTGTGACTGTTCCTCACATTTTGTCCCTCGACAAACAGGTGCAACTAGCAACAGAATTAGTCAAAGCTGGCGCTGATATCATCCAAACAGAAGGCGGTACTAGTGCTAAACCAGTTCACGCTGGCACTCTGGGATTAATCGAAAAAGCAGCGCCTACTTTGGCTGCCGCTTTTGAAATTTCCCGCGCCGTATCTATACCTGTGCTTTGCGCTTCCGGCATTTCTAGCGTTACTGCACCGCTAGCCATTGGGGCCGGTGCTGCGGGTATTGGTGTCGGTTCTGCTGTCAGTCAACTTAATAGCGAAGTGGCAATGATTGCGGCTGTTCGCAGTTTGGTTGAAGCTTTAGCGAAGGTAGAGCGATCGCAGTTTTCTGCGTCGATTTAGACTGCTTAAAGAGTTGACAGTTGACAGTTGACAGTTGACAGCGAAAATCCGATCGAGGTTTTTGCTGTGCATTGTTAACTGTCCAGCGCCACTCAATTTCCAATGCTTGATTAATAATTTACGAACCAGGTTGTATAATCATCCAATAACTGATTGTTTGGAGAGCTGGCCTCGCTGATTTTTAAATCTACTAGGGGCAGGAGAAATTCTTTTTTGTCAGAGATACGTTGCAGGCTGACAAAAATGCCGTCTTCTGGATGAACAGAGTCTTTGAACCGCGACATCAGGAAAGTGTCAGTGTAAGAAGGTTGAGTTTTTTTCAGCCTTTCATATTCTTTCTTGCTGCCAGAACCGGCAACATATTCTTCTTCCCAGGGGAAATCTTCTCTCCCCGTAACATTGCAGGGCAATTTAAGATTTGCCTTGAGATATTCCAGATATTTCAGTAAATTTCTAACCCCCACATCAATATCTTTTGTATTCAGGATTTGGCTGATTTTATTTTCAAACTTTTTGACATCAAAACGGACATTACCGCTGATATCGGCGGGTGTTAGCTGTGCGATGGAATTAAAGTCCGACATCTCCATCAATAGCCGAGCTAGATCGTTGAGTGGTTTTGGTCTTCTGCCTGCTACAATAGTTTCATCAAGCTGAATGGGATGAAGTTCTGCGGTTGAAGGCAGAGATTTGCTCTGATTTGGGCGATCGCTAGATTTAGGCTCGTCGAGTTTAGGTTTCTTAATTTTAGGCTTGTCGAGTTTAGACATAACTTTATCTCGCTGTATGGGTATATCAATAGAGTATATATTGGCAGAAGTACATTCGTGTCTGATAGAGAGGAGAAAGCTGTGACGCAACTACTGAAATCACCTAATGAATTAGAAGTCTACCAAGGGCAATTTGGGGAATTTACGATTACTCAAAGCGATCGCGCGGGAGTAATAGTCTACCGCGCCGGATTAGGGATAGCGGCGCTGTGTTTTGCGATCGGCACTACCCTGGTGCTGCAACACGGTAACAACCCAACTGCACTCCAAGCTGTAACGGCTGTTTTTGCTTGTTTCTGGATAGCTTTAGGCGTCAGTTTGGCAACTGTTCACATTTATATGGTTGCCTTGCATCGGCTACTACAGGTATTTTGGGCGATCGGGGGTGTGGCAGCACTGGTTGTCGCCCTGCAAAGCAGCGAACCCCTAGCTTTAGCAGTTTACGATCGACCGGCCACCTTGTGGGGAATTGGTTTCGTTTTTGTTGCCTTAAATGGCATTTTTTTCAAAGAAGCTTTCTGCTTCAACCGCCTCGAAACTAAGTTGTTGACGCCCGCAGTTCCTCTATTAATTTTAGGGCATATCAGCGGTCTTATGTCAGCCGACAAAGAACAGTTTTTGCTGGCAGTTTGGGCAGCTTTGTTTATCATATTTGCTGTGCGGAAGTTTGTGCAACCGATGCCACAAGATATTGGTGACAAAAGCGTTTTTGAGTATCTTAAAAACAAATAATTCATCTATCTACACAGGGGAAAAACTATGTGGAAAATTTCGTGTTTCAAAAAGTAAGTGAGGTACAGAGAAACCCGGTTTCTTAAAGAAACCGGGTTTCTGGAGTTGATAAGTCGGCAATTTGCTTTGAAGGCAAATTAGCTTATTGAAGTAAGTGCGTGTATTGCTGGCCGGAGAACTCGCGTACAGACAGCAATAATTTGATTGATATGAATTTTGCAAGACTGCGAAAACTCAAAATAAAAATTAGTCTAATCCGCCGTCGAGAAATGTGGGTAATTACCAGGGAAGGTTGGGTAATTGCTATGATGGGATTAATAGTTTTCACGATCTTAATGCTCAAAAATATCCATCCATTCTTGGCAGTAAATTCGCCCCTAAAAGCAGATATATTAGTAGTGGAAGGGTGGTTGCCGGATTATGCAATAGAGAGTGCGATCGCCGAATTCGAGAAAGGTGGATATAGTCAATTGATTACCACAGGAGTTCCCTTAAGTAAAGGCTACTATTTGGCTGAATATAAAAATTATGCCGAACTGACAGCAGCCACTTGTATTGCCCTAGGGTTCGATCGAGACAAAGTAGTAGCTGTACCAGCAGCGAGTGTTGTCAAATACCGCACTGCTGCTTCTGCGATCGCACTTCGAGATTGGCTTTCTACTTCTGCTTTAAAAGTTAACTCAATTAATCTTTATTCTTTGGGAACTCATGCTCGCCGCAGTTGGAGAATTTTTCAAGAAGTGCTGAATCCTGAAATTAAAGTTGGTATAATAGCTGCGGAAACGCAAGATTACAATCCCCAAGAATGGTGGACATCTAGCGAAGGTTTTCGGATAGTGACAGGAGAGATTATTGCTTATATTTATGCCCGTTTTGTGGAGTGGAAAATGTAGTTAGTAGTTAGGGCTTGGTAGAGTCGCCCGTTAGGGGCGGGCACTCTTGGCACCGCCCCTACCCCTACATTTATCGAATGGCTTGAGATTCTTTTTAGGAGATGTCTAATACTTCTCAAACAACCATCGCCATAACTTTTCTGGTGATGAATCTTTCGGCCCTGCGGCGGCAGGCTTTTTGGCTTTTTTTATGTCTATTTCGCAACAAACACCTTTTTTCCTGTTTTCTACCTTTGGTGATTATAAAAGATTATGCTTGGCAAATAATTGCTCCATCAAAAATTATCTAATCAATGGGATAGGGAATTCAATCATCTTTCTAAATGCTGTTTTCTTACTTTTTCAGCAAGCCATAATTACCTATTTTTTCCTCTAATTTGGTAAAATAATATCTTCTTCCATCAAAATCCTCCCCAACTTTTGATATTCTCGTCGAACAGCCTGGAGGAGGTGATTCATATTAATAATTCTACCATCATCTGCTGCTAAAAAAGCAGCAGCCAGCGCAATATTCCGAATATTAGCACCTGTAACTTCAAAGCGACGCGCTAGGAAATCTAAGTTTAAATCGGGACTGCAAGGCAGCGGATCGGGCAAAATCTTTTCCCAAATTTGACGGCGTTGCGGTTCGTTGGGGAAGGGAAACTCGATAATAAAACGCAGCCGCCGCACAAAAGCATCGTCCATATTGCCGCGCAGGTTAGTAGTCAGAATAGCTAGCCCTTCATACTCTTCCATTTTTTGCAGCAGGTAGCCAATCTCGATGTTAGCATAACGATCGTGCGCATCTTTGACTTCAGAACGTTTGCCAAATAAAGCATCTGCTTCATCAAAAAACAGAATGGCGTTGGAGTTAGCAGCAGCAGTAAAAATTCGGTTGAGATTTTTCTCAGTTTCACCGATATATTTGCTGACCATTTGTGACAAGTCAATTTTATAAAGGTCGAGTTGCAATTCGCTAGCGATGACTTCAGCGGCCATTGTTTTACCAGTGCCAGGGGGCCCAGAAAACAACACATTCAAGCCTTTGCCGAGGGAAAGTTTGCGATCGAATCCCCATTCTTCATATACTAGATTGCGGTATTTGGTGTGATTGCAAATTTCTCTGAGTTGGGTTTGATGGTCGG
Source organism: Microcoleus sp. CSU_2_2 (assembly GCA_012035135.1). Taxonomy (GTDB): domain Bacteria; phylum Cyanobacteriota; class Cyanobacteriia; order Cyanobacteriales; family Microcoleaceae; genus Microcoleus. The sequence goes on from JAAUPI010000241.1 coordinate 4,847, forward strand.
CTGGCAGGATAATATCATGCCATGTATATTGAGGTTCTATCTTCTTTGCGAGTGCGGTTAAATCGTGACCCGATCGAGCGCGGGCAGAGGCAAATAATAATAATTTATTGGTAGTGTTTTTCCCTGCTGCTGTTTGCCAGCGCATCGCATTGCCAGCATTTTTGATGGCGCTAGTAATTTGGTGGGGAGTGAGGCGGAAGCGGTCTGCTAGGGCATCTAATATGGTATCTAATTCTTTAGGTTCGATCGAGATTCCTGCTGTTTTTAGTTGAGTTTGCCAGCAGGTGCGACGCTGGGCAAAGTTGGGGATGGGAAACTGTACGGTTATCATTTCGATTGTAACCGCAGCAGTAGGTATTAAGGGTTGGATGCCTGCTAGGATAGTAATGCTTTTGTGTTGGGCGATCGCTCCCATCAAGTCTTCATAAAGCATCGTTAGATCGTTTGGCAAGGCATCGAGTCCATCGAGATAAAGCAGTGCATTTTGAAACCAAGCTTCGCGGCAGATCGAGTTTAAAATCCGTGCAAAATTAGCTTTATTATCGGCAATTTTGGCTAAATCTGCTGATAGCAAAGGAGCGTTAATAGTTGCTGCCAAAGCCTCGGCTGCGAGATGTTTGCTAGCTCGATCGACTCCTTGAAAATAGAGTTGTAGCGGTTTTTGTACTTGCCAATCTTCGCTAACTAAAGTTGTCAAAGCTTGTTCGATTTCAGCATTTAGGTATAAATCGTTGAGGGAAGTTGTAGGGTGAATTAGTTGGCAGCAAGCAGCAAGTCGATCGTCCAATCCTGGTTGTTGCAATAAAAAGCGAACCACTCGATCTTCGAGGTGCAATTCGCGGGCGAGAAGCGTAGTTTGAGTGCGATCGCTCTCTGAAATTAGGTGCAGTAAATCATGTCGAATTAGAGGCGCTTCCTGAGAAAAATGGATGCGTCGCGTTAATTTATCTGCTGCTGAAGTGCAAAGCAAATTGAGGGCAAGATCGACGCTGGGTCGCTTGCAGCGCACATCATCTTGGAGGTAAGCGTAGAGGCGTTCGTAGCGGCGATCGAGTTCGGGGGCAAGGGCGATCGCAATGATATCTATGTCAAAATCAGATAATTTAAAAGTCTGGATTAATCGTGCCAATCGCGAATCTGGTTTGATTAGATTGCTAATAAGTTGATCGGGTAATTGTGAGTTGAGTTCAAATACTGGTGCGGCAGGTTTGCGTTGCAATAACTGTTCAGTTTCTTCCAGATTAACGTGCAGCCCTCGATAAGGATCGCGATCGGCTTCTGTTCCATAAGCTATTTGGGCGGCAGCTATGGCTTGTTCTAATAATTGGTCTAGGCGTTGTAATAAAGGGAGTAATTCATCGAGGGGGGAATTGCGGGCGATCGCCTCTGTTGTATCTGCCATTTTTTCTCAGTCGGCTTGCTATACTAATTGTATGACATTCTCTATGTTTTAAGAAAGAAAACAAACTGGAAACTCAAATGATACCTGCGATCGCACCTGCTAAAAAAGAATCCCCTCTCCTGTTTGAAGGACTGACTTGGAGAGAGTTCAAAGCCGTCGAGCAATTGTTAGACCGTCCGGGATATCGACTCTCTTTCCTGGATGGAGTTTTGGAGATACTAAAAATGCCTGGAGAACCCCACGAAACTGTTAAAAAGAGAATTGCTGCATTGTTGGAACTGTACCTACTTGTGGCAGGGTTTGACTTTACTCCAACGGGTTCAATGACCCTGGAAAGTGAAACTGTTGCTGTTAAAAGAGAGGCGGATGAATCTTATAAACTTGCCCCCGGTCGCAGGCTACCAGATTTAGCGATCGAGGTGGTGTTTTCTAGTGGCGGTATCAATAAGTTGGAGGTATACAAGCGGCTGAAAATTCCTGAAGTTTGGTTCTGGGAAGATGGAGTGTTAGAAGTTTATCACCTGCGAGGAGAGGGCAATGCACTTTATTATGAAAAGATTTCTAGCAGTGAAGAGGTCAAAGGGATCGATCTGAATTTGTTGTTACGCTGTGTCAGTATGGTAAATCATGTTGATGCGATTAAGACTTTTCAGCAGGCAATTCAGAAATAGTAGGGGATGGGCGATCGGGCCTTTTTTCACTATCTATAGCAAGTCTAAATAATTTGTACAATTTCTCTCTTACTCCCTCCCCTTAGTAAGGGGAGGGTTGGGGTGGGGTAAAAACTTTACTACTCATTTAGACGGGCTATATGTTCCCATCTCAAATAACCTCGCTATAGATTAATTTTAACTACACTCGCGCTCAATAGCATACACAATGGCTAAAGATGTTTTCCACCAACAGGTTAAAAATGCCTTAATTAAAGACGGATGGAATGTTATACTAAATCCGGGTTACTTACCCCATTTATAATCAGCAGTCTCGTAGGGTGCGTCGCCACGAATGATTTTCGCTATAAACCAATATTAAACGAGCGACGCACCATACAGTTTATAACGGGGATGAACAACCCGGATTTGGTATTACCCACGACCCTCTGACTATCCGCATTAGCGAAGCAGTCAAATTACAAATTGATTTGGCGGCAGAAAGTGCGATCGGGGCAGAACGAGACTCAGAAAAAATTGCAGTAGAAATTAAAAGCTTTGTTGGAGACTCAGATATTAGCGCATTTCATACTGCGTTGGGTCAATATCTTAACTATTGTCAAGCATTGGAAGAACAAGAACCAGAGCGAATTGTTTACTTGGCCATTCCCGTTGAAACTTATCGAGACTTTTTTCAGCTTCCTTTCATCCAACGTGCTCTGAGACGCTACCAAGTCAAGCTAATAATTTACAATCCGAAACAGGAGGAAATTAAGCAATGGATAAATTAGAACAATATCGGCAATTTGTCAAGCAAATTTTGACCGAACACGCCCAAATTTCTACCACTACTGATACGGTGAAGGCAGAGTTAATATTTGACAGCGAACATGACCATTATCAACTGGCTTATGTGGGTTGGCAAGGAGATAAGCGGGTATTTGGTCCGGTGATGCACTTTGATATTGAAGATGGCAAAATTTGGATTCAATACAACGGGACGGAAGAATCCGTCGCCGAGAGGTTGGTTGAGATGGGCGTACCGACTTCAGATATTGTCATCGGGTTTCATTCTGCTTTTAAACGCCAATTTAC
>JAAUPI010000242.1 GCA_012035135.1 Microcoleus sp. CSU_2_2
AATCAGAACTTCGTAACAGTTCCTCATGCTCGATTGATTGAGATGTTGGAATATAAGGCTGCATTGGTGGGAATAAGAGTAATGGTGCAAGAAGAATCATATACTTCTGTCTCCAGTTTCCTAAATTTAGACCCGATTCCTGTTTACGGGGAGAATGGTGCTGCTCAGGTCAAGTTTTGTGGTAAACGAATTAAGAGAGGATTGTACAAAACATCGAGCGGTCGATTAATTAATGCCGATGTTAATGGGTCTTACAATATCATGAGAAAAGCAATCCCAAATGCCTTGTGCGATGGGATAGAGAGCTGCGTAGTTCAGCCGAGGCGGTTGAATCCGCTCGAAGTGAAAGCGAAAGGGGAGGGATTCAACGCCTCCCATGTCATGTAATAGATGACTATACTTTTACAAGCTATAACTGGTTTGATCTAAGATCGCATCCAGTTAATTACCCAGAACAAAACCTGTTTGTAGTCAGGACTTTAGTCCTTAGTGACGGAAAATCGATCAAGACAACTGAAGTCCTGACTACGAACTTGTGATGGTTATATCAACGGGCATTATCTCAGGAGTCGATCGTTACTCTCAGCTATTTCAAGGACTAGGCTCATGTCTATCTACAATTTTATCTCTTTTCTGGGCATCTTTGCCTTATGTGGCATCGCCTGGATTTTTTCAGAAAACCGACAGTCAAAGTATATTCCCTGGCGCGTCATCACCTGGGGAATTGGTTTGCAATTAGTTTTAGGATTTTTGATATTTTTGTTTCCCCCAACTCGTACTGCTTTAGAGTGGTTTACTAGTTTACTAGACGGCGTATTCACCGCTGCTGATGCTGGGGCGAGATTTGTATTCGGTAGAAACATTGTACCAATACCCGGTCAAGACCCACCAGTTAATTTAGGATATATTTTCGCATTTAGAGCTTTGCCAACAGTCATCTTTTTTTCGGGATTAATGGCTTTGCTTTACAACATCGGCGTCATTCAAATTGTCACTGAAGTTTTTGCAAAAATCTTTTATTTGACAATGCGTTTGAGCGGCGCTGAAGCTCTCAGCGGTGCTGCCAATATTTTCGTAGGAATTGAAGCGGCAATTGTGGTTAAACCTTATTTACCACAAATGACTCGTTCCGAACTTTGTGCAATCCTCTCTTGCTGTTTTGGGACTGCCGCTTCTTCAACTTTAGCAATTTACGTCAGTTTCCTCAAGCCAGTTTTTCCAAATATTTTAGGGCACTTAGTTTCAGCTTCAATTATTGCGATTCCTGCGTGCTTTGTCATCTCCAAAATCTTAGTTCCCGAAACAGGCGTACCGCTGACAATGGGGGGCATTCCCAAGGAAGAAAGGAAGCCTCAAGGCCACGAATTCATCGGCGAGGAATTGGGCGAAAATGACGGCGAGTTACGCAAACAAGAGACAGTTGGCGGAGAACCGATCGAACGAGTTAGCCCTTTGGATGCAGCCATCGTCGGCGCATTAGACGGTGTAAAAATGGCAGTGGCGATCGCAGCAGTTTTGATTTTGATTCTCGGCTTAGTTTCGTTAGTAAATCAAAGTTTTGGAGCCTTAGCTAGCTTGCAGAATTCCGAGAATATACTGTTGCAGCCGATCGGCAAAATCTTTAGTGTAATCACCCTACAAAACATTCAAGGAGTCTTATTTTACCCGCTAACTTTGTTGACTGGAGTTCCCTTTCAAGACTCTTGGGAAGCATCAGTAATTATCGGTCGTCGGCTATTAGAAACAGCCATTCCTCCTTACCAAAGTTTAGCAGAAGCAGCAGCCAAAGGAGAGGTAAGTTCTCGCACAGTTTTAATTGTCAGTTACGCTCTTTCCGGCTTCGCCCACTTAGCCTCCGTCGGCATATTTGTCGGAGGTACGATCGCCCTAATTCCATCCCGTCGCAAAGACATTTCCGAACTCGGTTGGAAAGCATTATTTGTCGGCACCTTAGCTACAATGATGATTGCTTGCATCGCCGGCTTATTTGACACTGGAGATGCCAGCATTTTAGGCGCTAAAACAGCTCCTGCTGCCCCATTAACAGCACCAGTTTCTCCGCAACCAGCAGCATCCCCAGCCGCAAGTCCGCAGCCGTCAGTTGCCCCAGAAATTCCCAGTCCGAAGCCTTCACCTAATGGGGAAAAAGCAACTCCGAAAGCTCAAGAATCTCCCAAATCTGAATCCAAGAAAACTCCTTAAATAAGCTACGGATTAAGGACACGGCATTGCCGTGTCCCTACAGATTAGACTTAAATAACTGGTTCCAAGGCTCTGCCTGGGAACCGATATTCAGAGGCTCTGCCTCGACTGGGAAAAAAGAGGCAGAGCCTCCGGATCTGCGTTACCAGGCAGAATCCGTTAAATCCATTAAATCCGTTACAAAATCCGTTGCCGAACTTCCCTCAACTATGAATCCCGAACCAGAAATTCGCCGCCTATTAGATGTGATGCCCGCCTCCGGCCGCATGACGTGTAAAATTATTAATAAGCCCCAACAATCCCAAATAATTGAGTGTGATTTTCCTTTGCCTTGGAATCGCGATCGACCGATTTATATTAATTTTGATTTGTGGAGGCTGTTGTCTAAGCCGCAGCGCGATTTACTAATTTTACGAACAGTCAGTTTCCTGGGCAATTTTAAGTGGTTTAAACCGGATATTTATCAAGGGGCTGCACTGGCTGGAATTGTTGGTACAGTTGTAGAATTGTTAGAAGGAGATCCGGTGGGAATTGCGATCGCCGGTGGTTTGACGGGACTGGCGATGACTCGAATTTGGCGCGACAACCGCAGTTCGCAAGTAGAGCTAGATGCAGACGAAACGGCGATTAGAGTGGCTGGAAGGCGCGGTTACAGCGAAGCGGAGGCGGCGGGACATCTGCTGGGTGCGATCGAATCTGTGGCGCAAATTGAAAGCCGCAATTTAGATTTTAATGAGTTGATTCGGTGTCAAAATTTAAGGGCGATATCGGGTATTTCTGCCGTGGGCGTGCCCGATAGCGTCAGGCAAGATTGAAATGGACGCACAGGTAGTCAGAAACCGGGTTTTTTTACGAAAATCTTTCGTTGTAGCCGACTAATTAGGTAAAAACCCGGTTTCTTGGTTGTTGATGCGTAAGTTGTCTTCTGGTAATTTCTCCGCGATCGCCCTTTGACGAGTTTCTAGATTAACTTCTTCTGGTTGCTGTGAGTCTGTTTCTAATAACCGGTCACTTTCAAAGGGTTTTTGCTTCGATAAAGCTGTTTCTGGAGTGACAAAAATGCCGACATCTGCGGGAAGTTCAACAGCTTGATGATTAGACATCTCCTAAAAAGAAATTAGGCGATCGCGATCGATCTCGATCTGCGGGGGAGGGTGAAGCATTTGGACACAAACTAAGAGGGTTGGGGACACAGACTATCGCCCAATAAGAAGGGCGGGCTCTCTTGGCACCGCCCCTACCCCCTACATCGATCGAATGGCTTAAGATTCTTTTTAGGAGATGTCTAATGAGTAAACAGCTTGAATATTCCAGTAACTTAGAAACTCTCGCGATAGCTAACTATGGAGAAGTTTAGCAAGCAATTTGCCACTTAAGTCAAACTCTTCCCAGCGGTTGAGAATTCCCTGCAATTCTGCTTAACAAGACTGAAAACTGCCTCAAAAGTCATGTTTTTATGTGGGAATGTTCGCTCTCTCTAATTTTAGCATTAAAGCTGCTTTCGATCGAAAGTGCGATCGACAATGACTTACTCTTGATACTTCTCGCAATTCAAACCAATAACTCACCAAAAATTGCTTGTTCTCGAATAGCCTGATAATTTTTCAAAATCTCCGACAACCTCAGCAAAGCTTCTAATTCTCGTGCTTGCTTCGGAGTCAAATCTTTCCGTTCCGCTGCATAAATAAGTTCCCCAAGCACAATCAACCTAGCTTCAACAGGAATATTATTTTTGAGGCCCAGCTCGATTCTTTCCTTAAAACTATTGAAAAGATTCTCCATTGTCCAATTCCTCCCTCGTTAACTCTTGAACTTTACCATCATTAAAAATCAGTGCGATTTTTTGCAACAGCCTTTCAGTATCCCAAACCATCGCTCTGGTAATTCCTTTATTGATATCTGCAATATCAACCTCAGTATTATAATAATACCGTTCATACTCAGGCTCGGCAAGGTTGTAGATGTTCTGACTTTGCTGGATATAATTTGGCTTCACGGTCAATCTTTAGCCTGATTTTTTGATTGTAGCTTACTGTTTTAGGGAAACCGATCGCCCTTTTTCTCTCTATTGTGTCATCGTCCGATTTAGGGTTGGGGGAAATAAAAAAGCTCGATTCCTGCCGCAAGCTTGGCTAATGCACTTATTTTCATCGAAAGTGCGATCGCTTGAGTTGCCCTTGAGAATTATTGATATAATCAAGACAGAAACCTATAAAATCCACAACTATGCTAACCCTGCCACAATTGGAAAACCTGCGCGATACTCTACCCATAGAAGGAGCTGTCCGCATTGAATTAGTGGAAGGCATACCCATGTTTAGAGCCTCCACCACCGTCAAAAATCGCATAGAAGAACTGTTGGACAAACAACAAACTTTACCCCTCAATCCTGACGAAGAGCAAGAACTCAATCTTTACGAAGAAATCGACGATTACCTCAGTTTTGTCAATCGGACTGTCCGCAATCTTTTCTTCAGCCAGATTCAGCCTACTTTATAGAAATGTCCCCTCGCCGTCAAATCCCAGAAAGTATTCAAAATCAAGTTCGTCAGAGAGCAAACTGTCTGTGCGAATATTGTCATGCCTCCGAACAATGGCAGTATGTAGAGTTTACTATCGAACACATCATTCCCTTAACTAAAAATGGGACTAACGATATTGACAATTTGGCACTAGCTTGCTTTCACTGCAACCGCAAGAAATCTGATAAAACTACAGCGATAGATGCTCAATCAGACGTAGAAGTATCATTATTTAATCCCAGACAAGATAGTTGGAACGAACATTTTATTTGGTCTGCGGAGGGATTATCAATAGTTGGTTTGACTGCAATTGGACGAGCTACAGTTACAGCATTAGTTTTAAATCGAGAGAGAGTCATTAATATTCGGGCCGCTGACAAAGCTATAAAACGACATCCTCCTGCTGGCGATTTAATTCAATCTGAAAGTTGAGCATACTGAGAGTTACTCAAAGTTTGAGCGGCTACCTCTGTCGCGAATTTTGTACTGAAATGAAAGCTCGATTCCTGCCGCAAGCTTGGCTAATGCACTTATTTTCATCGAAAGTGCGATCGCCCGATCGACCTCCTATGACTCCTCCTCATCTACCCGCCGACTGAGATAATCCGGCAACTCATCAAAAGATACCCCCACCAAACGGCAAAAATCCCTCATTTGCCGAACAGTCATCGTCGGTTCGTCTCCCTTTTCCCATCGCCGCACCGACGAAGCCGAAACCCCCATCAGCACAGCCAACTCTCTTGCTTGTTACCAGGCTCTGCCTGGTAACACAGATCCGGAGGCTCTGCCTCCTTTTACGAACCAGCTTGTAGGAGAGAGGACTGTAGGAGCTGTTTAAGTTATTAAATTTTCGTTCCTTAATAGTTGGTTTTTGGCATTGTCTAACTTTTATTTATGATTTTTTTTGCTTTTGAGTCGCCTATTTTAACCGCCTATTTTGAGCGCTTATTTTGAACCTTTAACTAATGGAATTAAATTATGTAAAAACTCAACCTCAAAGTAGATTTTTGATCTAACATAGCGTCATTGCCCAACACGATATAGTTTCCGATCGCTCTCCGGCGAATCGAGGAAAAATCATCAACTAGGACGCATCTTTATTGAAGTAGCGCGATGTTCGATCGCGCTCACAATAAAGTGCAAGTCTGTCACATTCCTATGGGCAAACATCCCCAATTTACAATACAACCATGAACGCACCAGAAACTCCCAATGCCTGGACTATTTACCGAATGCTGCCCAACTTTCAGCGCTTACCCGTCGCGCAATTTTGCAGTCGCAGCGAAGCAGAATCTTCTCTGAAAGTCATCCGCCAACTGCTACCAAATACCGAGTTAATACTTGCTTTCGAGATTGGGGCCGAAAATCCAACTACCGAACCCATTCAGCCTCCTACTAAAGAACCAAACTTGCCAACTTCAGCTAACCGAGAACTCCTGAAAATCTTTCTTATCAGTTCTCGTCCGATTGTTTCCCGCGTCATTCATTCTTTACACGTCCATAATTTTGCCTGCGCTACTGACTGGAGTCCGCTTGTCCAGAATCAAGATTCTGGTGAAGTGATGAGCGTCTTAATTAAATATTTTGCCACTGACTCTTAGCGTTCGATCGAACCATAGTTGCGGGCGATCGGCAATAGATGTTATTTATTGCTCATGTGCCATCTTTCCGAAGTATATTTGTCGATCGTCCGCTTCTTCCCTGCGAACTTGATCTATATCAGTGGCAGATGGTGCTACCACCAAATCCGCACATAAACCCCACCAATATCTGTTAAAAAAAAGAAGCTGAAATCCTTGTCACGTATAGATAAAAACCTAGTTTATGGAAATCTTTATTAGATATAAATGTGAGGATTTCTTATGTTAAAATAAACAATCCTACAGAGTTAAAAACTTCTCATTAAATCTTCATCATCATCTCATTAACAACAGTAATTATGGTATTTAAGCGACAGTTTACTTGCCAAATGCAAATAGCTCTAGCTGAGATTCAATTAATGGAGTTCCTGGAGAAAAATATGGTATTAAGAGTTGGTAACGATAGCGATAACCGCTTGAGAGGCACAGTTGAAGCAGACACTCTTCGAGGTAGAGACGGAAATGATACTCTTGAAGGGCTTGAAGGGTTAGATTTGCTATTGGGAGGCAAGAATGACGACCAATTATTTGGCGGTGGAGGTGCAGATATCCTATCTGGAGATGGAGACTTTACAGCAACTGACAACCTTGAAAAAGGAAACGATATTCTGATTGGAGGTAATAGCACTGACACGCTAATTGCTTGGGGGGATGATATCTTGGTAGGAGCAGGTCCAAACCAATATAATGCTCAGTTAATTACTGATTTGCAGAACGATCCCTTTGATACCTTAATAGTACCAGATGGAGAGATAGATACTTTCATCGCTACGAACAAGGATGAGATTGGCTATACTCTGACTGTAGTAGACTACGAAGTGGGTATAGACTTGCTTGATTTGAGTGCTTTTGGTGTATCTAGCGCTAGCGATTTCGTTGAGGTTCAAGATAAAGGAAATTTCTTTGAACTGAAAACTCCCAAGATCAACAATGCAGAAATTGTTCTGAGAATTAATGTCGATCCTACTCTTATAACCTACATCTAAGGGTCGATCTAAGAAGCTCAGGACTTACGCACAGACTCTATTATGTAGGGTGCGTCGCTCGTTGAATCTCGGCTAATGGCAAGAATTATTCGTAGCGACGCACCCTACGTCTTCTCCCTCATAGAGGGGATAAGTAACCCGGATTTAGTATCAGCAGTCAAAAGTCAGATACTTGGCGACGATCGCAGATTTAAGAACAGTGATAAACTTGATATTCATAACCGTCCACCGATGGCAAATTACGAGATCCAGCTTGACATTTTTGTGTTTCTAGATTTACTGGTGCGCGGAAATTGACTAACCACAAATCTAGCGGGCGCTGCAATCGATCGAGTGCTTTCTCAAGTGTGCCCGCTGCTATTTCCGGTGTCTCCCTTTGATGGTTAGCCAAAAGAAATAGAGGAGAATCCGAGAATTTAACTTCCTCTTGCTTCCTTCTTCCCCCCAAGGGGGGGGTAGAGGGGGGTTCTTCTTCCCCCCTTGAGGGGGGTAGGGGGTTCTTCTTCCCCCCTTGGGGGGGGTTCTTTCCTTGCCCCCTTGGGGGGTTCCTTTTCCCCTTGGGGGGGCTTCGTTTCCTTGGCCCCGTTCGGGGGTTCGTTTCCCTTGGGGGAGCTTGTTTCCCCG
>JAAUPI010000243.1 GCA_012035135.1 Microcoleus sp. CSU_2_2
ATCCTGAGTTTGAAACGTTCTACACTAAGAATATTCTGCTCAATGAAGGTATTCGTGCTTGGATGGCTCCTACTGACCAACCTCACGAAAACTTTATCTTCCCTGAAGAAGTTCTGCCTCGTGGTAATGCTCTGTAAGCATCGCGAAAGCTGAAAAATTGCAACATTTTAGAAGGGTAAAATCATGCCGTTTAGGCTTTACCCTGAATATTTAAAAAGCATCCGCCGATCGGCGGGTGCTTTTTATTCAAGTCCGGTTAGAATCGATAGCAAACATTCCAGTGGCAGTAATTTGCCGATATTTTGAAAAATTTTCAACCAGCATCCCCCCACTTCAGATTAGTTGTGTTATTGTAATGATTGTGGATACTGGAATGAAACTCAGAACGCAAGTTCTTCTGGTAATGCTGCTACGGTAGCACACAAATCCTCATACTTAATCTCAGATTAAGACGAGGTGCGTTCAAATATTAAGCCATTTAGCAAAACGTGGAGGTGATGCTCATGATAGAAAGTAGTAAACGCATGGGTCATCAGATTGGAAACTACCGGCTGTGCGCCGGGGCTGCTCACTAGCAGTCAGCCGTCGTTCCCCATAGGAAGCGACTTTCCTCGGAAACCAGGCTGAGCTAGGGAACCTCCCGGCAGTCAGGTTCTAATCTGAAGACCCGCTAGACCGCTCTCACCCCTAATAGTGTTAAAGTTTGAGTATGAAAACTCGATCGATAACGCTATTGGTGAGAGCGGATAGTTTTTGGTAAGATTCTCGATCGGCTGGCAGTTAATATCCCGTTGGTGCATCCCAAAATACAAAAATTATGGCTTCACTACTGAGCGATACTGAAATTCAAAAGCGCGCTACTCAATTGTCAGGCTGGACAGTTGAAGACACACAATTACTTTGTACCAGGAAATTTAAAGATTTTATAGAAGCGATCGCCTTTGTAAATAAGTTGGTCGAACCTTCAGAGGCAGCAGGACATCACCCAGATATAAGAATCTCCTATAACAAAGTAACAGTTAACTTGACAACCCACGATGCAGGAGGCTTAACTGAGAAAGACTTTATACTAGCCCAAGCGATTTCTGCGCTAGATTAAGAGCATTCCTGCTTGCTGGCTTGCCAGCTACTGCATCTAGTGACAGTCCCTCCTCGTGGAAAGCTCGCCAATAAAAAATCGACTCTGGGTTAGAATTGGGTGTGAGAAAGTCGAGATGCAAAAAGTCCCATGTATAAAAGGCTATTCGCCTTTCTCCGACCATGATCGTATTTGAAAAGCCAGAGTTCTTGAACGAGTCTGCTGAAAGAACTGATCTGATAGAAAAGCTTTTGGATATTGGCGCTGCTCTGTCGAGCGCCCAAGATTTGGGTGGTTTGTTAAATTTAATTTTATCCAAAAGTAGAGAAATCACCTACAGCGATGCAGGCAGCGTTTATTTAGTAGATCACAGCGACAAGAAATCTAAATTGCTGTTCAAGGTAGCCCAAAACGGTTCTCAACCAAGACTATCGTTTAAGGAGTTTGCCCTGCCGCTGACAGACAAAAGCTTGGCGGGATACGTGGCAATTACAGGTCAAAGTTTGAACCTGTCGGATGCTTACGACTTGCCACCGGGAGTGCCATATCAGTTAGATACCAGTTTTGACAGGGACATTAATTACCGAACTTGTTCTGTGATGGTGCTGCCGATGCAAAACCGACAGGGGGAAACAATCGGTGTACTGCAACTGATCAATCGCAAAACTAAGGCAGAGACAGTGCTGACGGCTGAGAATGCCTGGGAATCGACGCAACAATATTCGGAGTGGGAAGAAAGGATTGTTCGCTCGCTCGCCTCTCAAGCAGCAATCTCGATCGAACGAAATCAACTCCAAGAAAGCATAGAACACCTGTTCGAGGGCTTTGTCAAAGCCTCGGTACAAGTCATAGAAGCCAGAGACCCCTGTACCTACGGACACTCAGAGCGAGTAGCAGCCTTGACAGTTCGCCTATCAGAAGAAGTAAACTCCGTCAACACCGGATGGTTGCGCCCTGTTTACTTTAACAACCGCCAAGTTCAAGAAATTCGCTACGCCGCCCTGCTACATGATTTTGGCAAAATCGGAGTACCAGAAGCAGTTTTGACGAAGCAGAAAAAGCTCTACCCCGCACAGCTAGAAATCATCCGCCACCGCTTTGCCTTGGCTCAGCGGACGATGGAAATGGAATGCATCCAATCTAAATATCAATACTTACTGGAGCATTCCGCCTACCGAAAACACCAGGATGAAGGGCCCGAGTGTTCTCACTGCCAGCAAATAGAACAGCTAGACACTAGGCTAGCAGAGGTAAAAACCAGATTGGCAGACTACTGGGAAGTGCTGATCGAGGCAAACGAGCCTCACATTTTGGCAGAAGAACCCCTAGCTCAACTGCGAGAACTTTCTCGGCAAACTTACAGAGATATAGACGGCGCAATTAAACCGCTGCTAACCGCAGACGAGATGGTGCAATTGATGGTGCAGAGGGGCAACCTGACACCGGAAGAAAGATCGGCCATAGAATCTCATGTCACCCACACCTACGAGTTTCTCAGCCAAATTCCTTGGACAAAAGATCTCAAAAACGTGCCGGGGATCGCCTACGGGCATCACGAAAAACTCGACGGCACGGGCTACCCGCGAGGTCTAAAACAGTCAGAAATTCCAATTCAAGCTCAACTGATGACGATCGCAGATATTTACGACGCCCTAACAGCAGGCGATCGACCTTACAAACGAGCTCTACGCACAGATGCCGCCATGAAAATTTTGCGACAAGAAGCAGCTCACAATAAAATCAATGCCGATTTGTTAGAATTGTTTGAACATCGCCAAGTCTTCAGCGTCCTCGGACATAGCTTCGATGCTAAAGTCGAATCAGCCTAGACGATTCTGGCGGGCCGTGCTAAAAAGTAACTATGAAAGTAAAAACGTTAGCAAAAAAGTATCGGTCGATCACCCTGTGGACCGCCGCCTTCCATATTTTACACAATTGATCCAAAGGTTTGTTATAGTTAGATTGTAAGTAAGAACAACTATCTACGTGTTGAAACACTCTAGTATCGGAGAAATCCCGGCACAGCGCGCAGCCCCCACTACTAATAAGTAGTAAGCCTGTATAACTGACAAGTAACGGCAGAGTGTGGAGCGTACCTATCTGGCAAAAGTGATGGACTCTGAAAGCAAACACAATTTAAAAGTAAGCGCAATTGCAATACCTTTGGTACTGGTAGTTGTTTTGAGCGAATAGAGGTGCTTTGATAACGCCTTCCTTGAGTTTTCGGATTCATTCAAGAATCCCCGTGTCTGAAGCCACCGGGAGTATCAAAGTATGATAGTGTGACAACTAATGACCACAGAGAATACTGGAAAAGTTGTTTTGCAATCGGTGTGAGGAGAGAGAGAACTATGTCAAAATTTTTGTGGAGTTATCTGCTAATCAGTCCAGCAGTCTTGGGAGCTACCCTGGTAGTTTCTTCAAGCGCGATCGCAGCAGACACTCAGTCCGCTGTTGATGCTATCGGGCCTCAAACTGCAAGAACTGAAACCGCTGAAACCGCTGAAAACTCAGAAGCGAAGCTCAATACTTTAGCTGCTGTTACCGAAACCAAGACAGCCGAGAAAATCGAAAAAATTGCCAAAGTAGCTGGCAGCGAAACTCAGCCAGTGAGTGCAGCTACAGCAGAAATTGCTGCAACTGAAAATGCGATCGCAGCCAACACAGCCCCAGAAGTGGCAAACCCACAAGCGGTATCAGAACCCGCAAGTGAATCTTTAGCCGCAGTTGAGCCAACAGTCGCTCAGCCAACAGAAACTTCTGCCCTGGCTGCTACAGCTCAAAGCGAGCAAATCAGCGCCGCTCAACCAGAAACTTCAATTCCGGCAGCTCAAAGCGAGCACATCGGTGCCGTTCAACTAGAAACTTCAATTCCGGCAGCTCAAAGCGAGCACATCGGTGCCGTTCAACTAGAAACGACCGCCCCAGCAGCCGCACAATCGGCACAACAAGATTTGCCCAAACCTGCTGAAGCCTTGGCCCAAACCGCCACACCAGCAACTCAGAACCCAGGCGCTACATTAGAGCAGCTCAACCAGTACAGCACTGAAGGTGCAGCCGGTGGTGAAACTCAAGGTCAAGTTACCTCAGTTTCTCAACTTTCCGACGTGCAGCCCACAGACTGGGCATTCCAAGCACTGCAATCCTTAGTCGAGCGCTACGGCTGTATTGCCGGGTATCCCGACGGCACTTACCGTGGCAATCGGGCAATGACTCGCTACGAATTTGCCGCCGGTTTAAATGCTTGCTTGGATAAGGTGAATGAGCTAATTAAAGCTGGCACTAACAACTTAGCCACCAAAGAAGACTTGGCAGCCCTCCAACGGCTCCAAGAAGAGTTTGCAGCCGAACTAGCCACCTTGCGCGGAAGAGTCGATGCCCTCGAAGCTCGCACCTCCGAACTCGAAGCCAACCAATTCTCCACTACTACCAAGCTAACTGGGGAAGCCATTTTCGCCCTCAGCGACGACTTTAGTGGCGACACTAGCGTTTTTGGCAGAGACGGCAGAAGAATCGGCAGCAACAACAATGAAGCTGTCTTTCAACAGCGGGTTCGTCTCAATTTAAACACTAGCTTCACCGGCAGAGACTTGCTGCTGACCAGGCTTCAGGTCGGCAACGGTCGAAACTTCAACTTTGGGGCAACCAGCGAAGGCACTCAAACGTGGAATGTAGTCGGCAGAACCGACAACGTTTTTGCGCTGGACACCTTGCTGTACAAGTTCCCCCTCAGCGCGCGGACTAACGTTACGATTGCAGCCAACGCTGGCGTTTGGGACGACATCATCCCGACTGTTAATCCTTACTTTGAAGACTTTGACGGTGGCAACGGGTCATTGAGCGCCTTTGGACAGCGGAACCCGATTTATCGCTTAGGTGGCGGTGCAGGTATCGGCTTTGACTACGCTTTCGGCGGCAGGGGATTACTGGGTGGCGTGTTCGGCCCGACTTCTCTTTCCTTCGGCTACTTGGCATCAAATCCAGCCAATCCTAGCAAGGGCGCGGGCTTGTTCAACGGCGACTACGCAGCGATGGGGCAGTTGACTTTTACCCCCGGACGCAACTTGCAAATTGCTTTGAACTATAACCACGGTTACTTTAGCAGAGGCAACTTCGGATTTGACAACGGCTTGGGGAACGGGCCCGACAGTCTCGGCGGTTTCACAGGTACCGGCGTGGCTAATTCCATCAACGGTTTGAGCGAAGGCTTTGAGTTCGGTGACGGCACCCGCTTCCGTGCTCGCAAAGTTGTGAGCAACTCCTACGGCGCTCAGGCTTCGTTCCGACTCAGCCCGAGGTTTATCATTGGTGGCTGGGCGGGTTTAACCAATGCTCGCATTCTCGGTATCGGCGATGCAAGAATTTGGAACTACGCTGTCACCTTGGCTTTACCCGATTTAGGGAAAGAAGGTAACTTGCTTGGCGTTGTAGTAGGTCGCGAGCCTTACTTGGATAAACTTGAGGCTGCGAGCAATTTGCGGAGCTTCAGAAACGATACCTCGTGGCACGTTGAAGGTTTCTACAAGTTCAAGCTCACCGATAACATTTCTCTTACTCCTGGTGTAATTTGGATTACCAACCCCAATCAGGATGAGCAAAATGATGACATTATTATCGGTACTCTCAGAACTACTTTCACGTTCTAGAAGTGCTTTCTAGAAGGCAGGGTGGGTAATACCGTCTCTGCTAACAATTCTAGATTCCAAAGTTAGCCCTGCTCGTCGCAGGGCTTTTTTATGTTTGCAGTAGTAAGGACTTTAGTTCTTGATTACAGATTTGGGCAACTAAGGACTAAAGTCCTTGGTTTGATTCGGGTAACTGTCAACTGTCAACTGTCAACTGCTATACACGATCTGAATTGTGGAAGTTGATAAACCCTAGTGGGAAACCGGGGTATAATAAGAGAGTTAGGAGTGAAAATTTTGAACTCAAAATAGAGAATAATTTTCAAATCTGACTTGAGAGCTGAGAATACTGTTATTTGAAAGTGCAATTATGGTAGAACTCTCATGTAAAAGCGAATACGCAATCTTGGCTTTGCTGGAGCTTGCCGATTGCTATGATGAAGGTGAGCCTCTGCAAATTCGTCAGATAGCTGCTCAGCAAAATATTCCCGATCGATATTTAGAACAGTTGCTGGCTACCATGAGACGCTGCGGATTGATTCGCAGCCAGCGAGGAGCCAAGGGAGGTTATATCTTGGCGAAGGAACCGTGGAAAATTACACTCCTAGAAGTTCTCAACTGCCTTGAAGGCTCTGAGTTCGATAGATCTGAAAAAGACTCGCCAGCCCAAACCGTAGAAAGTGCTGTGATTTGGGAAGTTTGGCAAGAAGCGCGCTCAATTGCCAACTCTGTTTTGCAAAAATATACGCTACAGGATCTGTGCGAAAAACGCAATGGCAGGCGGCAGCTAGATATCATGTATTACATCTAATTAATTGTTAATTGCGATCGGACAATATAGGAAGCGATTAACTATTAGTATTGTAATTTATTGGCAATTAGCAAGTAACAATTTACTTTCAACCACAAACTGACAAAAATTATGCGCATTGCTCGCGATATTACAGAATTGGTGGGCCGGACGCCCCTGGTGCAACTCAACCGCATTCCCCAAGACGAAGGCTGCGTGGCCCGGATTGTGGTAAAACTCGAAGGCATGAATCCGGCAGCATCGGTGAAAGACCGCATCGGCGTGAATATGGTAAATGCAGCCGAGCAAGAAGGACTGATTAGTCCGGGAAAAACGGTTTTAGTGGAACCAACTTCCGGTAATACCGGAATTGCTTTGGCAATGGTGGCGGCGGCTAAGGGCTACCAATTGATTTTGACTATGCCGGATACGATGAGTACGGAACGTCGATCGATGTTGCGCGCTTACGGGGCCCAACTGGAACTGACACCGGGAATTGAGGGCATGAGCGGCTGCATTCGCCGCGCTCAAGAGATTGTTGACAAAACGCCGAATGCGTATATGTTACAGCAGTTTCGGAATCCCGCTAACCCGCAGGTTCATAGGCAAACAACCGCTGAGGAAATTTGGGAAGATACAGATGGTGAGGTGGATTTCCTGATTTCTGGGGTGGGTACTGGTGGCACGATTACGGGTGTGGCGGAGGTGTTGAAGTCCCGGAAACCTGGATTTAAGGCGATCGCAGTTGAGCCTGCTAACAGTCAGGTACTTTCCGGTGGCAAGCCCGGGCCTCACAAAATTCAAGGTATTGGTGCTGGCTTTGTACCCCCGGTGCTGAATGTTGACGCGATCGACGAGATTATAATTGTTACAGATGACGAGGCGATTGCCTACGGGCGCCGCTTGGCCAGGGAAGAAGGACTTTTATCGGGCATTTCTAGCGGTGCGGCATTGTGTGCTGCTTTGACGATCGGCAAGCGTCCCGAAAATGTCGGAAAATTGATTGTGATGATTCAGCCTAGTTTTGGCGAACGCTATCTGAGCA
The DNA here is from genome assembly GCA_012035135.1 of Microcoleus sp. CSU_2_2. GTDB lineage: Bacteria > Cyanobacteriota > Cyanobacteriia > Cyanobacteriales > Microcoleaceae > Microcoleus. The sequence continues at coordinate 7,539 of JAAUPI010000243.1, forward strand.
CTCCTTTGTTCCAAGATCCAGAACTCAATCTGGCGGTGGCTGTGAACTAGGCAAACAGCGGTTTAGAAGCACAGAAATTAAAAGCAGGGCGTGTATTGTATGCCCTGCTTGCATTTTGGATAGCGTCATATCATGTCCAATTAACCTTAATTAAGGAACCCATATTTCTGTTGACACTCTCAGGTCTAAAGACACTGAGATTCTTAAGACGTTGCGGTCTTAATATCCCTATTACTAGGGTTCCTGGGCGCAATCCTGTTGCCAAAAATGGTAGGCTGCTATCCTTGTCTTTCAACAAGCTCCTCAAGCGTCTAAGGGTCAATGCCCTTGGTTTCGCGAAGTCCCCGCGTACCTTTTTGTGAGTATTAAATACCAGACTTT
>JAAUPI010000244.1 GCA_012035135.1 Microcoleus sp. CSU_2_2
GTTTCCCATCCCCGTTATAATTGGTATGGTGCGTCGCTATGAGATCTGCCAATAGCAACGAGAGTTGTTCGTAGCGACGCACCCTACATTTACTACATTTACGAGATTATAAAAGGGGTAAGTAACCTGGATTTGGTATTACACCTATAGCAAAATTAGCTGTTTATTAGGACTTACGCAGCAATATCAAAGAAACCGGGAATAGGGCCGAATCTCGTAGTTCCAGCGAATAATTTTCTCCAAAAACCCGGTTGATGGCCACCCGTGCGTAAGTCCTAAAGGGATATTTAGAACTCTTTAGTCCTTACTACAAACCTCTTCGATCGCGGGAATTCATCGGACAATAGCTAAGTCCCGATATTTTACGTATTGTCACGATAAATTAACTATTTTTTCTTTGTTTTTGGTCATTGCTAGTTCCACTTTTTCTACTTGTTTGATTGCTTCCATGTCACCGAACAGTTTAATTGCTCGATCGAAATTTTCTTGGCTTTTCTCAGTTTCACCGAGTGTTTTTTCTGTTAGTGCTAGTTGATAGTAAGCTTCAGCTCGGTCTAGTTTGGCGCTGACTCGATCGAGTATGTCTATTGCCTCTGCATGGTGCAACAGCGCTGCGTCAAATTCTCCCTGTTCTCGGTACAGTTCGGCGATACCGTTGAGAGCTTTGGCTTTGATGGTACTGTACTGGTTTTGGTCGGCTTGGGCGATCGCTTGGCGGTACAGGCTCAAAGCTTTATCGCTATCTCCTAGGTTTTTGTAAGTTGCAGCGAGAAACACTAACTTATATCCCGTACCCACCAACTGACTATTTTCCAAATCGGCGTCAAGTTTTTTGACGATCGCAGCAGCTTCTTTTTTGACTCCGACACAGGAGTTGAGAAAAGCTAACCCAACATCGATCGAATAACCATTAATCCCGACTTCCTGCCTCAAACTTTTCAGCTTGACAAATATCTCCATAGCTGCTTCTAGTTCCCGTAGTTCTATTTTACAAAAACCTATATTAATCGCAGCATTAACCTTCCAAAATTCCAGATTAGCTTGTTTTCCTTTTTCTTCCTCGCTACTTTTAGCTATATTTTGCAGACATTTAATTGACTTAATTTCAGATATTTTGTGACACTCTATAGCTTGATTGATATCACCTAATATCCGGTAAGAAACGCCTAAAATACTGTACAATCCGCTCAAATAATAGTCAGAAGTCACATTATTTACAATGCGAGTAGTTGCCGAGATTATTGACTGTAAAAAACCTAATTTATACAGTGCTCTGCCGAGGCGATAATCTTTAGCAAACTGAATATTTATTTTTTTGAGAATGACGCTAGCAGCCAGATCGAAACAACTAATTGCCACATAATGATAGTAAGCTTCAAAAGCTTTCAGAGCATCTTCTACAGTCTCAATACTTTCAACACTGTCCGTCCAAAAATCGGCTGCTTTGCGATGAGCCATCTCCCAGTCTTGAGGTGACAGCCGATCGACTGATTCTTGCCGAATTGCTGGATTCAGCCAGTATTCGCCCTTCTGAGACTCTACTAAAGACCTGTGCAAAAGGGATTTAATGATTTGTCGGCGTTGAGCTTCCGGCACATCCCACAGCAAACACAAAAGTCCATCAGTTGAGACTGTTGGCACATCTTGATAGCGATAGCATCCCAAGCGACAGAGGAGTCTATAGGCTTCTGGATCGAGTTCTTGCAGACGGTTAAATTGACTCGTCACCAAATTATTTAAGTCGGTTTCCACCAGCGGATCGTCGCCGTTTTCCAGCCAGTAGGCGGCCATGTCTCCCTCAAAATCTTCTCGGATCGTGCCGCAAATAATTCCCATTGCTTTGGCATTGCCACCGTAAACTTTGTGCATTTCATTGAGGGCAACATCATCTATATTGATGTTGCGGCCACTAAAGAATTGCCACCAAACTTCAACATCTAATCCTGGAAGCAGGTAGTGTTCGACGGTGACATCTGAATCGCAAAGTCGATCGCGACTGGTAATCAAAGTTACCGACTGCACCGTGGCGTCGGCCAAAACTCGCAACAATTCGACATAAAGTCGGTGCGGTTCAATAAACTTACCTTGTCCGTCGAGGGCAGCTTCCAAATTATCAATCAATACTCCGACTTTGCCAGTCTGGAGTTGTCGCTTGAACCGTCCCAGCGTCACCCCAAAGTCGGGTCCCGGTTCTTCTTGAAAATCTTGCTTTAGCCATTCTTCGATCGCACTCTCCAATGCGGTGATATTCTCTGTCTTTTTTGCCATCAATAGTTCGATGGTTTTGTCAAACCCTTGAGAGTTGAGATACTGTCTGGCCAAAGTCGTTTTGCCCATACCGCCGGCACTTTGGATGACAATCACTTTTGCACCTTGCCCGACGAGAGTATTGAGATCTTCGATAGCCCCTTCCCTGCCTAAAAAGTTGGGGTTCTCTATCTCTAACTCCGAATCAGGGCCCAGAGGCACTTTAGTCGGAACAATTTGTCCCGAAAGCGGTTCTAGTTTCGAGTAGCTGCGCCAAAAGCGCTCTACAACCGCCTGAAGATTGTCTCTCTTGACTTTTTCTGCTTCTCCAAACAAGGCTGAAAGGCGCTTCCACAAGTTTGAGGCAGCGTCTTTAACAGTCCCTACTCCATATCCTTCACTATCTGCGACCTGTTGGTACGTCCTGCCTTGCGCCCCTTGCCAAGCTTCGCGAAAGATCGCGCTGTCAAGGTTGTCGAGAGTTTTCAGGTTTCGAGCCACAAGTAACGAGTTTGTAAAATCCAGTGCTTGATCCGCTTCCATTGAGTCACCAGCTTTAGCGTTACCCATCTGAAACCACTCTAACAGACTTTTTCCGACTCGCTTATATCCTCAAACTACCGACTTATATAGACTTTTGCCGACTGACATGACCGAGCTTGACGTGTGAGACTGTTGAGTGTGAAGGAGAAGTTGAGCGACAAGCTTCTCATCCACACACTAGTCAAGTCAAGTCGAGTTTAGATTCAGGAGCAAGCAGCTATGTCTATTAACAATGTTGAACAAGCGATCGTTGATGAAATCATTCGTCCTCAAGAATGTGGCCGCGTCCGTTTTCAAAGCAGTTGGTGGCCGGCAAGATGCGATCGAGACATGACTTTTAAACCCGGTGATGTGGTTCGCGTAATCGGAATTGACAATATTACTCTGATTGTAGCAGCGTAGCTTGACATGAATAGAGGTAAGGATTCGAGCTATTAACTATCTCGTATCTAACTAAAAGTCAAGGCCAATCTACCCTCAGGAATATGCAATCATGACTGTCAAACATTTGGAAAAAACAATCTGTAATGAAGCAATTTGCCCTCAAGAATACGGTAACTTCAGTTTCCTAAGCACTGAGGGATCTGCAAGATGCGATCGAGACATCACTTTTCAAATCAGTGGCATGGCTCGCGTAGTCGGAATGGACAACATTACTCTGAAAAAGTTAAAGCAAGTCCCGGTTCAGGATACAGAAACCATGACTTTTAATAATTCGGAAAAAGCGATTGTTGAAGAAGAAATTCGACCTAACGAGTCCGGTCGGGTTCGTTTCCAAAATAGTTGGTGGCCTGCCAGGTGCAATCGAGAGATGACTTTTCAACGCGGTGAATTAGTTCAAGTAATTGGAATAGACAATATTACTTTGATAGTTGATGCATAGTTTGTAATCCATGGCATCGGCACTCTGGCTATCAGTTTTTTACAGCCATAAGTTCAGGGAAACATACAATCGGGAGCAAACACTTATGACCTTTAGCCATGCAGAAAAAGCGATCGTTGATGAAGAAATTCGACCTAATGAGTCCGGTCGCGTCCGTTTCCAAAATAGTTGGTGGCCTGCCAAGTGCGATCGAGAGATGACTTTTCAACCCGGTGACGTAGTTCATGTAGTCGGAATTGAGAATATTACTTTGATAGTTGAAGCCTCGTTAGCGAGTCAAGCTATTAGATTATAGCATCCCCAAGTGCAGGCAAATTTATAAATAGGAGCAAGGAATCATGACTGTTAGCGAATTAGAAAAAGCTATCGTTGAAGAAGAAATTCGACTTAACCAGCCCGGCCGCGTCCGATTCCAAAGCAGTTGGTGGCCTGCCAAGTGCGTGCGAGAAATAACTTTGCAACCCGGTGAAGTTGTTCGCGTCGTGAGACTCGAAAACATTACTTTAGTAGTTGAAGCATAGTTGAATCATGCCAAATTAAGCACAACAAATCTTCAGGAGGAATCTACCATGTCTATTAACTATGTTGAAAAAGCTAGCTTGGTCGATCGAGAAGAATAAGCAGCCATCACCGATCTAGAACAATCGAACATGGGGAGAGAAAATAATTTAGAGGGACGATCTAAAATCGGCAATCGAAAATCTAAAATCGAATGAGAGGTTTGAATTTACGATCGCGTTTCTATCTCGATACAGTTCTCTTCAAAAGCGCGATCGCTCTTCTCGCCTCTGTTAATTACAATATTCTAAAGTTTGACCTCAACACAACCCGCCGCTGACAGTAGTATTGTCAGCGGTTTTTTTTCAACATGATTTATTATGCAAAAACAGTTTAAGGTGTATTGTGCCTCTAAGTGATGAGTTGATTCTGCTTCACCCACATACTTCTCGTAAAAAAAGTATTGGTTTGCTTGCAAAGGATCTTCATAAAACTCAAATTATGATTAGATCATCTTAAAGGCGAGTATAATATTTGTCTTCAGAGAATGTCAAGGCTAATCTGTCCGCGATCGTGCTATAATCTGACATCGATCGGACTTACGCACGGGTAGTCAAAAACCGGGTTTTTTTGAGAATACTTCGTTAAAGTCCGCAGAAACCGCCAAAAACCCGGTTTCTTTGGCGGAGTGCGTAAGTCTCGATCGCTTTTAATCTCGATCGAGTGCGTGCAACTATGAGAATCGGTAAAAATTTAAAAAAGTTTCTGCTGTTCACCGTAGCGTTATTTTTCGCAGCAACGCTATTCATTAAAGTTACTAAAATCTACAATTTTTTCGGAATTAACCGCGCCGATACTCCAGAAAAAGTAGTTGCTCTCACCTACGATGATGGCCCCTATCCTCCTTATACAAATCAGCTTTTAGATATTTTAGACCGATACGGAGTTAAAGCGACTTTCTTTGAAATCGGTCGCAATATTGAGAAACATCCCGAAATCGTACCCATGATTATTACGAGGGGAGATGAGTTGGCAAATCATTCTTATTCTCACAAGGATATGATGTTTAAACCTAACGATTTTCTCGTATCTGAAATTGAAAAAACGGACAAACTTTTGAAAGAATTGGGCGTTAAGCAAGATAGTATTAGTTTTCGGCCTCCTTGGGGCAGGAGATTTGTAGTTTTGTCTTATTTGTTGTCTCAAATGCACAAGAAATTGATTATGTGGGATGTGGATTCGCAAGATTATGAGTCAACACATACGGCTGAGGATATCGCAAATCGGGTGATTGATAATGTACGATCGGGTTCGATTGTGGTGATGCACGATGGCGGAGGCGATCGATCAAAAACGGTAGCAGCAACGGAGACGATCGTCAAGACTTTGCAGTCAAAAGGTTACGCATTTAAGACTGTTTCTGAGTTGTTGAAATAATTGATATCGGCAAATTATCTTGACATCAAAAGAGAGAGGAAACAAGCGATCGCTAAATTTTATAGTAACATAAAAATTAATGAGTAACGACCGGGATGCAAATGATGAAAGTCAGAAGGAAAATTTTCAGCGCGATCGCATACCTAATACTTGCGATGTTTGTTTTTGGAGTAGCCTACCCAACTTTAGCACAAAGACGCTTAGCTTCTAGCCCATTACAGCAGGCAAAGTTATTCAATATCACAGATGGGGATACCGTCGATATCGAGATGGTGAAATGTCGAGTACCGTGGAAAGGAAATCAGCAAATTTGTCGAGTTCGTCTTGCCTGCATTGATACACCAGAAAGGGGACAAAATCCTTTATTTGAAAATGCTAAAAATCGGATTGAACAGTTGCTGCCCGTGGGAACATCAGTTACAATTAGGGATACGGGAGATACGAATTATAATCGGATTGTCGCGGAGATATTCACAGCTAATCGCTCAGTGAATTTGCAAATGGTTCGGGAAGGTCACGCAGTGAATTACTGTAAGTATTTAAATCAGAATTGTTCGAGCGATCGCACTGCCTATTTAAATGCTGAAGCTGCTGCGAAAAAGGAAGGTTTAGGCGTTTGGAATCCTCAACAACCTTGGACGCAAATGCGAGAATCTCATCCCTGCCCTAACTGAAGTTAGCAGGTAAGGATAGGGGGAAGCATATGCCGGCGGCAGGCTGCGCCAACGGATACTAAGCCTGACATTTATTGCAGAAATTGTCGCCCGAATGCGAGAACCCTTACTACAAATATACACAACCTCTGCTACCGAAAACGATATAAAACCTCGCTGTCAACTGTCAACAGTCAACTGTCAACTGTTTAAAAAGGTATTTTGCTAAGCGATCGGCAATTTTGCTGCTGCCACCCGATCGACCCATTCTTTCTAAGCCATTGTTAACGCAAGTTTCTAAATATTTTTTGTCTTGCAAAGTGCGATCGATCGCTAAAGCAGCTTGTTGAATCAGATCTAAATTAGCGGGTTTTGTACCGATAACTCTTACAGAATTGCCTAAAAGTCTATTTTGAGCCTCAGCAAATCTATAGGTAAATGACGGCCCGTTTCCCGGTACTGAAATTACAGGTTTCCCCAACCCGACAGCTTGTTCTACCGCAGTTCCAGTCATGCCGATTACTAAACTAGACTGCTGCAAAATATCCGCAAAAGCATCAGCATAGCAAATTACCTCAAGGGCTAATTCTCGACCGTTAACAGACGATTTGATTGCCGGAAAAATTAACTTTCCCCCTCGGTGCAGCCAGCCCGAACGCGCTGCAATATCCTCTAATTCTAGCATTAAACTCGGCACTAAAGCAGCTAGAAACTGTACGGGTTGGGAAGCAATGGCAGCAACTTCTTTAACCAATTGCAGCAGCAAAACAAGATTGTTGCTGGCTTCCGGGAGGCGAGAACCGGGTAAAAGGGCGATCGTCCGAACTCCAGGCATTAATTGCAAATCTTTTCCAGTAGAATTGAGGTTGTCCATCACAGGACTTCCCACAAACTCAGCTTTCTTTAAACCCTGTTGATTTAAGTGAGTGGCAGTCAAAGCATCTCTCGTAAAAACTGCCAGACATTGAGGTGAGGAAAGTAATTGCCACAAGATCAAACCTAAATTCACTCGACCTTCATAATAACTAGAATGAGCCGATAGAAAAATTATATAGGGGCGACAAGTTGAATGGGCGATCGCGGCTGCAACAATATCCCCAGTTGCCATCACTAAATCGCAATGACGCGAATGCCGACTCACCGCCTGTAATTGTTGCCAAGTTAAAGCAATGAGTCCCGCCCCAATATCTTTTAGCAAAAATAAGGGATTCATATAAAAAACGCCGCCCGATGGCATTTTAGTTGTTGGTCCAATAATTGGTGCGCCCGATCGCGTATAAGCAGCCCCATCACCTACAATCGGCATCGCCGCCATATCAACATCCGAGCAAGCTGCTCTCAAAGCCGAGAAAATTTGACAGTTAATCGCGTCTTCGCCGTGGCCATTGCTGAGTAAGAGTACGCCCTTCGATTTCATAAAAATTAATACGGGATGCGGGAAACGAGCGCGACTGTTAGAGTCGATAGAGGCGTTGCCACCTCTACCTCTCCTTCAGAACCGTGCATGAGACTTTCGCCTCACACGGCTCCTCGATAACTCTATCCTTGTTATGGATACGATTCAAGACTGGCTAGACTAGCTAAGGTTTTTTGGCACTTTCTTTTGAGTGCATTGACCCGTCTGTTGTAGTCTTTGTGTCATGGCAATG
>JAAUPI010000245.1 GCA_012035135.1 Microcoleus sp. CSU_2_2
TCATCTTAAGTATAAGGGCGAAAGCCCTTTTTACACCGCTAAAAATGTTAAGATTCAAGAAAGATTGACGGCGGTTAAAACCGCTCGTGTCGCTTACATCTCATAGCTAAAGCTGATGAGTTTTCCGCTTTCCGTCCTTGTTTTATAAATTTTGCTGCTGGACTCCCTAGCAATTTCTGGAGTTTTAAATCTCCAAAAAGGCAAGATTTCTCCTTTGTAGGGTTCCACCAACAGCACTCCCTGTTCTCCTTTCCCCACTCGATACAGTTCCGGGCGCTCTCGAAAGTCGATCGTCTTAAAATTTAAAGACCTACCGTTACTCAAATTGATGAGTGCGATTGCTACTAAATTTGACCTTGACTTGCAGCGATCGCACATTTATTCCAGTAATTTGTCAAGTAGTTTTAGATTTATTTAAGATTTCCAATTTGAGATTTATTTGTAGAGGCAATTCGGGAATTGTCTGTAATTAAAATCATCTTTGAAATTAGGGGTTTTCTCAACAGCCAAAAGATGTTAGGATATATAATAATGGAAAAATTATTAAGTGCACAGTCATCTAGGTAATGTTGATCGATGACCCAAGGTGCGAAGAGTCATCCAAAGGCATAAGTTCCTTCAGCTTTCGGAGGACTGCTTAGATATATCGCCTTTGAAGAGTCACATTTGCTGAAAGTTCGATCGCCATAGAGAAGGAGCAAACGCTTCTGCTTGAATTCAAGATTTTCTACCCGGCAGGAACTTTTTTGCCTTTACATTATTCTCAAAGATTGAGCCTCTGTGCGCTGTGCCATTTTTATCTACACGCAAGCAATCACCGACGACCATGAACACCTTACTTAACACCTCTAAATTTCGACTCAACCGGATACTGCGGCAATCCCTGCTAGCAGGCGTCATTTCCGCAGCAGCGTTGGCTAACGGATGGGCTCCCGGTTTGTCTGCACATTCCACAACCCTCGTTTTCGGAGCTCAAGCCCAGGCTCAAGCCCAAGAGATTAGCGCTCAGGAGATTACTAACTATGCTCGCTCTGTCTTGGCAATAGAACCCAGACGCCTGGAAGCCTCTAACGAAATTAAAGGAATAGGTGGCTCCGTGCCGGGAGTGGTTTTTGCAAAGAAAGCGCAATCAACGGGCTGTCTAGAAACATTCGTGGTATCGCAGTAAATTACTGCGAGCAAGCTAAAAAAACTATCAAAAGCAATGGCTTGACACTTGCTCGCTTCAACCAAATCACTCAGTCTCTGCAAGCTAATCCGGCGTTAAAACAGCGAATACAAGCCGAGTTGCTGCGACTGCAACAAACTGGGAATCAATAATAGGTTAGTCAGTAGGCGGTAGGCGGTAGGTAGTATGCAGTAGCCATTAGGCAGTAGTGATTGGTTATTGGTTATTGGTTGGTTCCCATAACTAATAGCCAATTACTCATTACCTATTCAAGTGAAAACCGCTATAAACAATATATTCATTAAAAATAGGCGCGAAGTGAATCAGGATCGGAAATAGAATAGAAAGATGCTAACTTTCACAACACATTTGCCTGCAAATCCTGATGCTGCGATCGGCTTTATTTTGCCCATGACTGCTGCCGATCGCACTCGCAGCCGTCACCGATTTGAAACGGAGGCTGGGGAAATGCTAAACTTGCATTTGCCCAGAGGCACTGTATTGCGCGATCGGGATTTATTACAGTCGGAAGACGGTAGCTGTTTGGTACGGGTGATCGCAAAACCCGAGCCTGTGCTAACGGTACGTGCTTCCACTCCGCTGCTACTGATACGGGCGGCTTATCATTTAGGAAACCGCCACGTATCTTTAGAAGTTGCCGATCGTTATTTAAGGTTTTCTCCAGACTCTGTTTTACAGGAAATGCTCGAAAAAATGGGTTTGGAAGTAACAGAGCAAATTGTGCCATTTCATCCAGAAACAGGGGCTTACGGGCAGAGTCATTAAACAGTTGACAGCTTGCAGTGAGCTTGCCGAACTGTTGATCCTTCGACTACGCGAGCGGGCAGGCAGTTGACAATTGACCCTTCGACTACGCGAGCGGGTAGGGGCAGTGCCTATGAGTGCGGGCCCTCTTAGCTAACAGTGAACAGTGAACAGTGAACAGTCAAATTTTATGCTTATTGCAGCTAGCTTTTGCACCTGTGGGAGCTTATAGTTATTCGGAAGGAATCGAAAGTTTAGTAGAAACGGGTACGATCGACAGCGCAATAAGTTTAAAAAATTGGTTAAAAAATTCCTTGCAATTTGGGGCGATTCGAGTAGAAGCAGCGGTGGCTGTACGCGCTTTGAGGGCAGCTAATTTGGGGGATTTAGAAGCTTTAAGTTACTGGAATGCGTGGGCGACGGCGACTAAAGAGACTGAAGAATTGCGATCGCAAAGTTGGCAAATGGGACGGACTTTGATAAAGTTATTATTGGATTTGCGATCGCCCATATCTGCTCAATTAACAACACCAGTAAAAGAATTGATAGAGCCCTGTGGAAATCAGTGCAATTTTGCGATCGGCTTTGGCATTGCCGCCGCTTGCTGGCAGATTGAAGAGGAAGTTGCCGTGTTAGGATATTTGTACAGTTGGGCGACAAATTTGGCGAGTGCGGGCGTGAAACTGATTCCCCTCGGCCAAACAGACGGTCAACAGTTACTGTTAGATTTGCACGCGCAAATTAGCTGTACGGCGCAAGAAGTTTTAAAATTAGACGATGATGACCTTGGTAGTTGTAGTTGGGGATTGGCGCTAGCTAGTATGGCTCACGAAACTCAGTATACTCGATTATTTCGTAGTTAAAAATCAGACAATCTAAAATCTAAAATCTAAAATCTAAAATCGCTATGAGTGCTTTTCGTCTAGGAATTGCTGGTCCGGTTGGTTCGGGAAAAACGGCTTTAGTTGATTCTTTGTGCAAATCGATGCGCCAGCAGTACAAGATTGCTGTCGTGACTAATGATATCTATACTCAGGAAGATGCACAGTTTTTGGTGCGGAGTCAAGCTTTAGAGAGCGATCGAATTTTGGGCGTAGAAACCGGGGGATGTCCCCACACCGCTATCCGGGAAGACGCTTCAATCAATTTAGTGGCGATCGAACAATTGGAATACAAATTCACTGATTTAGATTTAATCTTTGTCGAAAGCGGTGGCGATAATTTAGCGGCAACTTTTAGCCCAGAGTTAGTAGATTTAACAATTTACGTAATTGATGTGGCCGCGGGTGACAAAATTCCCCGCAAAGGAGGACCGGGAATTACTAAATCCGATTTATTAGTAATTAATAAAACAGACCTTGCACCTTATGTAGGAGCAGATTTGGGTGTGATGGAACGCGATACAAAAAAAATGCGTGGGGAAAAACCTTTTGTTTTTACTAATTTAAAAACTAGAGAAGGATTGGCAGCGGTAGTGAAATTCGTTGAGCTGTATATTGGTAATAAGTGACATCCTCCCTCGGTAAATCGGCAATCTGATAAGTCAACCTGATGCAAAAATTAGAGTTGAGACGGCTTTATCGTAGTTATGGCGATAACTAATGCTTATAGGTTAGCAAGATCGAGGGTTTCAGCTTTCAATTCTTCAATTCTAAAATCGTAAAATCTAAAATCTAAAATCGATTGACTCCGCACCAGCGTTACACCTTTTCTGGAAAGGATATTTGCAGCAGCAAATCAGCCCCGCCCGCACCCAATTGGCGTAACTTCTCCAGGACTGAGGCAACGGGCACTTAGAATATTTTGCAAAACTCGGCCCAAACCCTTATTCTATAAATCGATCGGGCGTTAAACCGATCTCCATAACCGCCAAGATTTATTGCCAAATATTAAATCTTCTCTGGGGAAACTTGCGATTTCATGAATTACATTTTAAAATTCAGCAATGTAAATGAAAACTCAATCCACAATCCTGCAAACACTAACCTGAAATGGGTCGAAAGTGCCTGAAAGCAGGAACATTAGCTTTTTTAACTCGCTCAACACCCAAGTATTTGTGGAAAAAACCAGGGATCGGCATCTGGGAACAAATGCTAGGCAAACACTACTACAGATGTATCAAAACTTGTTTACCAAAAATTAGCCCGGACAGATGCTTAGCTGAAACGCCCGCTGTCTAAAGTTTCTGCAACTAATTTTGCTGTTTTTCTTGTCTTTAAAACTACCTGAGGATTCGATCGAATGGTTTTCCTTTCTAAAACTCAATCCGACCTACTCCCTTCCTCTTCATCACCAGTAACGGCTGCAACCCAAAGCAGTCCGGCTACTGCGACGGGAGTGTGCGTGACGGTTCACGGTCACTTTTACCAGCCACCACGGGAAAACCCTTACCTAGATGCGATCGAACGCCAAGCTAGCGCCTCTCCCGCCCACGACTGGAACGAACGCATATATCACGAATGCTATCGTCCGAACGCTTTCGCCCGCATCTTGAACGATCGCGGCGAAGTTACGGGGATCGTCAATAATTACGAGTATCTCAGTTTCAACATCGGCCCGACTTTGATGAGTTGGCTGGAACGCTATGACAGTGTAGTCTACCAGCGGATTATCGAAGCCGATCGCAAAAGCAGTCAGCGCCTCAACGGTCATGGCAACGCGATCGCCCAGGTATACAATCACATCATCATGCCGCTGGCCAACGAGCGAGACAAATACACCCAAATTCGCTGGGGGATTGCAGATTTCCGTTCCCGGTTCGATCGCGATCCCGAAGGAATGTGGCTCGCAGAAACCGCTGTAGACTACGCAACCTTGGAAGTTTTGGTCGCTGAAGGCATTCGCTTCATTGTCCTAGCCCCCTCCCAAGCCGAACGCTGTCGCCAACTGGCCAATAGTGACAATCCCGATCCCGAATGGCACGAAGTCGGCGGGGGGCAAATCGATCCGACTCGCCCCTACCGCTGCTATTTAAAACCAGAACTGCGGTTGATGGATTCCAATCAACTCTCCCCGCTTAGCAGCCATCACTTTAGCCGCAAGCAGCCCCACAGTTCTCCAGCTACGACAAATACTCCTTACATCGATATCTTTTTCTACGACGGGCCCATCTCGCGAGATATGGGGTTCAACGACGTTCTCAGCAGCAGCCACCACTTAGCAGCGCGCTTGGGTCAAGCGGTGCGGGGCGACCACCGACCGGCCCAATTAATCTCAGTAGCGACGGACGGCGAAACTTTTGGACACCACAAAAACAGTACCGAAAAGTGCCTCGCCTACGCCTTTACAGAAGAGTTTCCCCGTCGTGGCTGGACGGTGACGAACTTTGCTCATTATTTAAGCCAAAATCCCTGCACTTGGGAAGTGGAACTCAAACCGGTGACGGCTTGGAGTTGTTCTCATGGGGTCGATCGATGGCAAGATGATTGTGGCTGCGGTGGCGGTGGCGAGTGGAACCAAAAATGGCGCAGACCTCTACGAGATACTCTGAATTGGCTGCGGGATCAATTGATTCCCATTTATGAGAAAGCGGGGCGCAAGTTATTCCGCGATTCTTGGGCGGCGCGAGATGAATATATTGATGTCATACGCGATCGATCGACTGCCAATATTGACAGTTTTCTGGCAAAGCATCAAATTCGAGAACTCGACACAAATCAACAGATAGATGCTTTGCGCCTGCTGGAAATGCAGCGTCACACTCTGTTAATGTTCACTAGCTGTGGCTGGTTTTTTGAAGAAATATCGCGCCCCGAAGGCGTGCAAATTTTGCGCTACGCAGCCCGCGCCGTCGAATTGGCTGCGGAAGTTAGTGGCGTCCAGTTAGAAAAAGATTTTATCGATCGACTGGCCCTGGCACCGAGCAATGTGGATTTATTCAAAACAGGGGCGGAAGTTTATCGCCAACAGGTGGCAACTGCCCAAATTAGTCTCCGAGAGGTGGCGGCGCACTACGCAATTAGTTCCCTGTTTGCCAAATATCCCCGCGAACAGCGGGTTTACTGTTATCAAGCTCAGCAACTAGATTTCCAGATCCAGCGGATGGGTTCGATGACTTTGGCTGTGGGTCAATTGCAGTTAACTTCGGAAATTACGCGGGAAACAGAGGTGTTTGTGTTTGCGGCGTTCCACCTCGGCGGCTGGGATTTCCATTGCTGCATTCAACCTTTTGGTAGCGATCGATCATACACTTTGCTCAAAGAACGGTTGTTTGGGGTTTTGCAAGAAGCTTCTGCCGCCCACGCAATTCTAGAAATGGTGCGCCTGTTTGGGGATCAGTCCTTTAGCTTGCGGGATTTGTTTGCAGAGGAACGTCACCGGATCGTCCGGTTGCTGAGTCAGGAAAATTTGACACGATTGGATCAGCTTTACACTCAGGTTTACCGGGAAAATTACGGGGTGATGATGGCCTTCCACCGCGATGAGTTGGCGGTGCCTGTAGAATTGCAGGTGGCTGCTGAGGTGGCTTTGGGACACCGCTGTTTGACGGCAGCAAAGGCTTTGGAACAGGAAACTGCTGACAAGGATTTGCTGCTGGCAGAAATTGAGGCAATTGCTACCGAAGCAAGCAACCTCCGCACCAGGCTGAATGTTCCTGAAGTTAAGCAAATTTTGGAACGGCTGGTTTGGCAGTGTCTGAACAGCCTGCTGATAGAGGGTTCGGAGGTAACGGCGTTATCGCCTGTCGAGTTGGAAGCCGATATCAGCAACATCGAACGTTTGATTGCGGTGGGTAATCGGCTGAATCTGGGCTTGTGTCTGGATCGATCGCAGGAATTGTATTTCGATTCTCTGTACACTCAAATTGTGCCTTTGTGTTTGGGCTGGCTGCAACGGGAAGCTAGTTCCACGATCGAATCTGCTAACAACCCTGCTGCTTTAGATGCCGTTGAGGCAGACAGTGGCTGGGATTTGCCCTTGATTCGGCAGTTGCTGGAATTAGGTCAAACTCTGGCTGTTGATGTTGAATGCTGGTTGCATCAGTTGAGTTAATCGCTTCTCGATTAGCCAGGAAACCAATTCCCGCGCTTTTTGATTGGGCCGCCAGGGGTTTAAACCCCTGTCTCAGAGCTGCGAGTCGGTTAAAACTGACTCAAAAATTAGCCAAATTTAGTCCGTTGAAACGGACTTTTGCTCTCTCGACGGGGAATTGATTCCCCGGCGAACCTGCCGACTCAACCGAGAATCCAGAACGTACTCCATGTGGATCTTGACTTGCGATCGAAGCGATCCAAAGAAATAGCCAACTTTCTGTGAATTTTCGCTCTAGTTCTGTGGGAAGATAATAAGACTATTCTCAAAGTTCGCAAGTGTTTTGCAGTTTTAAGCTTTGCGGGTGGTAAAGAAGGAACACTAAAATTTGAATTTATGAAAGTTGGCGATCGCGTTTGCATTAAAAAATCTGTTGTTGTCTACCACCATCCTGGAAATCGCAATCAACCATTTGATGTCAAGGATATGGAAGGAGAAGTAGTGGCGATCGTTCACGAATGGCACGGCAGACCTGTAAGTGCTAATTTACCAGTTCTAGTTCAGTTTGACAAAAAATTTCGAGCTCACCTCAAAGAAGATGAGGTCGAATTGGTGTCTTCTGAAGCCTAGATCTAGTATTGTTTTTTTCTGTTAGAAGCCCGATTTCTTTAAGAAGTCGGGCTTCTGGATTTAGATCCATTATTTATGATGGTTTATACCAAATCCGGGTTTCCCATCCCCGTTATAATTGGTATGGTGCGTCGCTATGAGATCTCCCAATAGCAACGAGAGTTGTTCGTAGCGACGCACCCTACATTTACTACATTTACGAGATTATAA
>JAAUPI010000246.1 GCA_012035135.1 Microcoleus sp. CSU_2_2
TATGGACTGTCATGGTAGTATTTTAAATCCCCATCCTAAAACTTCACTGTTAACTGTCAACTTTTAGGTGCGTCGCTCATCGATGGTCGATTTTTGTTTGGGATGGTTGGTAGCGACGCACCCTACAACTGTCAATTGTTTAATGATTTCCAAAGCCGCCCGATCGCACACACCCACCTCTCCCAAACTTTCTCGCATTTCCCGATACTCAGCCAAAGTTTGCTGCCGCCGATCGACATTGTGCAGCAATTCCAGTGAGTGAGCAACTATATTTTCCGCAGTCGCTTCATCTTGCAGCAATTCCGGGACGATCGGCTTCATTTGCACTAAATTGGGTGGGGACATAAAAGGAATCGAAAATTTCAGCAGGTGGCGAGCAATCCAAGCCGTAATCCGACTGACGCGGTAGGCGACAACTTGCGGAATGTCGAGCAAAGCCAACTCTAAATTAACAGTACCAGATTTAGCTATTGCTAAATCGGAGGCTGCTAAAATTTCGAGATTTCGATCGTCCAACAGAGTAGCCCGCAAACCGTATTTCTCGATCGCACCTTCGATCGAACTTCGGTATTCTTCGCGAGAAAGCGGAATCCAGAAATGCACTTCCGGCACTCGATCTTGAATAATTTTAGCAGCCTCAAATATGACCGGCATCAGGTACTTAAGTTCTTGGTGTCTAGAAGCGGGAATTAGGGCGATCGACACCTGTTCCGGCGCAATTCCCAAAGTTTTGCGGGCAACTTCCCGACTCGGCGCAGCCTGCATTCTATCCACCAAAGGATGACCAACCCAACTCACTTGAGCTCCTTTTTCTGCAAAATAACGCGCTTCTTCAGGGAAAATTGCTAATATGCGATCGCAAACTTTAATAATTAACGAAGTATTGCGAGGAGAAATAGACCAAACCCACTCTTGAGGTGCAATATACCAAAGCACCGGCAGCGAAGGTAAATAGCGGCGGATGTAGCTACCAATACCGAGATTTGGAGTTAAATAATCAATTAATACAACTGCATCGGGAGGGGATTTTTTTAAGTATTGTTTGGCTTTTTGCTGAACTTGCATAGTTGGCCAAATATACGGCACTGATTCTAGAATACCAACAGAACCAATGCCCACAGTATCGCCTAAAATAGTAGCGCCAGCTTCCGCCATCCGCCGGCCACCTAATCCGGAAATTTCCAACTTTAAATTAGCGGCAACGGCATGACGTTTTAAAGCATCAATTAACAAAGCCCCCTGCAAATCCCCAGAAACCTCACCAGTGCTGATAAAAATTTTCATATTCTGTATTTACAATTTAAACAGGTGAGATTTTTTCTAATAACTCAGTCACAGCATCATATTGATCGGGCATATTAGCACAGCGTAGCAATAATTCTAAGTCCAGATTTGGCAAGAATGTACTCCGGGCAATCTGCTCGTAATTTTCACCTGTTAAGTAATAGAGAGATAACTGACTATTTTGCCAAAACCAGACTTCCCGAACGCCCAACCTTTTGTATAATTCTAGAGCATTTATTCCCCCACTGGTAATTACGACTTCAATAGCAATATCTGGGAATGTTTTTGGGGTTCCGATGTCATAGGAATCATCCGGCTCTTTTCTACCGCCTAATTCTCTGTCACCCAGAGTCGGCCCGCCCTTGCCGTAAAATCGAATTCCATTTGCTCTCATATATGCCTCTAGTAGCATACAGAGAGTTTTCTTGATGATTTCGTGTTCGGGCGAGACAGTCATGATTTGCAGTGTGCGATCGAGATAGAAAAATTTTACACCGCCGATATCTTCAAAAGCTGCTTCTATTGCTTCAAACTGTTCCCAGCTAACGCCGTTGAAAGTCATGCAGCCATCTTTTCCGGCATCGGGAGATATAGATTTGGCTAAAGTAGATAAATTCATAGGGCAAGAATTGCTCAGTTCAATAGGTTTATTCTACCTCATTCACTTTTTACCAGGAATCAAACCACGCCGACCTTTAGTTATAGACTGCTGGACAAATCGGCGCAGGTGCTGCAAGTGGTGATTTTCCGGCAACAAATCTAACTGTTCCAAAGCTTGATTCAAAGTATAGCCAGAACGGTAGAGAATCCGAAAAGTTTTCTTCAAAACTTGCAAATCTTCTTCAGTCAAACCAGCGCGTTCGAGACCAATTTTGTTGATGGCTCGCACTCTCGAAGGATTCCCTTCTACTAACATATAAGGAGGCACATCTCGATCGATCCTGCTCAAACCACCCACCATAGACAAGCGGCCGATATGCACGAATTGGTGAACCCCCAAAACACCGCTCAATCGAGCTTGAGACTCTATTTTGACGTGTCCGGCCAAAGCTACGGCATTAGCAATAATTACTCGATCGGCGATCGCACAATTGTGACCTACATGAACGTAAGCCATCAATAAATTATGATTGCCGATCGTCGTACTTTCGCCCGATCGAGTAGCCCGGTTAATTGTCACATATTCCCGGATCAGATTGTCGTCGCCAATATTCACCCCCGTCACAGAACCCTGATATTTTAAATCTTGAGGTTCCAAAC
This sequence comes from Microcoleus sp. CSU_2_2, assembly GCA_012035135.1. Taxonomy (GTDB): domain Bacteria; phylum Cyanobacteriota; class Cyanobacteriia; order Cyanobacteriales; family Microcoleaceae; genus Microcoleus. The sequence goes on from JAAUPI010000246.1 coordinate 2,545, forward strand.
CAATAGCCGCACCAGCAAAAATTTGATTGCGAGCACCTATTTCTGTTAGCCCATCGATAATTGCATGAGCACCAATCTTAGTTTCCGGCCCGATTTTCACTCTTTCCCCAATTACAGCATAAGCTCCCACTTCTACAGTCGGGTGCAGTTCGGCGCGGGGATGAATCACAGCAGTTGGGTGAATCAAAGTAAGCATTTTTCAGTTTTCAGTTTTCAGTTGGCAGTTTTCAGTTGACAGTTGACAGTTGACAGTTGACAGTTGGCAGTTGTTATTTGTTACCAATTACCAATTACCAATTATCCATTACCCATTACCCATTACCAAATTTAATCTACCATCGAAAACATCAATTCCCCTTCACAAGCTTTTTGACCGTCCACTTCAGCGATTGCCTGCATTTTGCCGAAGCGGCGGCGTTTTACCCACAGCAATTCTACAGTCATCAGCAGTCGATCGCCCGGTACAACTGGACGGCGGAACTTGACTTTATCAATCCCGGCAAACATCCACAATCCTTTCTCTATATCCGGTAACTGAGTTAGAACAATACCACCCACTTGAGCCATCGCTTCCACAATTAAGACTCCCGGCATCACCGGCCTGCCGGGAAAATGCCCTTGAAAATGCGGTTCGTTGAAAGTGACATTCTTAATCCCGACAGCCCGGACTCCCGGCACGTAATCTACAATTTTATCTACTAGTGCAAAAGGATAGCGGTGAGGCAATAATTCCTGAATTTCTTCGACAGTAAAAGTCGATTTCACTATAGAAGAATCCAGCCCGTTTTCGGTGGCAACGGATTCAGAATTAGTAGTATTGAGGGTGTTAACTTCAGTCAGCGTGGACATTGGTTGAAGATTTTGAGTGTGGTAAAACGCGACGAATCGCTTTTTTAATTTTGAATCTGGCTGTGCTACAGCCTGCAAGGGTTTTCCACCCATTGCTAATAACTAAAGTCCACTGAAAGTAGACTGTAATCTGAACAGATAACCTGTTTTTTCCTAACTTGTCTCTAGGGTTGCTAGAGCTTGCGAGTTCAGGGATTTAGCAAGTTCGACGTGCAAGTTGTGACTGGCTTTGTAGGCCAAGTAGTGAGCTGTTGGCAAAGTTCCTAGCAAACTGAGGTCGCCTACAAAGTCTAAGATTTTATGGCGCACTGGTTCATTTGCGAATCTCAAGGGCGGGTTGAGCCAGCCGGATCGATCGCAAATTAGGGCGTTATCTAGGGTACCACCTTTGATCAAACCTGCTTGTCGCAATTGGTCAATTTGGCGGGCCAATCCAAAAGTCCGGGCCGGGGCGATCGCACTTGCAAAACTTTCTGCCTCTGGCGACCAACTGTACCACTGATTGCCGATCGCGGGTTCTTCAAAATCAATTCCGTAGCTAAATCTGGTTTCCGGCGACGGTAGGGCAGCCACAAAAGCATCTCCGCGGTGTACCCAAATCGGATGCTCGATCGAGAAATTTTGTCGGTTGTCTGCTGAGTGTACCGATGCTTGAGGGACTAATCCAGCACGGGCGATCGATTCTACCCAAACCAAGGCAGAACCGTCTAGTAAAGGCAGTTCCGGGCCGTCAACCTCAATTCGAGCATTATCCGCTCCCATTCCCGCCAAAGCCGCCAATAGATGCTCTACAGTGCGGATTCGATCGCCTGCCACACTCGCCAATTCAGTCGAAAGAGCAGTCTGACAAACCGCTTCAATTTTGGCAGGAATTATCGGAGCACCGGGCAAGTCAATTCTGACAAAATAGCGACCTTCCCCGACAGCGGCGGGCAACACTCGGACGCAAGTCTGTTCGCCACTGTGCAAACCAACTCCCGACAGTTCAAATTCAGATTTTAGGGTTTGAATAGGCATGGGGCGATTTTAGATTTTAGATTTTAGATTTAACTGGCAACTGACAACTGACAACCGTCAACTGTCAACTGTTTAACTAAACTCGCGAAATTCCCCATCTGCCTACGCGGTGAGGATGGATAGCACGGCTGTTGATTCCGCTCGATGCGGATGAAAGGCTCTCCTGGGTATTCGGTGATAAGTGAAGCCTATATTACTCCTGGTATGAGTTTCAATACTTGCACCGGGAGAATTTTGTAGCTTAAGATACAGTTTGCACCACAATCCCAGGAGAGCCGACTTTCATCTCAAAACTGCTCATAAGCTCTGTGACCAAGCTCAGAGTATCTTTGCTGAAGACCTCAACACGGTTGGACTTAACCGTGGGATGCTCAGAAAAGACTGTGTAGATGCTTCGTTCGGTGCGTTTCTGAGTTCGCTGGAATGGGTTTGTTGGAAGCGTGGTGCGTTCTTTATGCGCGTCAACCCCAACGGCACAAGCCAGACTTGCCCTAGCTGTGGGGCAACGGTGCGTAAGTCCCTCGACATGAGAGAGCATCATTGTTCTGAGTGTGGGTATATGACGCATCGGGATCATGCTGCGGCTGAGATGGTGTTATTGCGTGGACTGGAGTTAGTACCCGTGGATATTCGGGGAATGGAAACTGCCTGTGCAGGCGTACTAGCGGGGTCAGAAATGGTTAGCCAAGTGCCGAAATCTCGAAAGAGAACAACCAGGAAATCCAAGTAGTGATACTTGGAATCCCCATCCCTATGCGCGGGTGAGGAGGATGTCAAAATCTTTCCCCAATCCCAAAGTGAATTTGATTGTCGCCGCTGTCGTTGATACCATAATCGATTCGGATCGGCCCTAACGGAGATTGAATCCGCACGCCGAGGCCGTAACCGTAACCGCTACCGGGCTTTCTCCTGGCACCGGCCGGATCTCCTGGGACATCTTTGCCCGTGCCCAAGTCAGTACCGGCATCCAAAAATAGCACCCCGCCGATAAAGGAAATAATCGGGAAACGGTACTCAGCACTGGCTTCTATGAAACTGCGACCGGCTCCCATGTCGCCTTCGTCATAGCCCCGGATCGAGTTTGCGCCCCCCAAGGCAAAAGCTTCATAGGGAGGCAAATCTCCGAACACGGTGCCGGCCCGGAAACTGAATGCCAAGGCTTGAGGGCCGGGGGTAAAGTTAGTGTACCGAACTGGAAGATAAAAGCTGTAACTGCCCCGCAGGCGGTTCATCAAGATACTGCCGGAACCTACAGGAATCGACTGTTCGACGCCAAATCTGAGCAGGGAACCGCTAGTTGGCCGCAGGGGGTCGTTGCGTCGATCGCGCACTAAACTTGCTTGTAGTGTAGTCAAATCGTCGGAACCCGAATCGCTAAAACTTAACTGGTTGCCGAGTTCATCTTCTGATTCACGTCGGCCTTTGCGATCGGTAATTGCAATCCGTTGGTATTGTAAGCCGACAGAAGCCGTCCATTCAGCATCGGCAAAAGGATTGCGCGACAGGGGACGGGTAAAATTGATGCCGGCGCCGGTGCGATTGATCCGGGGTCGATCGTTATTTGGCAATCTAACTTCCCGTTCTCCCCCGTCAAAAATCACGCTGATCGATCGTCTTCTAAACAGATTAGCCGTATAAGAAGTCCGGTAAGGATCGCCCGCAATCCAGGGATCTGTAAAGCTCAAGTCAAACAGATTTTGGCGTTCCCCGATTTGCACTTCAGCGCCCAGCTTCTGGTTTCTGCCGTTCAAGTTTTGCTGCTGGTAACTCACCGTACCGAACAAACCCGTCGCCGAACTCAAACCCGCGCCCGCCGCCAACGAACCGGTATTTTTCTCAATCACATTGACAATTACCCTCGCTTTACGGGGGTCAGTCGTTCCCGGTTCCAAACCCAGGCGTACATCTTCAAAAATTCCCAAACCAAAAACCCGCCTCAAATCCCTTTCCGCTTTCGTGCGATTGAAAATGTCTCCGGGCTTGAGTTCTACTTCGCGGGTGATGATATAGCGCTGGGTATTGCCGCCAATTGGCTTACCAGTAGGATCGGATGACTCTCCCTCTTTATTCAGGAAGCGGACATCAACCGATTCGATTTGACCTTCTGCCACTTGCAGCGTCACTGTTCCATCTTCGGCTACTTGTGGCGCATCAGTTATTTGCCCCAAAACAAAGCCGTTGTCTTGATACCACTTATTAATTTTTTGTACTCCCTCCTCAAAGCGGCGGAGGTTGAGAATTTTGCCGTATTGATCGCGGAAGCTTTCGTCAATCACGGTTTGGGGCAGCACTTGCTGGCCTGTGATTTGGACTCCCCGCAGTACCGGATTTGCCTGCACGATAAAAGTCACCCGCACGCCCAAAGGGGTATCTTCCGGCACGGCGCGCACGTTTCTGAAAAAGCCCGTGGCAAAAATGGCGTTGATGTCTTGTTGCAGTTGGGTGCGGTTGGTCGTGCGTCCCGGTTGGGTGCCGATGACTCGGTAAACCTCGTTTTCCAGGTCTCCCGTTACCCCGCTGACGGTCACTTCTGCAACTAGCACTTGCGGTTCTGCCGGCCCGGCGGGTGCGGGCGTTTGTCGCGGTGTCGGGCTAGAGGGCAAAGGAGGAAGGGTGTTGGCGGGAGGTCTTGTAGGGGTCGGTTCGGCCGGTCTAGTTGGGGCTGGTCTAGTTGGCGCCGGTATGGATGGAATTTGGGCATTTTCAGGATTCGACCCCGATTTGTCCTGTTTCTCCGTTGCTGCTGCGCCCTCTTGTGGTGAAACAGCGGTCTCCGAAGAGGGGGGTTGGTTCTGTTCTGGGAGAGGGTTTGGGCTGCTAGAGGCGGGGGAAGGTTTAGGTTCTAAATCTGGTTTGGGGTTCAAGACTGGAGGGATGACGGGAGAGGGCGGGTTGACGAATCGATCGGGCCGATCGGGGTCGTCCTCTCCTCTAGTCGGGGCAGCAGCTATTTTGAGGGCTTCTCTTTTACTGGTTTTACCCACAACCTGTTTTTGAGGGGCATTTTCAGCTAATTCTTCTAGGTTTCGATCGCCCGAATTGGCGATCGACTCAACAGGGGAAACTGCCGCCAAACTCTCCTCTGTTGGTTCAGAGTAAGATGTTTGACCATTTGCAGAATTTGATAACCCGAATGTTGCTGAGGCAGTGAAAACTGCCACTAATACAGCAGATAAGCGCATTTTTTGTTCACTCTTTTGGGCAATCCACACACACAATATTAATCATTAGCCATTAGTCATTAGTTATCAAGTCGGTTGAATTTGCCGTTGACCACTAACTGAATAACTGTCT
>JAAUPI010000247.1 GCA_012035135.1 Microcoleus sp. CSU_2_2
AATCCGGGTTACTTACCCCTTTTATAATCTCGTAAATGTAGTAAATGTAGGGTGCGTCGCTACGAACAACTCTCGTTGCTATTGGGAGATCTCATAGCGACGCACCATACCAATTATAACGGGGATGAATCAGCCGGATTTTGTATTAGACCTTGAACATATTATTAGTAGCTGTAAGGTGCGCAGTGCTCACCCTACATATTATTAGTAGCTACCAGCGATCGGAAACTGGGTTTTTGCCACAATACTTCCTACCAAAGACAGATGCGGTAAAAAACCCGGTTTCTTGAGCCTTTTTTGAAAAATCTCTTTTACAGGATCTATCTAAATATGTCTGTATCCTACAATACAGTTAACTAATCTCATAAGCAATTTAGAGATTTATTAACTAATATGAACGATCGAATAGGGCAGAATTTACAGCTTATTGACAATAGACTTGAATGCCACCCAGGAAGTAATCCTTAAAACCTTTACACAGCAAGGCTTAACTGTAAAATATTTTCATAAGCAAAGCCGATCGGACCCACAAACCGCTGCTTATTGATAGCAACATCCTAAAACATTTACTTATCAATTAAATTTAATAATTGTTTTATGATTACAGCAAGAGTACGGTAAACTTAATAATCAAGCCAAGAAAATGTGGAACTCGCTTTTTGCGAGTTAACGCAACTTGGGGGATCGCAATATCAAGTTAATCAAAAGTGTCAAATCAGCAGGGATAATTTAAAGACTTATGTTAGCCATAAATCTTTTGATCCCTCCTGCCAACCTGCGCTAAAAATAGTTCTCTAAACGCCAATTAGCGAACAGCAAAAAAGCGCCTTGATAAACTTCAGTGATGTCGTTACAGAAGATTTATGAATTGGAGCGAGGCTAGGCTATGACCAAATTTTCAGAGCAATTTTCTCGGCGCAAATTTATCGTCACAGCGGGTGCATCTGCTGTCAGTTCAATACTGCTCAAAGGCTGTTTGGGAAATCCTCCCGAACCCGGTGCAACTGCCGGTGCTGATGGCGAAATACCCGCTGCTACCTCAGTAGTGGCTGTTGCCAACGAGAAAAGAGTCGAAGGAATTGAAAGCACTAAAATCACATTGGGATACATCCCGATCGTCGAAGCAGCATCTTTAATCATTGCTCAAGAAAAAGGCTTTTTTGCTAAATACGGCATGACCGAAGTAACGATTGCTAAGCAAGCAAACTGGGGCTCGGCCAGAGATAACGTAGAAATCGGCTCTGCAGGCGGCGGCATTGACGGCGGCCAGTGGCAAATGCCGATGCCTTATCTAATTAGTAAAGGTCTGATTACCAAAAACAGCATCCAAATCCCAATGTATGTTCTGGCCCAGTTGAACACTCAGGGAAATGGAATTGCGATCGCGGCCAAACACCAAGGCAAAGGGCTCGGACTTAAACTAGATCAAGCGGCCCAAGACTACATCAAAGGCCTCAAACAAGCAGGCACGCCCTTCAAAGCAGCCTACACTTTTCCCAAAGTTAACCAAGACTTGTGGATTCGCTATTGGCTGGCAGCTAACGGCATCAATCCCGACGCAGATGTCGAACTGCTAACAGTACCGGCCGCCCAAACGGTAGCCAACATGAAAACCGGAAGCATGGACGGTTTCAGCACCGGCGATCCCTGGCCACTGCGGATTGTCAAAGAGAAAATCGGCTTCATGGCAGCCCTGACTGCCGAAATCTGGAAAGCCCACCCAGAGGAATATCTAGCCATTCGCGGCGACTGGGTAGACAAGCACCCGAAAGCCACCGAAGCCTTGCTAGCAGGACTCATAGAAGCACAGCAGTGGTGCGACAAACCAGAAAATCGCGCCGAATTAGTTGCCATTGTTTCCGGCAAAAGTTTCTTTGATGTACCGGCTCAAGTTTTGACTCCGCCCTATGCAGGCAAGTATGCAATGGGCGACGGCAAACCAGATATCAGCGATTTTAAGATGGGCCCGCTGTATTGGAAAGACGACATCGGCAACGTTTCTTATCCCTACAAGAGTCACGATTTGTGGTTCATTACCGAAAGCGTTCGTTGGGGTTTCCTGCCGACAAAAACCTTATCAGATAAAAAGACTCTCATCGATAAAGTCAACCGCGCAGATATCTGGAAAAAAGCAGCCAAATTAGCCGGAGTTGCTGATACTGATATTCCCAAAAGTACGTCTCGCGGCCCTGAGAAGTTCTTTGACGGCATAGAATTCAACCCGGAAAATCCAGAAGCTTATCTCAAGAGTTTGGCAATTAAAAAAGTGTGATGCTTTAAACAGTTGACAGCTTGCAGTGAGCTTGCCGAACTGTTGACAGTTGACAAGGCAGTTTTTAGAGGCTTGGGATTTAAACCTCGTTCTAAAAACAATCCGCTTCCGTGGGGATGCGAGATCATTGTTACTTGGTAAAAGCTTCCCATAACTTAAGTCTTGAAAATCAACACCATAAATTAGGAGATTAGCAGTATGGCAGTAAGTACAAGTCGGAAAGGCGGCGATGTTCAAGGAGCTTTTGGTGAATTTTGGAAGAAGAATTCTCAAAATATCTTGCCACCAATTTTGGGAATACTTGGATTTTTGTTTGTTTGGCAATTCCTGTCTAGCATTGGAATTATCAAATTGCCGGGGCCGACTAGTGTTTGGACTGATGAACGGACGCGGATTTTGTTGATGTATCCTTTCATGAACTCCAAAACTTACGGAGTCGGCTTGTTTTGGCAGACTTTGGCGAGTTTGGAACGGGTGGCAAAGGGCTATACTCTCGCCGCTGTTGTGGGAATCGGTATGGGAGTTGTGGTAGGTACGAATCCTTTTCTAAATAAGGCTTTAGACCCGATTTTCCAGTTTTTGCGGATGGTAGCACCTTTGGCTTGGGTACCGATCGCATTAGCTGCTTTACAACAAAATGAACCTGCTGCTTTGTTCGTGATTTTTGTGACTTCAGTTTGGCCGATTTTGATCAACACGGCTGAAGGTGTGCGCCAAATTCCTGACGATTACAACAACGTTGCGAAAGTGCTGCAACTTTCTCGGAAAGAGTATTACATCAATATCTTGTTTCCGTCGGCACTTCCCTACATTTTTACAGGGTTGAGAATTGCGATCGGTTTGGCTTGGCTGGCGATTATTGCTGCGGAAATTGTGATGTCGGGGATTACGGGTATTGGCTTCTTTATTTGGAATGCTTACCAACAAAACTACATCAGCGAAATTCTATTAGCAGTGTTCTACATTGGTGCTGTTGGCTTGTTTCTCGATCGCATGATGGCTTGGTTGCAACAAAAAATTGCTCCGAGTCAAGGGAAATAGGGCTGTTTCCTTCTTCACCAAATTCGTCAGTCAGTCAGGGGTTAAAACCCCTGCCTAATAGCGAAAGTCGTCTGAAGACGACTAATACCAAATCCGGGTTTCCGACCCCTGTTATTTTTGAGTCGGCGCAGGCCGACTTTGTTTGTATAGCAGCGATTTCAATCGCCTCCTTCATGGGGATATCTAACTCGGATTTGGTATAAGACACTCGGAATATTGCAAAAATATCCCAGCGATTTTAATCGCTATATCTACTGACTAACACACTATTTTTTAGTCGGTTTCAACCGACTTTAGCTATGAGACGGGGGTTTGAACCCCCGGCGGACTGAGATTCAGACCTAATACCGAAAGTTGTCTGAAAAAAAATTAGCCGATCGCGAAATGACAAACCTACAAAAAAGGCAAGAAAATCATGTCAGTTTTGATTGCAGTAGAAAACCTCGAAAAAGTATTTAATCTATCAGATGGCGGCACATATGTTGCTCTCAAAGGCATTGATTTAGAAATTAAAAAAGGCGAATTTATCTCCTTAGTTGGACACTCCGGTTGTGGCAAATCGACACTGCTAAATATGGTCGCAGGTTTGGATTTACCGACAGCAGGATTGGTGACGATCGACGGACAAAGAATTACCCAACCAGGCCCCGATCGCATGGTAGTGTTCCAAAACTATTCGCTGCTACCTTGGCGGACGGTTCGGGAAAATATTACTCTAGCCGTAGACTCGGTGATGCAAGGCTTGCCCAGAGCCGAACGCCTCGATATCATTCAAAAGCACATTGACATGGTAGGCTTGGGCCCCCACTCGGAGAAACAGCCCGCATTGCTATCCGGCGGACAAAAACAAAGAGTTGCGATCGCCCGTGCATTGGCCCTGCGTCCCAAACTGTTACTGTTAGACGAACCCTTCGGCGCACTCGACGCATTAACTCGCGGCAACTTGCAAGAAAAGTTGATGGAAATTTGCCAAGAGTACCAAATCAGCGCCCTGATGGTAACTCACGACGTGGATGAGGCAGTATTGCTGAGCGATCGCATCGTCATGCTCACCAACGGCCCAGAATCGAAGATTGGCGGGATTCTCGAAGTGGACATCCCCCGCCCCCGCAAGCGGATGGAGGTAGTCTCACACCCCAGCTACTACGCCCTGCGCAGCGAAATGATCTACTTCCTCAACCAGCAGAAACGGGTGAAAAAACTACGGGCAAGGAAAGTACCCGCGATCGCCCGCCACGGCCTAGAAAAAGTCAACCTTGAACTAGCCTTTATTCCCCTAACCGCCTGCGCTCCCCTCGCTGTTGCCAAAGAAAAAGGCTTATTTGCCAAGCACGGCCTCGATGAAGTCCACCTCGTCCGGGAAACGAGCTGGCGCGGTATCGTAGACGGCATCGCCGCCGGTTACTTAGACGCAGCTCAAATGCCTTCTGGGATGGCGATGTGGTTGAGCTTGGGGGGGCATCAAGAGAAGCCAATACCGACGGTTACAGCCCTCACCATGAGCCGTAACGGCAATGGAATTACCCTCGCGAAGCGCTTTTACGACCAAGGAATCTACACTCTGGCAGATTTCAAAGAAATGCTCCTGAGAACGCCCGCCCAAACGCACCGTATGGGCATCGTTCACCCTTCTTCGATGCACAACCTGCTGCTGCGCTACTGGCTGGCTTCCGGCGGGATTGACCCCGATCATGATGTGTTGCTCAAAAACATCCCTCCGGCTCAAATGATCGTGGACTTGCAGGGCGGCACGATTGACGGTTTCTGCGTCGGCGAACCTTGGAACTTGCGGGCTTCGATGGAAGGAGTGGGCTTTACGGTAGCTACAGATTTGGAACTGTGGCCTGGACACCCCGCGAAAATTCTGGGAGTGCGAGAAGAATGGGCGACTGCTTATCCCAACACTCACATTGCTCTGATCAAAGCTTTGCTGGAAGCTTGCCATTACTGCGCCGATCCAAATCACGCCACCGAGGTTGCAGAAATTATCGCGGGACGGGAGTACATCGGTACTGACAAGAATTTCATTCAAATTGGCGATCCTGGCTCTGCTGCTTGCAACCTGGATACTCCGATGCGGGAATATGCCCACCACTTATTCTGCGGAGATGGGGTGAACCGTCCCAGCCGTACCGAACAGTTGTGGCACATGGTGCAAATGGCGCGTTGGGGCGATACTGTGTTCCCTCGTAACTGGGTGGAAATTCTGGAACGGATGGTGCGGGTTGGCCCTTTCAGTACGGCGGCGCGAGAGTTGGGAATGTCGGATATTACTTACACTCGCGGTGCTCTCCGCTTGTTTGATGGCTCGATATTTAATGCTGAAGATCCGATCGGATATCTCAACAATCTGGAAATTAAACGCGATTTCACGATGGCTGAAGTGATACTCGATTCCGGCCGCAGAGCTGCTTAGAATGCGTCTGACTACGAGCTACTCGGTTTCTTCTAGGGCGTGTTTTTCAACCCGGATCTCCCCCCGGCGCCCCCTCTACCCCCCCTGGGGCAAGGGGTGGGGATTTAGGGGGATCTAGACTTCGATACAAACTAGAAAAACAAAAGGGTTTCAGTAGTCTCAACTCGCAACTCACGATTCAAGATTCGATTATTCGCAATTGCCAATCACCCACTAACAACTTCCAAAAGCCATGATTAACACCACTAAAAACCAGACAGACACCAAAACGTCAAACAAGAAAGTGAACGATCGCCGCGAGCCTTTTTTGGTGATAGACAATGTTTACAAATCATACCCAAACGGTTACAAAGCTTTAGACAATGTTAACTTGACTGTAGCTAAGGGAGAGTTTATTACACTGATCGGACACTCTGGTTGTGGCAAGTCAACACTATTAAATATGGTGTCTGGCTTTAACTATCCCAGTCAAGGTAGCGTGACGGTTAAGGGACAGAAAATTACCAAGCCGGGCCCCGATCGCATGGTAGTGTTTCAGGGTTACGCTTTGCTGCCTTGGCGGACGGTGTTTGAAAATGTTTATATCGCTGTTAATGCTGTATTTCCAAATAAGTCGAAGGTGGAAAAAAATGCGATCGTCAAAGAGCATTTGGCAATGGTAGGATTGACTGAAGCTGCTGAGAAAAGACCTCCACAAATTTCTGGTGGGATGAAACAACGGGTTTCGATCGCCCGCGCCTTGGCAATTCGGCCAGAAATCCTCATTTTAGACGAACCTTTTGGTGCTCTCGACGCAATTACTAAGGAAGAATTGCAGGAAGAATTGCTAAAAATCTGGAACGATCACCGCTGTACGGTGTTGATGATTACTCACGACATTGACGAAGCGTTGTTTTTGGCCGATCGATTGGTGATGATGACTAATGGCCCGGCGGCGACAATCGGCGAAGTTTTGGAAATTCCGTTTCCGCGTCCGCGTGATCGGGTGCAGATTATGGAAGATCCAGAATACTACAATTTACGCAACTACGCCCTAGACTTCCTATTCCACCGTTTCGCTCACGATGAGGATGCTTAATCGGTTTAAAAGTGATATGATGCCCGGTCGATCGCCCATAATAAGAACGGTTTGTAGTGAGGACTCAAGTCCAATGGCACTGAAAAAGTGAGCCCCAAAAAATCTGTAAGGCAAGATATATTGAGTTCGATCGGACACGATCTGAAAATTAAAAATGGAGAATATTGGACAATTGAAGCTCCAGTATTCCCCATTTTTAGGGGAATATTGCTGGACGCAACGTTTCCCGAAACTTTTTGGGTCAACTGAAGCTTAACTGTTAGCGAGAAATTTTTCCTAACCATCCGGATCTTTTTCTCAAGTTTTACGTCTACCAGCGAAGAGACCCGATTGCCTAGCTGTCGGTAAGCTGGCATGAGTTGAGTCCACCCTCGATCGAGGGTGGGCTTCTTCATGTTATTAACAGTTTTGGGGCGATCGATAGTCTGTACATTCCACCCTTTGAAGTGGCACAGGAGAGAATGTCGATCGGTGTTCGATCGATTAATAACTTGTCCGGCAAATTAACCGCTATCCAGGACGATCGTCAATGCCAGCAAATGTCAGTCTTCCGCATACTCTAAGGTTAAAATAGGCTAGCCTAAATCTTCAATATCATCCGCATGAATTGCCAAGAAACCTGTGGTGAATCCTGTATCCAGCAGTACGTCAACAGCAATTTGTTCTCCGTCGGAGCTTTTTTTCTCCTTCCACGGATGAATCCGGGGGCCCTAGACCAAATTATACCAAATCCGGGCGGAGCGAAGCGGAGGGTGTTCATCCCCGTTATAAACTGTATGGTGCGTCGCTCGTTTAATATTGGTTTAAGCGTGAAAATCATTCGTGGCGACGCACCCTACGAGACTGCTGATTATAAAGGGGGTAAGTAACCCGGATTTAGTAT
>JAAUPI010000248.1 GCA_012035135.1 Microcoleus sp. CSU_2_2
CGACTACCTACACATGAGCAAAAGGGTAATTCCCTAAGAATATCGGGAGCCGTGTACACAGAAATGCGTACGCACGGTTCTAACAGAGAGGTGCTGAGGGTAATACCTTACATCGACTCTACCAGTTTTCCGCTCTGTCGCTAGTGGTTAAACAGTTTTAAAGTCACTGAAACAGTGCTGCTAGCCTAACAAGCTCTTATAACATTGGCGAAGCGAACATTACCCCGAAAGGGAGGCTCCATAAGAGCAAACATTATGCGTACAGGGTTGTAAGGTTTGAGATGGTAATTGTCCCATCGAAAGTACAGTACAAAAGTACACCTGATCGAACAACTCCAAGGCGGTAATGGAAAGATTGAAGGCGGTTGAAACCGCCTGGTCGTTTTCCTCTCAGGTCTAAAGACTCTGAGTTTCCCACTTACCGAGTTTTTTTATGAAAAAACTAATTTTACTAACTGGGATGCTACTCATGATGATGGCAAAAACAGCATTTGCCAGCCCCGTAGCCCCAAAAATTGAAACAATCGATCGGATAGCAACCTCCGAAATTCGAGAAACCATTAAAAAACCCGCCACCGATTCCGCACCCCCAAAAATTGAGCCCATCAAGCCGATGTCAACCTCGGAACTTCGAGAGACAATTAAGCAGTCCACTACCTATATTTTTGAAGGCATCAAAGGGCGAGAACTGACACTCTCTCTGTGGGCGGGACAACTGACAGCCGAACTCTATACTCCCAGTGGCGAAAATTTGGGAGTTATCGAAAAAAGAGATAATCAATGGGTAGGCAAGTTGCCAGAGTCAGGCATCTACCGAGTGCGAGTCGTCCCTAAAGGTGAAACCAGTAGTTTTGTATTGGAACGCGACTTTAACGCCAAGTGGACTTACAAACCCGATCGCCCAATTCCCGTAACATTCGGGGATAACGAAGGTAGTATCAGACTCAAAATGTCCGGCTACCAAGTCCAGCCACTCACAATTCAGGGTAAGCGGGGACAGACGATGAGAGTCACAGCCAGCAACAAAAATCTAGATGTGGCGATCGAATCTCCATCGGGACAACTCCTCGATCAAGGCGAAGGTCAAACTTTTGCTCAATTACCAGAGTCTGGAGTCTATCGAGTGCTAGTAGTTTCTAATAGACCGATCAGGCCCTCAATCAGAGTTTCTTTGCAATAGAAAAGATTGCCAAAATAGTTTCGGGTTCTCGCATTCGCGCCCCCAAACGCCAAAGCTCGCTCTGTCAGCGAGCTTTTTTGGATTCATATCGAGGTATCATCTCTTCCACAACGATTCAAAAACACTTTCAATCATCAGAGCCCAGTTTCGATTGGATTAGCGCGCTGCGTTCGGTACAAATCCGCAGCTTGGTCGAACAAGAATCGATCGAGTTAAGGCTCACGTATTTTTATGTATGGAGTGCCTATTACGTAGAATGGCAGATGCGTTCTCTTTTAGCCCCGATGCTGTTTGATGAAGATGATTGGGAGTCGGCTCACCAACAGCAAGAATCAGTGGTGAAAGCCGCCAAGAGCGATCGCACTCGTGCCAAGGCTAGAACCAAACGAACAGCCGATAATTTACCAGTGCATAGCTTTCAAACTTTATTAGCAGATTTGGGTACGATCGCCCACAATGAAATTCTGGCAACTATGGAGGGTGCCAGTTGGGTTTTCGATAAGATTACTCAACCAACAATCGTGCAACAAAAAGCTTTGGATTTACTCGGCGTTTCTTTGATTTGTACCCAGTAAAACCGGAGCCAAAATCTTTCAAAGGTAAGCTGTACATACTCAGGAGCCTTTTGTCAATGGGGGAACTTCAGATTAATTATTTTGGGGTAGGGAAACGGCACTGCCGTGTCCTCTCTCGTCGAAGAAGATTAATTATTTTGGGGTAGGGAAACGGCACTGCCGTGTCCGATTTGCCTTAATCGCACCGCCAAATCTTAATCGTCTCATCCGCACTCCCGCTGACCAGTATATTGCCCAAAGGTGCGATCGCCACCGAATACACCGTACCCAAATGCCCCTTAAGAGTGCTCAACAACTCCCCAGTTTGTAAATTCCAAATCTTAACAGTATTATCATCGCAGCCGCTAGCCAAAGTCAAACCATCCTGACTAATAGCAACCGAATCTCCCCGACTCACATAATTCTGTAAAATATGCAAAGCCTCATTCATCCCTAAACTCGGTACACCCTTTCCCCTGCCCGAATTAGAATTTAAAATCCGCAACAAACTCCCCGTATGTAAATTCCGCAATTTAATAGTATAATCATTGCTGACGCTAGCCAGAATCTGACCGTCCGGCCCAATCGCTACAGAATTTACCCCAACATTCAACCCCGAAAGAGTCCGCAACAACCGGCCACTTTCCACATCCCAAACCTTGCTTGTCGCATCCGAACTTCCGCTTGCTAAAAGTTGACCATCCGGGCTAAAAACCACCGCATTCACATTATCAGAATGACCCCTCAAAGTTCGCAGCAACTGGCCTGTACGCAAATTCCAAATCTTAATAGTATTTTCAGACCCGCCACAGCTAGCAATTATTTGACCATTCGGACTGATAGCCACCGAATTCACCTCCATAGAATGTCCCGGAAAAGTACACAGCAAGTCACCAATGTGCAAATTCCAAAACTTAATTGTTTCATCGGAACTGCCACTGACCAGCATTCTCCCGTCCCAGCTAATAGCAACCGAATTTACCCGATCGGAATGTCCCGTCAGAGTACCAATTAATTCTCCTGTTTCTAACTCCCAAACTTTAATAGTTTTGTCCCAACTGCCACTAACCAGAATTTTGCCGTCCGGACTAATCGCCAGAGAATTAACAAAAGATGAATGTCCTGGCAGCGTGTACGCGCAGCGCCATTTCTGATTTTTTAACTTATAAGCTAATTCTTTTTCCCGTCGCGATTTTGCTTCAGCCTCCTCTTTGCGCTTGAGTTCAGCCTCCTCCAAATACTTGCGTTCCGCCTTAGCTTTAGCTTCTCGAACTGCCAGTCGCCGCATTTCCCCCTGATAAGCTATTCGCTGCTGCTGCTGAATCTCTTTAAGAGTTTCAATATACGGTAACGCCCAATCGGGAGAGAACCATTCTTGAGCAAATTCACCCTCTAAATTAAATAATTGAGGTTCGTGATTAAAATCGATATTCAAATAATACAAATCGGCTAAAAAGGCAGCCAATAACTTGTGAATCGTCACAATTATCTGTCGAATAATTCGCAGATTAAGCTTTTCATCTTGACCTTCTGCCTCAAGCTGATGATAAACTTCTTCCCAATTCCAAGCCCTCATCGCTACTAAAGAAACGCTCTGATTTATGACTCCCCAAAATCCGACATGAAAATTCACTTCATAATCGCTGATATCGCTATACAATATAGCTGTCGGTACGGGAGACAAAACAGTCTGCAACCGCTCCACATCAAGATCAGAAATTGGTTTTTTGAAATAGTCACCGTAAAACTGAACCGGACACAAATCTCCGTGCTGAGGGTAATGCTGGTTCAAAAAAGCTCTCAATTTAGCAGGCAGCTCGATATTCAAATTGTGGCGAAACGAATCAGGACAATCGGCGCTAATTTTTGCCGGAGCCACCAATAACAGCAATCGGTGCTGTTGCTGCTGCAAAATCTGTTCGGTTTCCTGCCGGCTCAAATTAGAAAACCAGTTATCCCGATCCCAAATAACTTGAATTTGACTTAGCTTAACTCGAATTGCTTCTGCTTGAAACTCCCGCATTAATTCGCGACACAAGCGACTAATTGCCCGCCTGTCTCTCAATTCTTCTGCCTTAATTCGATTAGCGCTTTCTTCCTGTACTCGCTCGTCATCTATACTGGCGATCGCAATTAATTCTTGTTCTCTAGCCTGCTGTCGCTGCAAATATCTAACCTGTGCTTTAATCCAACGGGGGTCTTTTTTGACTTGCTGATTCAAAGCTGAAGAACCAGATGGCCCAATTTCTGCAAAGCGTTCGTTGATAGCACTTGCTCCCAATCTTTCTCCCAATTCGGATGCAATAGGCTTCAACAGTTCAATTAGGGCGTCTGAGATGGGGCGGGGTAAGGACATACAAGTTAAATTTTTTTTCCTAGTTGGGTGGCTTCTCACAGGCACCACTCATACATTTATTTGATCGTTACGCCTCTAACCGATTAAAAACTGGACATTTGTTGGTATCTACAACAAATATTTTGCTCATCTCCATCCTCCGAGTAATCGGGTGATTTTTTCCTTTTTGTCCGGCATCTCGCGTATCGCGCGGCTCCACAAGGTTAGGCGCAGCTTATATTAATAGTCTTTATATTCTTTACATTTTACCGCGAATCTGCGCGTGCAGCACCAAGCAAAAAGACTGAGACAGTTCCTGACTCAACAATACGCTCAGAAACCGGGTTTTTCCAGACAGATAGAGTTTATGCGTAAGTCCTGATTCTGCTATTGCCATTTCACTGGCTCTTGTCTATAATCATAACTCACCACCCTAATTACGGTATTCCGACCCAATAACCGTACTTTACTAGAGGAAGAAATATAATGAGTCCGTGGCAACGCCTAACTCAGCGTCTTCGCTGGTCCAAACAGCAGCCAATCGGCAAAAGTCAATTACTGACTTCGCTCAAAAGCTTTGTGTCGCTATTTTTACTGGGAATAACATTAAGTTTTGCGATCGCCTCATGCGGCCCCAGCAACAACAATCCCGGATCTTCTAACCCAAGCGCAAACAAAGGCAACGTAGAATTAACCCTCGTTTCCTTCGCCGTCACCAAAGCCGCCCACGAAGCGATAATTCCCAAATTCGTAGCACAGTGGCAAAAAGAAAAAGGTCAAACCGTCACCTTCAACCAAAGTTACGGCGGTTCCGGTTCCCAAACCAGAGCTGTAATTGACGGTTTAGAAGCAGATATCGTCCACCTAGCCCTCGCCCTCGACACACAAAAAATCGAGAAAGCCGGACTAATTCAACCTGGGTGGGAACAAGAAGTCCCCAACGAAGGCATAGTCAGCAAATCAGTAGGAGCAATAGTCACCCGTGAAGGCAATCCCAAAGGCATCAAAACCTGGGAAGATTTAAACAAAGACGGAGTAAAAGTGATTACCGCCGATCCCAAAACATCAGGCATTGCCCGGTGGAATTTCTTAGCACTTTGGGGTTCGATTGTCAAAACCGGAGGCGACGAAACCAAAGCATTAGACTTTACTAGCAAAGTCTACAAAAACGTCCCGATTCTGACTAAAGATGCCCGCGAAGCCAGCGACGTATTTTTCAAACAAGGTCAAGGCGACGCCTTAATTAACTACGAAAACGAGATTATTCTGGCAGGTCAGAAAGGCGAAAAACCGACTTATACTATTCCAGAAGTCAATGTTTCGATCGACAATCCGATCGCCATCGTCGATAAAAACGTTGACAAACACGGCACTCGCGAAGTCGCAGAAGCATTCCTCAAGTTTCTCTACACCCCTGAATCTCAGCGAGAATTTGCCAAAACAGGATTTCGCCCAGTAGATGCGACAGTCGCCGCCGAACCAGAATTTGCCCAAAAATATCCGCCCGTCAAAACCCTATTTACAGCTAAAGACTTAGGAGGTTGGGGAGACATTCAGAAGAAATTCTTTGATGACGGAGCTATTTTTGACAAAATCCAGGGTGCGATTAAAAGCTAATTCCCGAATCATTGCTCGTGCTCGTTCCCAGGCTTTGCCTGGGAACAAATAAATCAGCGTTTATCTGCGTTCATCTGCGGTTAAAAACAGAAAATCATCCTATGACAGTATCACCTCCAATTACTAACCCTCAAAATCAAATTGAAAACATCAAAAAAGCGATCGGCAAAATCACCTTACCTTGGGGAATCACCCTAGGCTATATCAGCTTAATGCTATTGCTCCCAGTCACAGCAATGTTGCTGAAAGCCAGCACCACAAATCCCGCAGAGTTTTGGAAAATTGCCACAAGTCCGATCGCCCTTTCCGCCTACGATGTTACTTTTGTGACATCATTAATTTCAGCATTAATCAACGGAGTCTTCGGCACATTAATTGCTTGGGTTTTAGTCCGCTACGACTTTCCCTTAAAACGGATTGTCGATGCCGCCGTCGATTTACCTTTTGCCCTGCCCACATCCGTTGCCGGTTTAACTATCGCCACAGTTTACAGCGATAACGGCTGGATCGGTTCGCTGTTGTCACCCTTGGGAATCAAGATATCATTTACCCGTTTAGGCGTAGGCATAGCAATGATATTTATTTCCTTGCCTTTTGTAGTCAGAACCGTCCAGCCAGTTTTACACGAGATGGAAAAAGACATCGAAGAAGCAGCTTGGTGCTTAGGTGCGTCTCAATTTCAAACCTTCTGGCGAGTAGTTTTGCCGCCGCTATTTCCGTCTATTTTAACCGGAGTAGCACTCGGATTTTCGCGAGCGGTTGGCGAGTACGGCTCTACTGTAATTGTAGCTTCTAACGTTCCGTTTAAAGATTTAATTGCTCCGGTTTTAATTTTCCAAAGATTGGAACAGTACGACTATGCAGGAGCAACAGTTATCGGCACTGTCATGTTAGCTATTTCCCTGACAATGCTGTTCGCAATCAATGTCTTGCAAGCATGGAGGAGACGCTATGACGGCTAATATCAATTCACCTACCAATTACAATTATCCGCCGACAGGTTCCGCTCACAAGAAAGAAAAAGTGTGGGTAAAACCAACTTTAATCGGAATTGCAGTTGCCTATCTCAGCCTGGTTTTATTTATCCCAGCTCTCAATGTTTTTTACCAAGCCTTCAGAAAGGGAGTCGAGCCGTTTTTCAGTAACTTAACATCGCCAGATTTCCTCGCCGCAGCGCAACTTACCCTGCTGATTGCTTTGATAGTTGTGCCTATAAATACCATTTTCGGTCTGTGTGCCGCTTGGGTAATTGGCCGCAATAAATTTGCGGGACGCACGCTGTTAATCAGCATTTTAGACGTGCCATTTGCCATATCTCCGGTAGTTGCAGGTTTAATGATTGTACTACTTTACGGTCGGCTGGGATGGTTCGGACCCTTGCTAGAAGCTGTTAATATTAAGGTGATTTTTGCCTTCCCCGGAATGGTGCTGGCTACTGCTTTTGTCACGCTACCTTTTGTAGCTCGCGAAGTAATTCCTGTTTTGGAAGAAGTGGGAACCGATCAAGAAGAAGCGGCAAAAACTTTGGGAGCAAATGACTGGCAAATTTTCTGGAATGTGACGCTTCCTAATATTCGCTGGGGCTTGCTTTACGGAGTAATTTTGACTAATGCTAGAGCAATGGGAGAATTTGGAGCTGTTTCTGTTGTGTCGGGAAATATTGCTAAAAAAACGCAAACTTTGCCTCTTTTTGTAGAGGATGCTTACAAGCAGTACGCGACGCAAGCAGCTTTTTCGGCGGCGGTAATTCTCGGTTTTTTAGCTGTTGTTACTCTCGTGCTTAAGGAGATTTTGGAGCGGAAGACTAGCATCAAAGAAGTTGACACTTGACAGTCATTGGTAGGGTGCGTCGCGATCGACAATCTGCACATCAGCTTGAAAATTTCGCTGACAGTCATTGGTAGGGTGCGTCGCGATCGACAATCTGCACATCAGCTTGAAAATTTCGCAGCGACGCACCTTACAAGATATTGATGC
>JAAUPI010000249.1 GCA_012035135.1 Microcoleus sp. CSU_2_2
TTATAATTGGTATGGTGCGTCGCTATGAGATCTCCCAATAGCAACGAGAGTTGTTCGTAGCGACGCACCCTACATTTACTACATTTACGAGATTATAAAAGGGGTAAGTAACCCGGATTTGGTATTAGATCCTAGCACACAACCCAAATTTAAGACATGACCAAAAAGATAGAGCTTATATGTAAGCTGCTTGACAATTTATACAAAGTCAACATTTAGCAATCCTTCAATCCTTAAATTCTTTCAATCCAAAATCTAAAATCTCAAATAAAAATTACCCTCCCCCGCCCTTCGGCAAATAAAAATCCAAGCTTTCGCGCACTTTCCCCAACAGGTTAAGAAGGCTTCAAACTGATATTTATTCGACAAAGAATGAGAGAAGGTGCGATCGGCAGGACAAGTTTTAAATTAAATCAAGTTAAATCCAGCCCGCCCAGCTTGTCCTAGTCCAGAGAGGCTGTTTAGCCCTTCCAGTCTTTCTCAGATTGTGAAAGCACGTAGGTTGCTACATCCTCGATTTGTTCGGGCTTCAAGCGGCCGCCAAAAGCAGGCATAGCATTTTTGCCCTTAGTTACCTGAGTGGTGATAGCTTCCAGAGAATTCATGCCATACTTCTCAAGAGCTTCCTTTTTCAAGGTTTTCATAGCCATAACCACGTTGCCGCCACCGACGTGACAAGCAGAACAGTTGGCGCTAAAGAGTTTAGCTCCTTTAGCGGCATCTCCTGCCAAAGCAGGGCGGCCGAAGCCGACAGTAAAAATTGCGATCGCTAACAGGGCGATCGATAAGAGTCTTTTCAACTTAGTTCTCCTCTATTGGACGCACAAAGGGTGATTCATTAGATATTTTACCTTTTGAATCAGGCGCGAACACGTAGCAGCGATCGCGATCTGCCGAGTAATTTACCATTTTTTGGTAGCATTCAACTCTCAAAATTCTCCACGCCCCATCCCGGAGCCTTTTGAGCGGCCCTGATGATAAAAGCAGCCAAATTTTCGATTTGGGCCTGTGGCATCCAGCTTTCGGGCACTTGGCGACACCAAAAAGTTTCCTCGCTGCCGTCATAAGTCATCGGTTCTCTCAGATACGCCACCAAACTATTGATGTTGTCGCGCGGAGGCGTTGCTCCCTTGAGGTCAGCCAAAGACAGAGATATATTCGGATCGGGTAAATTAGCTCCCCCGACGTGACAGTTGAGGCAGTTTTGCTCGAACAATACCTTACCCGCAGAGAAATCATCAGCCGAAAACAAACGAGTATTTCCGTCAGCGTCCGATTCTAGTGCTACAGGTTCGCTAGCTTTCAAATACCGATTCACATAAGAATCGGTAGCAGCCAAAACAGGTTGAGGCGCCAGCACGAGCGGCAAAATAATTAACATCCCCAACAGAAAGCAAACAAAAACACCATGACGCAGCATGAGAGCCTACAACCTTTTGCGATATTAATTGAGCAGGTGGTAAATTTTAGATTTCAGATGTTCGATCGAAAAACGACCAGCCAGCAATCCTTGCCAAACTCCAGCCCTCTCCCAATCCAAAATCCAAAATCTAAAATCTAAAATTGATTAACGAGCACCTTTGCCGCCACCCCACTGCGAGCCGATAATTTTCGGCTGCAATAGAATATGACCGCCAATCGCGTACAAATCCTCATCCGAGAGATTTCTCATCTCAGCAAAAATATCCGCACTCTTCATGCTTGGATGCACTTCAGAAATTTCCTCAAACCCGTCATAAGTTGTGGGATTTTTCATATAGTCAACCAGCGACTCAATATTATTGCGGGGCGGGTTTGCCAAAGCCAGAGTTTCAGGACTCAAATTCACGTTCGGGTCAGTTTTCGTCATGCCAGCACCGTGACATTGAGCGCAAGCTGAGTTAAACAAGCGTTTGCCTTGCTGAACCTGTTTGAGGGTCAACACCACCGGAGTGCCCTTGTCATTTAAAGTCACGGTGCGGAGTTCGGGACTCAGTTCGACAGCCATCGCATTGCTGACAAATAACTGAAATGTCAAGAATACGGCAGTGAGAGCAATGAAATATCTTTTAAGCATGGTTCTCCTTAAAAAAATCAGGCGAATTTATTGAATGCTCTTTCGCAGAGCTGGCAAACAGATTTAAGAGCTAAAATTCCACAGCCGGCGAAAACTGGTGAAAGCTTATGCGGTTATACCTTTAAAGGTAAGGGAATTTGGCGATCGATCTAATCTGCTAGAAGTTTTGAGTCACGCCTCTTTTCCAGAGCAGACATAATTGCCTTAACATCCTCCAGGGCCAAACGGGTTTGAGGGTGCTTGTAGGCAATTTCCAACTCGTCACACAAGCGGATCACGTCTTCTACAGGGACGTTGAAGTCCTCTGCTATTTCTGCGATGGACAGGTCTGCAAAACCCATAATTTTTAGGTCGCTGACAGGTCAAAATTGAGTTAACGGCTATTAACTGAAAGTTGGATACTTTAACAAAGCGCTGTTAGTTTGTTCTGAGATTTTGTTCATCGCAGCCCACTAATCGCTAACTGCCACTAGGCATTTTTGCCCAGTTCAAGTTGATAGCCAGTCAACTTCCGATCAATATCATCCCACTGCGCGTCGCTATTACCAAGTAAACTCACACCAACCACTAGGTATGATTCACGCTGCCAATTTGTACCAGGTAGGCAGAGACTGGGATCGAAAGAATCTGCGATCGTTCATGGCGATAGCTTGAAGGCGTGAGTCTGTGCGGGGACAGCGTGGCTGTCGCTAACATTGTGAGTCTCGAATTCCGAGCTGGTCAAGAACGGCTGGGGCTGGTGAAGGCTGATTAGCTGAGCCAGAGTTTTCTTTAACTGAGTCCGAGGAACAATGGCGTCTACAAAGCCGTGAGCGAAGGAATATTCGGAAGTTTGATAATTTTCCGGCAGCTTTTCGCGCAGAGTTTGCTCGATTACTCGGCCACCCGTAAACGCCACAGTTGCTTTTGGCTCTGCAATTATAATGTCTCCCAGCATGGCAAAACTAGCGGTGACGCCACCGGTAGTCGGGTGAGTCAAAATTGAGATATAAAGCAATCTCGCTTCTCTATGGCGTTCTAGAGCCCCGGAAACCTTCGCCATTTGCATCAGGCTGAGCATTCCTTCCTGCATTCTCGCACCGCCAGAAGCACAGACAATGATCGCCGGTAAGCGTTCTCGCGTCGCGTGCTCGATCAGGCGGGTCAGCTTTTCTCCGACTACCGAGCCCATGCTGCCACCGATGAACTGAAATTCCATGACTCCGAGGGCGACGGGTAAGCCTTCGAGTTTGCCGATGCCAGTTTCTACTGCGTCTAAGTGACCTGTTTTTTCTTGAAATTCTCGGAGTCGATCGCTATATTTTTTGCGATCGCGAAATTTCAGGGGATCGGTAGCTTGCAGCCCTTCGTTAATGGGCGTCCAGGTATTGGCATCGATCAATTGCTCGATGCGATCGTCGCTGTAAACTCTGATGTGATGCCCGCATTCCAAGCAAACCATTTGATTTGCTCGCAAGTCTTTGGTGTAGCTCAGTGCACCGCAAGCTTCGCATTTATTCCAAAGCCCGTCGGCAATTTCTCGTTCTGGCCGTTCTTGAGAGTTCGGTACTGATTTTCTTCGATTTGCAAACCAATCAAATAGAGACATTAAAAGTTGGTAATTGGTAATTGGTAATTGGTAATTGGTAATTGGTAATTGGTAATTGGTAGTTATTTGTGAGTTGTTATTTGTGATTGGCGATCGCAACCAATAAATAATAATTAATAACCAATAACCAATAACCAATAACTACTGACTGCTGTCCTCTTCAATTGGACTGATGAGGAGCGATGCAGTCGGCTCGTCTTCTGGAAGAACTTGCAGAGCTGTAGCACTGCCGGCTCCGAAACAAGATGCGATGCCTAGGTCAACAATCCGAGCGGGGATTTGATGAGCGGCAAGGATTTGCTGCATCAATTCGGCTTCCCAGCGAAAGCTAGTAGTTTTGAGTGTAATCCAAGACACGCAACAATTTTACCAATTAATGAGACGATATTATGTTCGATCGCGTGGCGAAAAGCTAGTTCAGAAAGTCACATTCGGGAAAAATAATTGCCAGTAAGTAGATAATATCGCTTCGCCCCACAGAGCTGTAATTGCTGCACCGAGAGCGAGAAATGGGCCGAAGGGCATTGGTTGACGCCGATCGAGCCAGCCAATCGCGATCGCCCCCCCGCCGGCAAAAGCCCCTACTGCACAGGCGATAAATCCCGCTAGCAGCAAGTATTTCCACCCCAGCCAAGCTCCCATCAAGGCGGCCAATTTGGTATCTCCTGCGCCCATAGCATTTTGCCCCAGGGCTAGAGAACCTGCCAAACCAATGATGTCAAACAGCCACAGCCCGACAACTGCTCCCAGGATGCCGCCTAGTACCAGATAGTGTACCGAGTCGATCGGACTAAAATTCGGCGATAAACCTTTTGTCACTTGGAAAACCAGTCCGGCAACCAGTCCCGATCGAGTCAAAGAATTAGGCAAAGTCATTGTATCGCAATCAATCAAAGACAAAGCTAAAAGCCAGCTAAAAAAAGCCCACAAACCCAGAGTTTCCACCGCGACTCCAAAGCGCCAAAAAATCAGCAAAAACAGCAAACCCGTAGCTGCTTCTACCAGCGGATAGCGTGCACAAATCGGACTGCGGCAGTGATTGCAGCGTCCCTGCAGCCACAGCCAGCCGAACACGGGTACGTTTTCGGATAATCTAAGTTGATTTAAACATTTGGGACAGCGGGAAGGAGGCCAAAGTACCGACAAACCCGCAGGCAATCGATAAACTACCACATTCAGAAAGCTGCCGATCGCCGAGCCGAAAGCAAAGACAATTGCATAAACAATAGAATTAAAGATTATTTCCATTAATGGGGAATGGGGAATTGGGAATTGGGAATTGGTAATGGGGAGTTGGTAGTTAGTTACTTGTTACTACTACCCACTGTCAACTGTCAACTGTCATCCCCCCTTGGGGGGGTTGTCAACTATCAACTGTCAACTGACTAATACATTTGAGATTCAATTTCTTCAAAAGTAACAAAACGCTCACCAGGTAATAAAATAGGCTGCGAAGTGAAAATTAGCTGGCCTCGATCGCTTCCATGACTAACAACTACACCAGCCGGACGCTGTATTTGCTCGGAATTAACTTTCAGATATAGACCATAGGCCGATCGAGCTACTCGGATCAAATCAGGAGCGAGTAACCTGAGACTCTCTGAATTTTCTCTCCTGGGTTCGGGGCTTGGCTGATGTCGGATCACTGGAAACTTATAATGAGGGTATGGGTCTAGCTAGCTATAGATGTTGTGGCTATATTGATTGAACTTACCTTATTTTTTAACAATAGACTAGGTGGAAATAAATAGATTAACTTACAATCCTCCCTTGGCTGCGATCGAACTGCGGCTGCGCTCTCTTCTTTCGGCTGAGCTGTACGCTGCTGCATGGGTAGACCCCTCCTCCGCAACGCTAATGAGCGTTTTCGATCACCTGCGCACCCTCCGCTACATCCTCCACGACTACGTGCCGAGGTCGGTTTCCGAATCTCCACCCCACCCAGGCGAGGTGCGCTACCAGTGGCAAGAAGGCACGCTACTGTTCACGGATTTGGCAGGGTTTACGTCGTTGTTGGAGGCGAACGCAGATGAGGGGCGTAAGGGAGCTGAAACCCTGCTGGGGGTAATCAACGACTATTTTGCTTCGATGATTGAAATTGTCAGCAAGTCCGGTGGAGATTTGCTGGAGTTTACAGGAGATGCCCTGCTGGTGCAGTTTTTGGCAGGTAAACATGAAGAGGATACTGCCCGAGCAGTCAGGGCTGGTTTGCGGATGCAGCGAGCAATGGCAGAATTTGCGAACATTCCAACGGCTAAAGGAGTTTTGTCTTTGAGAATGCGAGTGGGCATTCACTGCGGCCGCTATATTAGTGCTGACATCGGCACACCCCTGCGGATGGCTCACGTGCTACTGGGTAATGCGGTGCAGCAAGCTAAGCAAGCTGAGGGTTCTGGAACTGTGGGAAGGGTATGTTTGACTGAAACTGCTAGTTCTGGTTTGGGAGAGCAATTTCGCTTTGAAGCTGGGAAACCTGGTTATTTGTTGGTGAGGGACGATTTCACTGATGCTCAACTGGGAGAGTATGACATCACTCTGACTAGGCGACGTATGCCGAGTTCGATATTGCTCGATCGTACTATTTCAGGCTTAGTCAGGGAAATCGAAGAATCTTTGAAGCGGGTTGAACCCCTTGCGAGTTATATTCCCAAACCGATTATGACGCTGCTGGTAGAAAATGCTGACAAGCGACGGATTCCGCCGGATTTTCCGAAACCGACGGTGATGTTTGTCAATTTGATTGGTTTACCTGAGTCTGTGGACAAAGCGACACCAGACGAAGGAGTCAGACTGGTGCTTGGCTGTTCTCGCGTTTTCGCACTGATTGATGCTGTGGTATCGGCTAAAGGCGGCGTGTTGCAAAAAGTAACGGCTCACTTGGAGGGTTCGGATCTGCTGATTTATTTTGGTGTACCAGATGTTCACGCCGATGATGCTTGTCGTGCGGCTAGTGCTGCGATTGCGATTCGAGAGATTATTGCAGGTTTGGCCCCGATCGCGATCGGCAGTAAGGAAGTTAAGATATTTTGTCAAATTGGGCTGTCCTTGGGGCCGGTGTTTGCTGCTGAGGTTGGAGAACCGCGGGGACGACGGGAGTTTAATGTGTTGGGCGATACGGTGAATACGGCGGCGCGGTTGATGACCAAGGCGGGGGAAAACCAAATTTTGATTGGGGAAAGGGTATTTGAGTCGATCGCGCCACACTTCTTTTGCGAGGCTTTGGGAGCAGTTGCTCTCAAGGGCAAATCTGCTCTGACTCCGATTTTTGCTCTGCACGGTGCTAAGGTGGAGAGGGGAAAAGGGAGCGATCGGATTTAGATTTTAGGTTTTAGATTTTAGGTTTTAAGTTTTAGCTAGTTCGGCGTTAATGGGTCTTATAATATTTTAAGAAAAGCAGTCCCAAATGCTTTTAGCGATGGGATAGGGAGCTGTGTAGCTCAGCCGAGGTGGGTGAATCCGCTCGAAGTGAAAGCGAAAGGGGAGGGATTCAACGCCTCCCATGTCATGTAATAGATGACTATACTTTTACAAGCTATTTCTCTGAGAGGACTTACTAACTGTAGCTACCGGAAAACAGGAGTTCGAGAATGTCAGCCCGACGTATCATACTATGTTGGATCTAGAGCGCAATTAGCACCCAGGGGAACTTCGATCGCCAGTCTTGACGTTACTCCACCACCAGATTTAGTTATAGAAGTTGCTGACTCAACTTTGGCTGATGATATCGGTGAAAAACGGTTGCTTTATGAAGAACTAAAAGTGGCTGAATATTGGGTATTAGACGTGCAGAAATCCGAAATTATTGCCTTTGCGATTATTGCTGATAATGGCAGTCGGCGGATTGTGCGATCGGAAGTTTTGCCGGGATTAACTATTGCTTTGTTAGCAGAGGCTTTGCTGCGAAGTCGCACTCAAGATCAAGCTGAGGTAGGTGCTTGGTTGTTAGGTCAATTTCAGCAGGTAGTAATCGATGTAAGAAGAAGGAAGAAGGAAGAAGAACCCCCCCCTACCCCCC
>JAAUPI010000250.1 GCA_012035135.1 Microcoleus sp. CSU_2_2
AATAGACATCTCCTAAAAAGAAATTAGGCGATCGCGATCGAGATCGATCTGCGGGGGAGGGTGAAGCATTTGGACACAAACTAAGAGGGTTGGGGACACAGACTATCGCCCCATAAGAAGGGCGGGCTCTCTTGGCACCGCCCCTACCCCCTACATCGATCGAATGGCTTAAGATTCTTTGGGTGCATCTCACTTTTGAAGAGGGCGAAGCATGACCGCATATAAGTTATTAGTTATAATCTCATATTGAGTGCGGTCATGCTTCGCCCCTACAAACATATTTGCTTGCGCACAGATGCACCCGATTCTTTTTAGGAGATGTCTAATAAATAACTATACTTTTACAAGCTATCGGGATCTATATCCAATTCCCGCAACCTCGCCGCTAATCTTTCAGCGCGTTGACACTGCTCTTCAGCGCGTTGACGCTCCTCCTCAGCGCGTTGACACTGCTCCTGAGCACGTTGACGCTGCTCCTCAGCGCGTTGACGCTCGGTTGCAGCTTCCTGTCCTAGTTGCTGTAACCGAGCTTGTTCTGCCTTAACTAACTTTTCCACCAAGGGCGGATTTAGTATTTCATCCACCGATAAAACCAGATCGGGAAATACTACAGACACCATTTCTTGACCGGGAAAGAAATCTGTCTGCGTGTAACCCTCTTCACCTTCAGTAAATGCTAACAGCCTGACTTTTTGCTTGCCACTTTTCGGATCGACAATGCAATATTCCGGCACATTCGCTAATTCGTACTCTGCGCGTTTAACCACGTAATCTGCACGACGATTTTCGCTTACCACCTCTACCACTAATAGCGGCTTTTCATTAAAATCGAGGATGCCTGCACCGGGTCTAGCAGCAGCTTGTTCTAACAGATTTTGAGTGCAGACGACTACATCGGGAATGCGGGATTTATCTTCATCGGTTCTGACTCCCAAGCCTGTTTTTGCTACTAAGTCGAGATTGTGCGCGGCTAGGTAATGCTGCAATTTATAAACTAAATATTCGCAAATTTTGATGTGTAAAACTGTGGCTGTTGGCATCGGGATTAATTTGCCCTTGTACAGCTCGTATTGTACATCAGGTTCTCCTTGATAAACTCGGTATTCTTCAAAGGTTAAAGTTGGAGAAGTATCAACTTGCTTTTCTGCTAAAACTGGGGCGATCGATTGAGACATAGGTTTTGGTGTGAGTTGATTTTTATATAGTTTTGATTAGATATTTCTCGGTTAGTTTAGTTTAGTTATACTGTACCTCATCTACCTGAGAAAGGCTATAGATCGAATTACCATTTTGGCGATCGACTTAATAACGCTGTAGCTGCCTCGCTATCGAGAGGTCGAGAGAAGAAGTATCCCTGACCGTACTCGCAGCCGAGATCGCGTAATTGAGCCAGTTGAACGGGGGTTTCGACACCTTCTGCTACCACCTCCATTCCCAAACTGCGAGCTAGCATGACGATCGCCCGCACGATTTCCAAATTTTCGCCCGCTGCTCCGATCCGGCTCACAAAAGACCGATCGATTTTCAAAGTATGAATCGGGAATTTGTGCAAATAACTCAAAGAAGAATAACCAGTGCCAAAATCGTCAATGCACAGCTCAATTCCCAACTCTCTCAACTGCGAAAGCATTGCCGCTGCGGCTTCCCCATCTTCCATCACTACGCTTTCAGTAATCTCCAACTTCAAACAGCGAGTATCCACCCCTGTTTCCTGCAAAACTTGCTTAATTTGGTCGATCGAATCGGGTTCCGCAAATTGCCTCCCGGAAAGATTTACAGCTACTGTCAACAGCGACTTCTCTACAGGTAATTCTAATCTCTGCCATTTGATAATTTGGCGGCAACTTTCGCTCAAAACCCATAAACCCAAGGGCATAATTAGCCCAGTTTCCTCTGCCATCGCAATGAATTCCATTGGGGAAACCAAACCCCGTTCCGGGTGCAGCCAGCGCACCAGCGCCTCAAATCCTACAACTAAGCCTGTTTTCAAAGAAACGATCGGCTGGTAATAAACAGTAAAAGGACATTCCAATTTAGGATTAGAAATTGATAATTTGGAACGTTCCAACTTGCGATCGGCTTCATATAGTAGCGAACTTTCCCCGACCCCAAATCCCAAATTCAACATGGAATATTTCAAATTCAGTTCTTCCACCGATTGCCGCAAATCGTGTTCCAAGTGCATCAAAGCCACAGCCCGAATATGCATCGCACTCGTAAACACTTCGTAGCGAGCTTTGCCGAGAGCTTTTGCCCGGTACATTGCAATATCAGCATCTCGCAAAATATCTCCCGGCCACTGATATTCGCCACTACTCAAAGCAATGCCAATGCTAGCAGTAATTGAAACTTTATTTCCTTCCAAATGCAGCGGTTGTTCGATCGCCTTTTGAATTTCCTTCGCTTGGGCGATCGCCTCTTCAACCCCTTGAATTTCTTCGAGCAAAATCACAAACTCGTCTCCCCCCAAACGCGCCGCCGTATCGCCCGGTCGCAAACAAGTCAAGAGACGACGAGCAATCGCCACCAGCAGTCGATCGCCCATTCGATGTCCCAGGCTAACATTAATTACTTTAAACCTGTCCAAATCCAAAAACAGCACCGCAAACTGATAGTTTGGATGCCGTTTGACGCGAGCAAAAGCTTGACTTAACCTGTCAGTTAGCAAAGCCCGATTCGGTAACTCCGTCAGCGCGTCGTGCAAAGCATCGTGCAATAATTGGTCTTCAGCCACCTTGCGTTCGGTCACGTCGTGGCAATTGACGACAATTCCCCGCACCGAAGGCTCGTCGAGCAAATTCGTGGCTAGGGCTTCCAAAATGCACCAAAAACCATCCTTGTGGCGCACTCGATATTCCGCCAATCCCAAGCCAATTCTGGGCATTTCGATGACTCCTTTGAACACCTGAGCCACCATTGGCACTTCATCGGGGTGAATCAGCTCGAATACAGACCGGCCGAGCACTTCAGCCGTCGGGTAGCCCAAAATCCGCTCTTGCGAAGGAGATACGTAGCGACAGAAACCTTTCTCGTCGAGAATGACAATAATATCTCTGCCATTTTCAATCAGCGATCGAAAGCGCTTTTCACTTTGTCGCAGTTCTTGTTCCGTGCGTTTGCGATCGGTAATATCGGTATTAATATAAATCAGCCCGACAATTTGCCCGGTTTGGTCTTTAATAGCATCGGCCCTGAGAAGCACTTGCAAAATCCGGCCACTTTTGGTGCGGTTGGCAACTTCACCACACCAAGAATAACCCTGGGCGATCGTCTCGAGGATCTCGGAAGCGACTGTGGGATCAGCAAAAACGCAGGGTATACCCCCAGCGAGCTTAAATTCCGTGGCTGTGGAGTATTCAAATAGCTGAGAAAACGCTTGATTTTGATAGATGTGAGTGCCGGAAACATCAGCCATGCCGATCGCATCGCTCGAACTTTCCACCGCTTTACGAGTCAATACCAGAGCCTCTTCTGCGCGCTTGCGTTCGGTAATGTCAATTCCTACCAGGCAGGCTGCCTTGCCCCCATCGTACTTTTGAGCCACAATCAAATAGTGTCCTGCCGACTGACTGCTTCCAGTTTTGACATTAGCGCTGAGTTCTTTAACCGTTTCCGTAGCATCGCTGGCAAAAAATTCCCTGACAAAAGAGTCAAAATCCGAGCTAGCGCCCAAAAATCCGATGTCTTGACCCACAAATGCTGAAGGTAGCAAACCGTGAAGTTTAGCTAAGTGGTGGTTGACGCCCAAATAGCGGAAATCCGAGCTAATCCAAGATACTATTCCCGGAACAGCTTCTAAAATGGTTTGCAATTGGTCATTAGCTTGCTGCAATGCCTCCTGCACTTCTATGCGTTCGGAGAGATCTGATAGAGTTCCTACGAAGTGAGTCAAATTACCCCTGTGGTCTTGGACTGGAGATAGGGACAATTTATTCCAAAAAGGAGTGCCGTCTTTGCGGTAATTTTTGATGATTACCGCGCATTCTAGACCTTTACTCAAAGCGTTGCGGATGTTAGCTACGGTAGCTCGATCGGTATCGGGGCCTTGCAAAAATCGGCAGTTTCGCCCCAAGATTTCGCGCGCACAGTAACCTGTAATCCGTTCAAAGGCCGGATTGCAATAAATAATTGGATAGTCCGGGGCCCTGGCGTCAGCAATGATAATAGCGTTGCTAGTAGTTGCCAAGGCACGATCGCGCAGCCACAGTGCTTCTGACGCAATATTGCGATCGCCACCGCCCCCCACTTCACCTAAATTAGAAATTGACTGGTTCTCCCGATTTCCCATCAGCCGAACTTTGAAGCAAACCTTTACAATTTCCGAGTTTTTTCTTACTTTAACGTTTTTTACGATTTGCGCAAGCTTAACCTGATTTCGGCACTAAAATACGGCGGATTTCCAGCCATACGTCTGCCGATCGCTGGGTAGAGCCCCGCGATCGGCTAGTGTAGATCTATATATTACCGGAAATTTGGCATATTATTACCAACATTTAACGCTGCCCTGCTTTAATTGCAGAATTCACCATCTGAACGAGTTCTGGCTGTCGTCCATTTTTCATTTTGATTCGGTACAGCACCCCTCCATTGTGCCACTCAACAAAAGCAATGCAATAAGGCCCGCAAATATTAAAAAAAGTTCCTCTAATTCCGTTAGCTAATTGAATGCTTCTATAGGTATCATTGGGCAATTTAGACGGTGGCGAAACAGGTTCATCCCTTGTAGCTTCTACTGTGCCGAAATAACAAGCACCGCCACGACATCCTTTGCCAAAATACATTGCAATAATATAACCGTGAGAGCCAGCTTTTACATCAAAATCTAGTTGCTGAATATCGGATAATGGCAGCCGACTGGGCAGAAAAACTGGCACTCTGGTTTTGCCTTTAATCTGCTGCAAAATTCGACTTCGAGGAAAATGGCTCCGAGCTTTATCCGCACCCAAACTGTCGCGGATTGGAGTCAAATTCTTGACAAAATTCATCCATTGCGAGATTTTATTTTTAGTAAGGTTCAGAACCGGAATTGAATATTGTTCTAAAGCCACAGAAGGACCGCCATCTTTCAGGTGAAAATTGCGGCGAATAATTGTAATTTTGGGTTTACCCAAATCGTAAGTTGTGGCAATTTCGCGGGCGAGATTGCAGCTAATTTTGAAGCGCCCAACATTAATATTACCATTAGCCACTTCATAAGACCAATCGTAACCGGCTGAAGTACGATCGCGATCGCACAAAAAATGTGAAATCTCAAACATCCGAGCAATATGAACGTGATATAACCGCAATTTACTGCCAGAAACAGGTTTAGTATTGTCTTCACTTGCTACAGTAAATTGTATATGTTGCCAACCTTCTTTAGAAGCAAAGTTAAACCAGCGAATTTCAGTAATCGGTACTTCAGTTTCTGCTACGATAGCTTGTGGTCTCAAAAGTGCGATCGCTAAAGCAGTCGCGACAACAGCAAACACAGCCGCAAACAGCCTTTTTTTCCTCATCGTCATTTTCCTACGATCGTCAAAACTATTCTATCTTTATTTGCTTTCATTAGATATCTCTAATAATTATTGTGGGGTGGGCTTCTAGCCAGCCCGCAACTAAAACTCAACGCTTACCAGCTTGAATCGCCGAATTTGCCATCTTAATTAAATCAGCTTCAACTCCGTTTCTAATTGATATTGTATATAGAAAACCTTGAGTTTTCCATTCAATATTTGCCGTGCAATAAGCCCCACAACCATTGTGAAAAACTCCTTTGACTCCGCCCGCCAGTTGAACATTTTTTAATGTCTTTGTTACGCCTTCTATTTTGGTTGAAAACTCACCACCTTTTTGCGCTCTGATTTCCCCCAGAGTACAAGCTCCCGCACCACGGCAATCTGCTGTATACTCCATTGAAATAGTATAGCTATCTGCTTTCCCCGTGCTTTGATAGTAAAGTTTTTGCGACACAGGAATATTGCTGGGAATGAAAATTGGCACTTTTGTTTTGCTTTTTAACTTTGGTAAGATTTCACTTATCGGCACAGCAGTAGCACCTTGAGCCAGTTGTTGTGTTCCCGGTTGTCCCTGCGACAATTGCGAAGTACCAAAAACTACCGACGCAGGTACTAAAGCCGTCAATACACACGCAGAAATCGCCAAAAGTAATAATTTTTGCTTCACTGTCTTTTTCCTTGATATTCAAACATTCTAGTTGTTCGCCCAAGCGGATTCACCTAGGTAGAACCATAATTCAAAATACAGAAGTAATCATAGCAGTTCGGGAAACAAATATTTCGCGATTCTCTTGACAAAGTTCTGAGAATATGCCGTGATAGATAATATAGAGAAAGAGAAGGCGAGCAATTTAGGAGTTAGGAGTCGATCGTGGAACTGCAAGAGTATTTACGCCAGCACGGATTAGAAACTTTGTGCGCAACTTATCATATCAAAGTTACCAGCGATCGGCAATATCCTCATCTAGTCTGTCTGAAATACTCGCAGATAGAATCTCCTCTGGGAGAAAAAATAGTACAGCAATGCCGAGGCATTATTTTAGATTCATCTGAAGATTGGCAAATAGTTTCTTATCCCTATGACAAATTTTTTAATTACGGAGAAGGACACGCTGCTACAATTGATTGGAACACTGCCAAAGTTTATGAAAAACTCGATGGTTCTCTGACTGCACTCTATTTTTATAATGGAGAATGGAGAGTTCAATCTAGCGGTACTCCCGACGCGGCGGGCGAAGTTAACGGTTTTGGCTTTAGCTTTGCTGAATTGTTTTGGAAAGTATGGGAAGAATTGGGATATAAATTGCCAGCAGAAACCGACCAATATTTTATTTTTGAATTGATGACGCCTTATAATAGAATAGTTGTCAAACAAACTATCAATCAAATCGTCCTCCACGGCGTCCGCAAAACTCAAACACTACTAGAATCCGATCCGAGTATTTGGGCTAAAAAATACGGCTGGGAATTGGTAGCATCCTATCCTTTAACTAGCTGGAAAGAAGTTATCGAAGCAGCCCAACATTTAGATCCGATGGATTCGGAAGGGTATATTATCTGCGATGCTAATTTCAATCGAGTTAAAGTCAAGTCGCCTCAATATGTCGCGATTTCTCATCTCCGCGAAGGGTTTTCAACTCGGAGGATGATCGAGATTGTTTTGACTAATGAAGGAGAAGAATTTTTAGCTTATTTTCCCGAGTGGACTGAATTGTACCAAAAAGTTAAGGACAAGTATCAATGTTTGGTTCGAGAAATCGAGGAAGTTTACCGACAGCACGAATCTATCGAAGTTCAGAAAGACTTTGCTTTAGCTGTGAAGCATTTGCCCTATTCTGGGATTTTGTTTTCTTTGCGGGCCGGCAGAGTTGCGGGTGTCAAAGAAGCTCTACGTGATGTTACTCTTCATAAGATAGAGGAGTTATTGGGTTTAGATTATATCAATTTAGGATTATAAAGAAGATGGCACGACAGCCCCAATCTTGTGTGATGTTAATCCTCCGGGTTCGTCGCTACGACTTTTTGGATGGAATTTGCTTCTTGACAGGTGGCAACGTACCTTAT
>JAAUPI010000251.1 GCA_012035135.1 Microcoleus sp. CSU_2_2
AAAGTGCTTCTAGCAAGGCTGTCTTGCCAGCATTGTTTTTACCGCCGATTAAATTTACTCTTTCAAACCCAGAAATTTTGATATGTTCAAAGCACCGAAAATTTTGGATTTCTATTTCTTTAAGCATTACCGCCTCTTGTAAATGGACAAATCCTAAATCATGGTTGATTTATGCTAAGATAACTTACATATTATGTTGTTTTAATTGTATACTAAACGATCGTCCTAAAGAATGTAGATCTTTTGGAAGTCATTTACGGCAGATTTATGCTCAAACAAATAAAATTTGTAGGGACACGGCAGTGACGTGTCCCTACAAATTTCACCGCAAATTAACCAGGTTTGCGCTTACTTAATAAACAGCATTTCCTGATAAGTCGGCAACGGCCACAACTCATCAGCAATTTCAGCTTCCAAAGCATCCGCATACTTGCGAACCTCATCCATCAAAGGACGAATGGTTTGCGAAGCATACTGCATATGCTCTTGTGTCGAAGCAAAATCATGATTGCTCAACGCAGCACTTAACTTGCTAGCAGTATCCATCATCGATTTAACCAGCATAGCTACTTGTTGGGCAGTTTCTTTGTCCAGGTCAATGCCAATCTCTTTTAAGCCAGCAATGGTGTTAGAAAGATCGGACAAATAGCTGACTGCTGCCGGATAAATCATGGTTTTTGCCATGCTGACTACCAGTTTCGCTTCAACTTCAATGGCCAGCAAATACTGTTCTGCATAGACATCGTAACGGCTTTCCAATTCAACAGGAGTCAAAACACCTGTCTTTTCAAACAAATCTTCAATGTATTCAGCTTTCAAAACAGGCAAAGCATCGGCCGTAGTCCGCAAGTTAGCTAAACCGCGTTCTTCAACCGCCATTTTGTGCCATTCTTCAGAATAGCCATTGCCGCCGAATACCACCGCACCATGCTCGTCCATCACTTCTTTCAGGACATTTTGGATCGCAGTATTCAGTTCAGTTCCTTTTGCCAAATCGCTTTCTAACTTATTAGCAACCCAATCCAAAGAATCTGCCAGAATTGTATTCATTGCCACCAACGGGCCGGAAACAGATTGACCGGAACCTACGGCACGGAATTCAAAACGGTTGCCAGTAAATGCAAAGGGCGATGTCCGGTTTCTGTCCCCAGCATCCTTCTGGAAAATAGGCAATGTATCCACGCCCAAATTCATAATTCCCCGGCCTTGAGAGTCCTTAACTCCTCCCTTGCTAATTTGCTCGAATACATCTTCTAATTGCGAGCCCAAATAGACAGAGATAATCGCTGGAGGAGCTTCATTCGCGCCCAGTCTGTGGTCGTTACTAGCAGTAGCAACTACCGCGCGTAACAAGGGGCCGTATTTGTGAACGCCACGAATCACAGCGCCACAGAAAACTAGAAATTGTACGTTCGAGTGTGGCGTATCGCCTGGGTCTAATAAGTTTCCTTGAGTCGCATTGCCAACGGACCAGTTGACGTGTTTGCCGGAACCGTTAATACCTGCAAAAGGCTTTTCGTGCAACAAGCAGGTAAAACCATGTTTCTTCGCGGTGTTGCGCAGAATTGTCATGGTTAATTGTTGGTGGTCGCTGGCGACGTTTGCTGCTTCAAAAAATGGTGCAATTTCAAACTGACCGGGTGCTACTTCGTTGTGGCGAGTTTTGGCAGGAATGCCCAGGCGATACATTCTTTCTTCTACTTCCTGCATGAAGACTTGAACGCGCTCTGGAATTGCTCCAAAATAGTGGTCGTCAAATTGCTGACCTTTGGCTGGAGGTTTGCCAAATAGGGTACGACCTGCTAACATTAAGTCAGGGCGATTGTTGGCAAAATTTGAATCTACGAGGAAGTATTCTTGTTCGGCACCGCAACTGGAATTCACCGGAGCAACTTCGGTATTTCCTAATAGATGCAAGACGCGGGTTGCTGCTTTGTTCATAGCCGCAATGGAACGTAAAAGCGGCGTTTTCTTGTCTAATGCTTCGCCTGTCCAGGAGATGAAAACAGTGGGAATACACAATGTCATGCCGTTGTCTGTTTCCATGACATAAGCCGGGCTGGTGACATCCCAAGCTGTGTATCCGCGAGCCGCGGCGGTGGAACGGATGCCACCATTAGGAAATGAGGAACCGTCTGGTTCGCCTTGTACGAGAACTTTGCCTGCAAATTCTGAGATGACTGAACCATCGCCTTGGACGGAGATGAAACCGTCGTGCTTTTCTGCGGTACCGTTGGTGAGTGGGTAAAATACGTGGGCGTAGTACAGTGCTCCTTTGGAAATAGCCCAATCTTTCATGGCTACTGCAACTACATCAGCTACGGAGGCGTCAAGTTTTTGGCCGGTTTGAACTGTATTTTTGACTGATTTAAAAATACTTTTGGGCAGACTTTCTTGCATCTTGCTCAGAGTGAAGACATCTGTTGCCCACATATCTTCTAGTCGCTTGGGAGGCCGGGTCGGCATCAGTTGGCGATTGACGATTTGAGAAATTGCTTGAACGCGCGATTCGTTTCCACTCATGGTTTTATTTTTGTTGGATTAGGGGACGAGTAGTTGTGAAAGATACGGCTTAGAAAAAGCCTGTTTTTAGCGAAGACGATCGCCCTTTTTCTTGTTTCTCAATAAAGACTGTTTGTCCTTACGACAAACAAATTTTATTACGGGTAATTATAGCGAAGTGCGATCGCTTCACTACGCATTAATAACAATCCAGTGTCAGATGTGCTTGGATTGTGGCTATTAGCAAAACAATAGATGACAAGAGCGTGTACTAACTTGAGTCAATATGATAAACATCAACTTTGCACAGATTTAGTACGTAATCTTTACCCTGGAAAAGCTCAAAAATTTTGTGCCGATCGATGCAGATGAATTCAGGTCAAAACTACTTGGGGTTTTTGGCTGTTGGGCGATCGAGAAATCGCATTCTACCAAATAACACACTT
This sequence comes from Microcoleus sp. CSU_2_2, assembly GCA_012035135.1. GTDB lineage: Bacteria > Cyanobacteriota > Cyanobacteriia > Cyanobacteriales > Microcoleaceae > Microcoleus. Next base: position 2,949 of record JAAUPI010000251.1, read on the forward strand.
GTGTGGGATTTTGGAGAATTATCGAAAATTCACAATCTACACTTGGGAAGTGTAAACAATCATTAACTGAATAAATGTATACTAGGCTACAGAAGTTTATTTTTTTGCAGAACTGCGGTAGAGACGTTCCGGCGGGATGTCTTCTGTTGCTGCACTTTTGTGGCTAGACTGTGGCATTGAGGGTGGGTAGCCAGGGAATATCCGTAAGGCCCGGTTCATAGCCAAGTTGTTTAATCAGTGTCGTAACTTGTCCTCGATGGTGAGTTTGATGATTAAACAATAGATTTTGGTTCATCCAGCAATTGTACTCTGCCATTAGCTGGTAGTAAGTGCGATCGTACATTTTCAAAATTTAAATATAGAGTTGGAAAAACTTAATTATTATACAACGATCTTTGGCTATCTAATGTTACTGTCTGCTATAATAACCTAGTTAAACTGGATTACAGACTTGCTTCTTGACAGGAATATGAATTACAAACTCCGCCCCTGTTCCCGGATTTGAAAAACACGTTAGCTTACCGCAATGTTTTTCAGTGATAATCTGGTGACTAATCGCCATGCCCATTCCTGTTCCCTTACCAATCGGTTTTGTGGTAAAAAAGGGATTAAATATTTGTTTTTGAATGGATTCGGGAATTCCCACTCCAGTATCAGCGATCGCAATCTGCACCCACTCTAAATCCATCACCGATGTGGAGATAGTAATCTGACTAGAATTTTCTTTTCTTTCTTCAACCGTTCGTTTTTCATTGAGTTCATCAATGGCATCAATAGCATTTGCCAAAATATTCATAAACACCTGATTTAGTTGTCCGGCATAGCACTCCACCTGTGGCAAATTACCATAGTTCCGAATCACCTGAATCTCTGAGTATTTCGGTTTATTATTGAGACGATGCTGCAAAATAAGTAATGTACTATCGATGCCTTCATGAATATCCACCGGCTTGAACTCAGATTCGTCCATGCGTGAAAATATCCGCAACGACAGGACTATATTACGGATACGATCTGTTCCCAGCTTCATAGAACTCACTATTTTGAGTAAGTCTTTCTGCAAAAAATTTAGGTCTATTGCATCTGTCTCTTCTTGAATTTCAGTTACAGGATTTGGGTAGTGATACTGATAAAGTTGGACGATATTCAGCAACTCTTGAGAATATTCCTCAATGCAGGTAAGATTGCCGTGGATGAAGTTAACGGGATTATTAATCTCATGGGCAACACCTGCTACAAGTTGCCCTAGGCTGGACATCTTTTCAGCATGAATCAGTTGAGATTGAGTTCGTTTAAGTTCAATTAGAGTCTGTTCTAACTGACGCTTTTCTTCGACTTCTTTTTGTGAATCTTCTAGCTCATTAATAATCTGTCGCAACAAATACTCTTTCTTTTGATTTGTTTGCTCGAGTTCTAGACAAGTCGTCTCCGATCGCTCTAACTTTTTTCGCAAAATGCGATTTTCTTTTTCAAGCTGCTGAATTGCTGCCAAAACATCTGTTTTTTCTAACTCCACTTTAGACTTCTCCTAGTAGCAAAGTAACAAATGTTTCATTATGAAAATAGGAGATACCCTGCTGTTCTAAAGGAGAAATTTCGCCATTGGTGTAAAAGCCGCAACTCGGCAATGATTCGGTCAAGCAAGTTTGAGTTAGTGCATATTCTTCTTTAGTGCTAGTACCTAGAATCTGTCGCCGACCGCAACAAGAAAAATACAAAGCAGCGGCAGGTTCTTGACCTGGATAACTTTGTAAGGCTTGCATCATAGATGTTTGAGATGCAGATAGAATCCGATCGTGGGTGGTTTCAGTAATTTGAACGATCGCTCCTTCTGGAATATCCCCAAAAAAGGTCACGCTGCCAACTTCTGGATCGTAAGCTCCGCTGGTCGCTCGCATATAATAATTAGTTTCGTCGGCATCAAACACGGCTAGAGGATATTCTAAGGATGGTAGCATTCTCCCCAAATAGTGTTGATAAAACTCTAGGGCAGGTTGCCCGTCGATTTCGTAGACTACGTTTCGAGAAGCTTTGGTAACTTTACCTCGCTTACCAATGGGATTCCAGCCACTAGCAACACTATGAGAAAAAAGAATCGGTCCAGAGATTAAGAGAATGGGAATTGCATCGCTATAAACTTCTGTTTTGTAAAATTGATAGGTTTGTTTGAACTGCCATCTATCTGCCGTCAGTCCCCCAAAAACAGGTACTTTTTCTCCTAAAGCTTGATTCAATTTATCTAAAATCAAAACGGCGCTAGTGGAGAGACTTTCTGGCAAAGTAATACAGAGTTTAATCGGATCTGTATGATCTTTTGTTGCTTGAACAATAGCGGTTTGAATGGCGGCGTTTAAATCCTGAGAAATATCTCGCCCAATTCCAGCCCGAATCGTGATGTTGTCGGCACAAAATAGCATCAGAGTCAGTGAATCTTGTTCAAAACCTAAAATAGAAGACATCTCTCCATCAGTCGTGCCACCAATTAGCTCAATTCCTGGATAAATCTGATGAATTTGATTTAAGATGAGAGTATGTTCAAAGTCAATGGCTGCAAATAATATTCCCGCTTGAGGAGATGTTCCTGAGAGGGATTGCTGACATTGCTCTAGAACTTCTGTGATCGCTGATAGAGAATCAGGATCGTTGCTATGACCAACCACAGTTTTTAACATCGGTTTACTCTAATAATTGTACATTCATTATAAATGTAAAGGTTTGTACTCGGCGTCATTGAAAATACTCATAAGCCGATGCTTGTCAATATAAATTTATAAAACTTTCGTCAGTATTCAGAACTAAATCTTCATCAGAGTGGCGTTAAGTTTGAATAAATGACCCAGTTTAAAATTTATATGGAGATTTTCACAGACTTGTTTGCTTGGCATTAAACCTGTTAAATTAAGATACGATACTCAGCAACTAAAATCCGGAACGAATGGCAGATTTATTGAAAATTTTGGAATTGGAGATCGGATAACTCCGAGAATGAGTTTTGTAAGCTAAGTTTTCCTAAACCAAGCTTAATTGAAATTTCCCATAAGCTAGCGATACTCAATCTGAGAGTGTTACTTGGATCTTCAAGAACTTCTGCTGCTTTAGAACTTAATTGTTTACTGTCTTCCAAGTACCAAAGAAAAGTATGGGTATCTAGTAGAATATTCATGTTTACATATAATCCTTTAAATCTTCGAGAGGTTCATCAAAATCATCAGACATCCAGATTTTACCTTTCCAAATTCCAAGTCCGCCTCTCTTGGCAGCTTTTTCCGTTTTAGGAGCCTCCTGGGCATATCGGTTTACCAAAAATTCTATATAGTCAAGGACTGCCTGTTTGACAGATTCAGGCAATTTTTCGAGATTTTTTAAGATGGCATTTTCTATCAGCATTTTTTACTCTCTTTATAAAGTGGTTCCTACTCGCGATCGCCCCATATACTCCATTAAAGCACCAAAACCCAATGTCAGCAACAGAATAGCCCATTATCTAACCCGATCGCCCAAAGTTGCTTTTTCCTCTGCTAATGCTTTCGCTAAAACAGCAGCACCTTCAAAAGAATCGTATAAGCCTTGACTGGCTGTTTTATCTTGATCGCCCAAGGGGATTAAACCCGAATTGAAACAGCACAAATAACAGTTTCTGTCAAGCGCGATCGACCTGCAATTCAATGCTTTGATAAATCGGGAAAACCCTTTGCTTGCGATCGCGATCGCGCCATCCCCTGCGATGTCATCCACCCCGACATCGACTACAATCGAATTGCGACAATGATTAGTAGTGTAGAAATTTCAATGCCATGCCAGACCCCGCAAATCAACCCAGAGAATACGATGCCGTCAAAGGCGGTCAAAATCAACCCCCCATAGATGCTGCTGTCTTAGGAGGCATATCGGGCGTGAAAAGCCGCTTAGCTTCGATCGCACTCGAAGCTAGAATCGTCGCACTTTCAGAAGCGCTGAAATATGGAGACGCAGGTTTAGATTTGGTTGTGGCTGCATTGCAGGATGAATCGATGCAAATAGGTTGGTTTTTGCACAGCATTACTGACAGTTATCATATCTACGAACATCTTAAATTTAAACAAATTTTGTCAATTCCCGCTCATCGCGATCGCGATTGGAAATATGGAACTTTAAGGGCTTTGATGGCGAAAATAGCTCAGCATCAGCAGCAATCTGGAGATGTTGCCGCTGATTTTTCTCGCACTAACAATCCCAATGGAGTCTGGAGTTACGGATGGACACCAAATCTGCGATCGCCTTTTATCATGTGCAACGATCCCAGAGTCCGAGAAGGCCTCGATTCCTGGTGCGGCAACCGTGCCCCCGATGGCAACCCCGGTGTCTATTTTAACGCGACTGGTAGCCCGATCGTACTGTGCACAACGACTCGCTTGGAACCCGGCCAATTCGCTTTGCATCCAGGCCCTGCTGGTGAGTATGCCTTGGTGAGATGGACTGCACCGGAAACTGGTAACATCTCGATCGCATCTGTATTCACCGGTCTAAATTTTGTCGGGCCAACAACCACTGATGTCCACATTCTCCTTAACGATCGGTCTATTTTCGACA
>JAAUPI010000018.1 GCA_012035135.1 Microcoleus sp. CSU_2_2
ACAACTGCCCAATAAAATTATGGCGAGTATCAGCCATAGGGGATGCCTAATTCCCCTTGGATGTCGGTGGTCGGGTACTGCTTTAATAGCTTCAATTAAATTCATTGTTGATGCACTCTGTAGGATAGTCGATCGCGAGCGGATCGCGAGCGGATCGAGTTCGATCGCGATCGACTATTATAATTTACTTGGGGACAATTAATCCACCCTGCCCTACCCCCCCAAGGGGGGAAAAGGAAGAAGAAATTTTGTGCTTTAACTAACAATTAAGCAAAATTCTTGAATTCTCAATTTTTCTTGAATTCTACCTTCTGCCTTTTTTTGGTCATGATTTCTGGGGTGAGGACCAATCACTGATGATTTTTACGTGCCGATGACAGATTTAAGGCGAAATCCGCGACGCAGAAACAAAGAATTGGTAACTACACTGACAGAACTAAATGCCATAAATGCACCGGCGGCCGCAGGACTGAGAACAATTCCGAAAGCAGGCAGCAAAACACCGGCCGCCACCGGAATTCCCAGAGTATTGTAAGCAAAAGCCCAAAATAGATTTTGGCGAATCTTATTAAAAGTAGCGCGACTGAGTTCGATCGACTCCACAACATCCATCAAAGCATTTCGCATCAACACAATTTGAGCAGTTTCAACTGCAACATCAGTGCCGCCATGCAAGCCGATACCCACATCTGCTTGGGCTAAAGCCGGGGCATCATTAATTCCATCTCCCACCATCGCCACTTTTCGGCCTTCCGCTTGCAAAGTAGCAATTGCCCTAGCTTTCTCTTCCGGCCGCACTTGCGCCAAAACATCCGCCGGCGTTAAGTCTAACTGCTTCGCTGTGGCCGCCGCTGCTTCGGGCGTGTCCCCCGTCAGCATGATTACCCGCAATCCCATGCCCCGCAAACGCTCCACCGTTGCCTTCGCATCAGCCCTGAGAGTATCTTTTAGCCCGATTACCCCCAGTAAAATGCCGTTACAAGCGATGTAAACCGCTGTTTTGCCTTGAAAAGACCCGCACAATTGCGTTGCAACAGCGACTCCCTGCTGCCTCATCCACTCGGCATTCCCCGCGAACACCCGGTGGCCTTCCACCAAAGCCGAAACTCCTAATCCCGGTTCCGTGTAGAAATCCTCAGCAGCTAGCAAGGGCAAAGCTTGTTTTTCGGCTTCCTGCAAAATTGCTGCGGCGATGGGATGACAAGAACCCCTTTCTACTGCGGCTGCAATCTGTAAAAGTTGTGGGTTGACTGATGTGGAACAGGTATCTTGCCTGTGGCCAGAAATATCATCAATTGTGGAACAGGCATCTTCCCTGTTTCTCACATGACTCTCCGAGGTCAAATCCCACTCAGAATCATCAAAAATTGGCAAATAATCCGTAAGTGTCAGATTTCCGGTTGTCAAAGTACCAGTTTTGTCAAAAACCACCGTATCTAATTGATGTACTCGTTCTAAAACATCACCACCACGAATTAACAATCCGCGTTCCGCCCCGATTCCAGAACCGACTAAAATAGCGGTTGGGGTAGCCAGTCCCAAAGCACAAGGACAAGCGATAACTAAAACTGCGATCGCCAACTTTAAACTTAACAATAAAGGAGATTGGTAATGAGGAATGGGGAATGGGTAATTGGTAATGGGGAATGGGGAATTGGTAATTGGTAATGGGTTTCCCATGCCCATTGCCCCGTGCGCCATATTCATTGCTGCGTGTCCTGAAAGCACAGAGGGCCAAATATGAGTTCCGGCAAAGTACCAAAATAGGAAAGTCAAAGCCGATATCGCCATTACTCCATAGACAAAATATCCCGCTACAGTATCAGCTAAATTTTGAATCGGCGCTTTTCGAGTTTGCGCAGCCTCCACCAAAGCCACCATTTGAGCTACAGTTGTTTCCTGGCCCGTGCGAGTTGCCCGAATCACAATTGCCCCGGATTTATTTAGGGTTCCCGCCGCCACTACATCTCCTGGTTGTTTCAAAACAGGCATCGATTCCCCAGTCAACATCGACTCATCGATTGTGGTTTTGCCTTGACAAACTTCGCCGTCTACCGGAATTTTTTCACCCGGTAAAACTTGCAGCCATTCTCCAACTCGGACTCGATCGGCTGGAATTTCAATGTATGGTGGATGATGGGCGATCGACTGGGAGTCCACAGACAATTCTTCAGAGTCCAAATCTACGATCGGGAATTTAAAATCAACTAAACGGGCAGTAGCCGGTTGCAAGGCAATTAAAGCTTGTAGGGCTGATGCAGCACGGCGTTTAGCTTGCTGTTCGAGAGTTTTTCCCAACAAAATAAAGCCGAGAAGCATCACCGGTTCGTCAAAAAAGCACTCCCATCCCATTTGCGGAAACAGCAGCGCCACGTTGCTAGCGGTGTAAGCTGTGACAGCCCCTAAAGTCACCAAAGTATTCATATTCGGTGCATTTCGCCACAAACTGCGACAGCCATCAACGATAATCGGGCGGGCAGGTAGTAACAAAGCTAGGGTGGCCAGTCCCCAGTGAAACCAAATATTGCTGAGAATTGGGGCTTTTGTTCCCAATACGTGACCTAAACCGGAGAGAATAATTAAGATTAGGGCGATCGTCAATTGTCTGATTTGCTGTCGAATTTCTTGCCGTCGCCTCTCAATTGCCGCCGTCTCTACTTGGCGCTGATTTGCGCCACAGCGAGACTGACTGGGAAATCCATTATCGGTTAATTTTTTTGCTAAAGCCTCCACATCGACTGCCCCCGGCTGGCACTCGATCGTTGCGACTTCAACAGCTAAGTTAACGCAAGCTGAAATTACGCCTGAATGTTGCATTAGCTGGCGTTCAACAGCCTTCACACAGCCCGCACATTTCATGCCGCCGACATCGAAAGTCACAAGTTCGGGCAGCGGGGATTCTTGAATTGGTATAATTTCTGACTGAATTTCTGGCACTATTTTGGGAATAAATTGCATGGGGATTTTTCAGAAATGATTACAATATCTGCCTAGGTACTTCTAAAAGTGTTTAATGCACGTTTTGAATCTATCAGTCAACAAATAGTTGTACTGTGAACACAACATTGACAACCATCGGTCAATATTGATGGCTTGCTGTTTGGTCGGGCGTAGTCTGTACGGGTATGCTATTCTCATGTTAATATTATATATTTCGATTTTAGATTTTAGATTGAGGATTTGAGATTTTAGATTGGAGATTGAGGGATTGAGTAATTGTTAATGAATTGGTTAATACCTCAATCTCCCCATCTCCCCATCTCCCCCTCTTCCTTCTTCCTTCTTCCTTCTTCCTTCTACTTATGACTGCAACACCACAATTTTATATTGTCAAACGTCCGGTCGGCACTTGCGAAATTTTGCCGATCGCCCAAATCGCAGCACAAAATTCAACTATTATTGAAAAGTGGGGCCCTTATGATTCGCCAGAAGATGCGATCGCCCGTCGCATCGGTTTAATTCGCGCTGGCAAATGCCAACCGCAATAATCAACTTAAAGGGCTAAAGTCCTAACTACGAATTAGGTTTGTAGTCAGGACTTTAGTCCTTCTTAGGAATGAGAATTCAATAACTTACATTTTGTAAGTTGTGTAGAGTCACAAAACCCAACACCCCTACTTAGGTTTAGCCGGTGTCGCACTCGGTTTCGTCTGTGCAGCATTTGGCTTAGGTGGCACAGCATTAGGTTTCGACTCAGCCTTTTGACTCCCTGTTTTACCAGTAACTTGGTTGGTCAAAACCTCCATAGCTTTCGCATACTGCGGATCTGAGTTCGTACCGATTTTATCTCGATCGCTCCTCAAATCCTGTTTTTGAGCATCGCTGAGTTCAATTTTAAAATCCGGTTCGATTCCCGCATGATTGATATCAGTGCCATTGGGAGTAAAATATTTAGCGATCGTCACAGCTAAACCGGCATCTTTACCCACACCGCGTACCGACTGTACTAAACCTTTACCAAATGTCTTTGTTCCCACCAAAACCGCACGCTTGTTATCTTGCAAAGCACCCGAAAGAATCTCGCTAGCACTTGCAGAACCGCCATCTACCAGGACAACTAACGGTTTATCAGTGAGTGCTTTTTGATTTGCACTTTGTCGATCGGCCTCACCTACTCGATCGACCGTCGAGACGATCGTACCTTCTTTCAGCCACATTCGAGCAATTTCAATACTCCCAAACAGCAAGCCACCCGGATTGGAACGTAAATCTAAAATATAGCCTGTTACTTTTTTCTGTTCCAAATCCTTAATAGCCGATCGCATTTCCGATGCAGCATTGGCACTAAACTGATTTAGGCGAATGTAGCCGACTTCTCCGATCGAACTTTTCTGCACCGAATGCCGCACGGGATGAATTTCTATTTTTGCTCGCTTCAGCTTAAATTCTAATTCTTTGCTATTCCGTAAAATAGTCAGCGTCACTTCAGTATTAACCTGGCCTCGAATCAAATTTACAGCTTGATTCGTATCCATGCCATCGGTACTCTTGCCATCTATTTTAGTAATAATATCTTTTGATTGAATGCCTGCCTTAAAAGCAGGAGTATCCTCGATCGGCGAAATCACCACCAACTTTTTAGTTTGCTCATCTTGAGTCAACTGAATCCCCACACCCGTCAGTTCCCCAGAAGTTTCAACCTGCATATTCTTGAACTCTTCCGGGTTCATAAACCGCGTATAAGGATCATCCAGCTTTTTCAGCATTTCCCTAATTGCTTCATAAGCTTCCTCATCGCTAGTATAACTCCGGTTCAAATAATCATTCCGCACTGCTTTCCAGTCAACCTGGTTAAAAGTGCCATCAACATAACTTTTGTCAATAATTTGCCAAACTTCATCAATTAACTCTTTAGGACTTCCCCTAAAAGAAGCCAGAGATTTAGAACTGCATCCAGTGTTGGCAAGAGTTACAGCAGTAAGTACCACCGCTGCTGCACTTAAAAGGAGCCCTCGTTTTGTTATAACCATTTGTCTGACGCGCCGGAGGAAAGGAGTTGAAAATAGTTAAGCCCAATCTAGCACAGGCAAAGCCCGGTCGTAGTTGGCATACATATATTATTTAACGTTGCCGAGTTCTGCGGTGTCAACTTAAGACTGAAACGCTCTGTCTCTCTCGTTTTTATCGAAGTCTAGATCCCTAAATCCCGCTTAAGAAGGGGGATTTAGGGGGATTTCCGGGTTTAACAGTTCTCGCCCAATTCCCCATCCCTCTATAGGGTGGGGAGGATGTCAAAACACTTCCTAGGGGCGATCGACAAGAATTAAGGCTCAACCCAGCGATCGTCCGATTTAATCAAATTAATCAATTCTGCCACGCCTTGGTCTTCCGGTACTTTCTTAATTTCTTCCCGGCCACGGTACAGAGAAATATAACCCGCTTGCTTCCCGACATAACCGTAGTCAGCATCCGCCATTTCTCCCGGCCCATTGACAATACAGCCCATAACTGCAATGTCCAAGCCCGTCAAATGTTTCGTTGCTTCTCTCACTTTGTGTAACACTTCCTCTAAATTAAACAAAGTGCGACCGCAGGAAGGACAGGCAACATACTCAACCATCGTTTTCCGCAGTCCCAAGGCTTGCAGAATGCTGTAGCAGACGGGAATCTCCTTTTCTGGGGCCTCTGTCAGTGAGACGCGAATGGTGTCGCCGATGCCATCAGTCAGCAGCGGTGCGAGGCCTGCGGTAGATTTGATCCGGCCGTATTCGCCATCGCCAGCTTCCGTAACGCCCAAATGCAGCGGGTAATCCATGCCCAAATCATCCATCCGTTTGACCATCAAGCGGTAAGCGGCAACCATCACCGGCGCCCGCGAGGCTTTCAAGGAAAGTACGATATTGCGGAAGTCGAGGGATTCGCAAATTTTGATAAATTCCAAGGCAGACTCTACCATGCCCTGGGGCGTGTCGCCGTAGGTAAACAGCATCCGTTCGGCGAGAGAACCGTGATTGACGCCGATTCGCAAAGCTTTGCCTTGGTCGCGCAGGGAAACTACCAGAGGTTCTAGAGTTTCGCGAATTTTGTCGCCAATTTCGGCGAATTCCGTTGGCGTGTATTCGGTTCTGTTAGCTTTTGGCTTCTCAAACACGTACAAACCCGGATTGATTCTCACTTTGTCTACGTGTTTGGCCACTTCGAGAGCAATTTTCATGCCGTTGTGGTGAACGTCGGCAACCAGGGGCACTGGTTGGTAGGTGGCGTGCAATTTTTCTTTGATTTCGGCTAATGCTTTGGCGTGGGCCATGCTGGGCACGGTGACGCGGACGATTTCGCAGCCAATCTCGTGCAAGCGCCGAATTCCAGCCACTGAACCGTCGATATCCAGGGTGTCTTCGTTGATCATCGACTGCACGACGACGGGATAACCACCGCCGATGGTAACGCTACCGACTTTGACGGGACGGGTTTTGCGACGTTTGATGGTGGTGTCGAAAGCTGGTTCGATGGAGGGGGTTTTAGTCGGGTTGGGCAGAGTTTGCATAACTGGTTGCTAGTGTTCTGTAAGTGAAGTGTATAAAAACAATTGTGTCTGCTGTTTTTTAGGTTGCCACAGAAGGGACATCCAATTTTAGATTTTAGATTTTAGATTTATGTAGTTTATCTAGTTTTGGTCGATCGAACACAAAGCCAACCATCAGCCCAAACGCGAAATCCGGTTGGGTTTTGTTCCTCCAACTAAGCTACAAAACAACTGTCTTCCCCTCAAGGGGGCGAGGGGGGTGTCAACTATCAACTGCTATACTTCAAGCTTGCATAACCACCCGTTCCGGGAGCCTGACAGTAAAAGTAGACCCCCTGCCATTCTCGCTTTCCACACTAATTTCGCCACCGAGAATTTGACACAAACGCTGACTAATTGTCAATCCCAAACCCGTGCCTCCGTACTTGCGGGTGGTCGAAGCATCAGCTTGAGTAAAAGGTTTGAATATCTGCTGCAATTGCTCGTCCGTCATGCCAATGCCAGTGTCAGTTACTCGAAAAATTAAAACTTGAGAACTATAATTTAAAGTAGATAATGATTCATCATTTTGACTCCGTTTTGTCTGCTTTTTCTGCTTTTTCTGTTTGGTTTTTTTAGTTTGAATTCTTTCAACGCCGATCGTAATTACTCCTGCTTCCGTAAATTTGGCAGCGTTGCTGAGCAAGTTGAGGAGAATTTGTCGTACTTTTGGCTGGTCGGCGTACATAGTACCGAGTTCGCCCTTGGTTTTTAGTTTGAGAGCATTGCCCTTTTTCTCTACTAATGGCTGAGCAGTGGTCATCACTTCTTCAATCATTGTCGCCACGTCGAAGTTTTCTAAATAAAGGGTGACGTGACCGGCTTCAATTTTAGAAATGTCGAGGATATCGCTGATCATATCCAACAGATGTTTGCCTGCAGTTTGAATTTTTTCTAAGTCGGGGAGAAAATCTTCGGAACCGGAATCTTGAGCATCTTCTTGCAGCATTTCGCTGTAGTTGATGATGGCGTTAAGGGGGGTACGGAGTTCGTGGCTCATGTTAGCCAGAAATGCACTTTTGGAGCGGTTGGCAGCTTCGGCTGCTACTTTTGCTTCGTGCAAGTCTTCTGTATATTCTGCAACCCGCTGAATGAGTTCATTGAGAGAAATTGCTAGCATTCCCACTTCGTCGGAGGTGGTGACGGGTGCTTGCAGGTCAAAGTTGGATTCTTCTGTAACTCGCTGAGCGATGAGGGTGGTCGCTTCTAGGGGGCGGGCGATCGCACGGCTGGTGTATGCTGCTAGCATGGCTGCGATCGCGGCTGATATTGCTAGAGAACCAATGAGAATTAGAGTTCCGAGTTGTTCTGCTTTGTCGTAGGTTCTAAATGCTTCGTCTGCTTTGTCCCGAAAAGTGGTAGCCAGCTTGGCTGACTCATCGGAAAACTGCTCGAGTTTCAAAGCAGTTTCGCTAGTGACAAAATTGTTTAAGTTCCGCTGAACACCTTGTCGCTGTTTCGGATTCAAACCCGATAATTTCGCATTCCCCAACAGCTTCTGTATTTGTTGAAAGTATGATTCTACTGTTTTGCTGTGGCGCGCAGCGAACTCTTGAAGCAGTTGGTAATCTTGGGCGATTGCGGAATTTGAAGTCGGCGGCTGGGTTTGCAGTTGTTCGAGTTGTCCGCTCATTTGAGCCACGCGAGTCAGGAATTCCGAGCGATCCCGATCGAAAATTTGCGGTTTTGCCGTCAGATTCGCCAGTTCTAGCTGGTGAATCCTCACTTCCTGCACGGTATTATTGAGGTTGGTCAGGATTTCAGCTTTATCTCGGTCGATCGCTAGTTTTTCTCTAACTTGCTGTTTGTAATAGGATTCTACTCCCCGTCCCGCCACAGCACCCAAAATAGCAATACTAATGACCAAGGCGTATCCGCAGCCGATTTTTTGCCTGATACCCAAGCGATTGAACAGACTTCTCAACCCTTTTTGAGGAGGGTTCTGGAATTGATTTTTAGAAGCTAAGATTAAAGACATGGGGAATGTACTCGCCACCCAGAGAGGCACTATCTATATTCTAATTGATGCTTGCCTGAGGGTAAATAGAGTTTCTGCTTTCAAGCCAGATTTCGGCAGTTATGGGGTCTTTGCAGGGTTCCACTGCCCTCTCTACTTGACAGTTTGCTAAAGTTATGGTTAACAAATTATAAATGGCGAGTTATAAGTTGCAAGTTATAAGTTAGATTTGCGATCCACAAATTAACTATACTCGCAACTCATAAGTTAATAACTTCTCCTCTACTGGCAAAGTCGAAATTGTGCTAACTCAGCGGGAATTTTTGAAGCATTAGGTACGCTAGCAGAGGCAGGAACGAAGATTCCCATGCCGAAACTGCAACCCTCTGCATTCGTGCATTCACCCGGTTTAGCAGTGATTTGATATTCACCTTGAGACGGGGGAGTAAAAGAAATTGTCGCGACTTCGCCTGTCTTTTGACTCGTGGCAATCTCCTGACCATTGGCATCTGTGAGAGTTAGGTTTAAATCCTGACAATTTCCGTCGCAAGTGCCTACAAAAACATACTCAGTATTTGGATGCAGGGTGGCTCTAAAAGGAGATGAAACTTGCTTTCGCACTCTGGCCACCAACGGTACAAAAACTAATTTTTGACCGTTACTTTTCCGCTGTTCAAATTCTGTCTTTAAGCGACAAACAACCGTTTTTTGCTCGTTGGTCAGTTCTTGGGCAATAGCAGTTCCTACGATTCCAATACCAAGGATCATTGCCATACCAGAAATAACCAAATGTTTGATATTCATTGATGTCCCCTAAAGCTAATTTTTTGCTAATTGATTTGGCTTGCGCAAAGACTCTCTCGATAGGGTACGTTTCGGCGCACCTTACTGCGACAGGTAGTGTCTAATTTAGCAGACCTTATGCAGCACTGTCTATTGATCAAAATTCAAGGGTTTAAAACCCCGTATGACGGCGTCATGTTTTTAGGATGGAGTATAAATCCCAATCCTAAAAACGGGGTGTAAATACCCATCCTAAAAACCTCACTGTCAACTGTCAACTGTTTAACTACCAATTGCCATCTCTGATTTCATCTGGATTGACTTTGAGCTTTTTAATTTGTGCTTGAGAAACGTCAACAGATGTATCGTCTTGCTGTGATGCAAATCCTTGATTTTTGTCCATCTCTTTGACAGACTTGACTTGAGAAAGGATAGTTGAGGCTGCGACATCGCCTTTTTGTTCGTCGTAGAGGTCAAACCAAGGAAGATGATATTGATTGTAAGTTTGGGCAGTAATGGGTGTATTTGGTGGTTCTTTGCCAGTGATTTCCCGATACATCATGCTATTAACAATGTGGACGTAAACTCTACCAAAATTTGTCTCGTCCCAAGTGTTGATACCATAACTATCGGGATAAATTTTTTGTTTCATTTTACCGCCTGCTGCTAATCCCATTTCTGCACTATATTTGGCTGCACCAGCCGAAGATGCCATACACAAAGTAATACCTCTTTCTCTTAATTGCGATCTTGGCTGTTCTTCTGGAAATAACCCTGGTTTCGGATCGAATACAACGATCTGAATGCCACCAAATTCTTCTTTGCCTGTTACTTGTGCTTCGACAGTGTAACCCATGCCGAGAGGCATGGCAACAAATTGGCGGATGTAACCTTCACCAGAATTGATACCATCTAACCAGGGTTGAGCGGGACAAATGACATAATCTTGGTCATTAGCTTGTAGTTTTTGCTGCCAAGGTTTGCCGGAAACGGCATTAACTTTACCAACAGCAATTTTAACAGCATTCGGCCGCCAATTAGCGCCTCTAAAACAAATCCACAAAGCTTCTCGTTGATACATGGGAATAAACACGCCACCATGTTCTTTCCAAGTTTCAGGAACTCTAGAAATGTAGTCATCAACTTTGCAGACTGGAAACTCACCTAATCCTGGCGGTAAAGGATAAGTTGTACCGTCGTCGGGTATCCGCAAAGTGCGTTGAAAATTTAGAGCGAAGTTTTTGCCAAAATATATAGCGTTGTTTCTTACGGTGATTTCTAACATGGTATTTTTAGATAAAGAACAATTACCAGATAATCAAAATTTCGCTCATTTGTCGTTTTTGCGAAAATCCCAAGCTGGCACAAACTTCGAGTCTCCCCAAACACCGCGACGATTTTTCTTAGCTTCGGCTTCGGCTTGTTCCAGAATACTTGCACTCGGACAGTTTTTTAAGTAAGGACGGTAAATCATTACCAGTCCTTCGCGGGTCAAAACTTCTTGGATAAATGTGCCGTTAGGTAGGCGAATTTCGCTGACTTTGCGGCCGTAGCGATCGGTATCTGTGACGGTTAAAACCACCCGATCGCCTCCTTGTTTTACTAGCTGCTGCGTTCTTTGCATGGCTTGATTTCCCCACTTAAATTGATTTTTTTGTGCTGATTTTTTGCTGTTTTTTTCGGCGTTACTGTGCGCAATTTCTGGTGCATCTACACAGGCAAAACGCACTGAAATATCTTTGCCCGCAGCATCGCTGGCGACAAGAGTGTCGCCGTCGCTGACTCGCTTGACAGCATAGTTATTCGGTGCTAATTTTTGTTTGCAACCGAAGATAAGCAAGAGCATAATTACTACACTTAAGCTTTTAATCTTTGGAAAAATGTCGATTTTAGTTTTGCTCATATTTGTCAGTTTTTATTTGGTTTCCATCCAATTTTGTCCCGCATGAATGTCAACTACCAGGGGTACGCTGAGGGGCAAAGCATTTTCCATTGCATCTTTGATTTTTGGCTGCAATTCTTCCCATTCGTCGGGAGGTACTTCAAAGATTAATTCGTCGTGAACTTGCAGCAGCAATCGTGCCTGATAGTTTGCCAAAATTTGGTGTACTTTAAGCATGGCAAGTTTAATAATATCAGCACTGGAGCCTTGGATGGGAGCATTGGCGGCTGCTCGCAAAGATTGGGCATCATCTTTGCTGAGAGATTTAAGTCGATCGGAATGAATGTCTTCGGGATTGCTGCCTTTTAACCGGAGAAGACTGTCGCTCTCGAATTTTAAATAGCGGCGGCGGCCGAGGATTGTGGTAACGTAGCCGAGGGCGATCGCCTCTTTTTTGACTTTCTCTAAATATTCAAAAACTTTACTATAGCGATCGTTAAATTTCGCAATAAATTCCTTACCATCTTTGGAAGTCTTGCCCATCGATCGACCAAATTTAATCGCCCCCATACCATAAATTACCCCAAAATTAATCGTTTTGCCAAACCGTCTTTCATCTGGCGTGACTTCCTCTTTTTCAAACAATAATTGAGCCGTCACGGTATGCACGTCTCGATTATTTTGGTAAGCTTCGATTAACACAGGTTCTTGACTCAAGTGAGCTAAAATTCGCAGCTCAATTTGAGAATAGTCAGCCGACACCATCAGCCAACCTGATTCTGGTAAAAAAGCTTTGCGAATTTGCCGCGAAAATTCGGTACGGATCGGAATATTCTGCAAATTTGGATTAGAAGAAGAAAGCCTGCCCGTACCCGTAGCAGTTTGGTTGAAATCTGTATGAACTCGCCCGGTATCTTGCCGCACTAACTGTGGCAAAGCATCTACATAAGTAGATTTCAACTTGGACAATGTTCGGTGTTCTAACAGATCGTCTACGATCGGGTGATCTCCTTGCAGTTTATCCAAAACAGCAGCGTCGGTAGAGTATCCTGTTTTGGTTTTGCGAGACTTTTTCTCAAACTGTTCGGGAATTTTTTCTAATAAGATTTCGCTGAGTTGCTTGGGCGAACCTAAATTAAACTTTCTACCCGCTGCTGCATAGGTCTTTTCTTCTATTTCTGTTAAGCTGGTTTCTAGCTGCTGCGAAAGTGTATTGAGATAAGCTGAATCAATGCGAATTCCACAAAATTCCATTTCTGCTAAAACAGGTTCTAAAGGCTGTTCTACTTCTAGCAGCAACTCATGCAAAGACTTGTCGGGAAAGTTAGCTTCATCAGCTTCATCCAATTCTGCTCTCAGTTTATCTACTAACTGAAATGTGGTGTAAACATCCATGCCGCAGTAGTCGGCTACTTCTCTAATTCTAATGTCAGCAATTGTTTTGTTTTTCGGGACTAATTCATTGTAACTTTTGGCGACAATGCCTAAGTATTTCCTTGACAATTCGCTGAGGCTATGGCTATTTTCTGGATTGAGTACATAACTGGCTAACATCGTGTCGAAAACGACGCCTGCTAGTTTAATTCCTTGACAGCGCAGGATCAGCCGATCGAACTTAGCATTTTGCAAAGCTTTTGGATAATTCTCGCTTTCTAAAATCGGACGCAAAGCATTTAAAACTGTGGCTTTGTCCAAGTTTTGACCAGTTTTATGTCCGGTTGGGATATAGGCTAAATCTTGTTCGCCCGTTCCCCAACAGCAGCCAATTCCCACTAATTCGGCGTCTCGCGGTTCGAGGGCGGTGGTTTCGGTATCCCAGGCGACGGGTGAAGTTGTGTCGGTGCAAGTTTGCAGCAGTTTAACTAATTCGTTTAACTGTTCGATCGAGTGAATTATTCGGGGTTTTATGGGTAGTTGGTTTGCTTGCTGGGCAGCTTGGGTATCAGCATAATTCCAAAACCATGAGGCATCTTCTTCGGAAATTTCAGAATTTTCAGGTGACTTATCTATTGTGGGATGAGCATCTTGCCCACTCTTTTCTGAGTCATTAAGTTTGGAGTGGGCATCTTGCCCACCCTTTTCCGAGTCGTTGATTTTGGAGTGGGGATCTTGCCCGCTCTTTTGTGAGGATGGTGATGTAGATTCTTCGTCAAAAATACTGCCACCGAAACGCTTTTGAATTTGTTTGACTTTCTTTAAAAATGTTTTAAATTCTAATTTTTCCAGCATTGGTATTAAGGCTGCTTCATCAAAACCTTTAAGCTGGCAATTTTCTAACTCTACTTCTAAGGGAACATCTTGGACAATTGTCGCCATGCGCTGAGAATGATAGGCAGCTTCTTTGCCCTCCTCTAACTTTTTCTTAGTTGCGCCTTTCAGCTCATCTATAGCAGCATAAATTCCGTCGAGGGAATTGTAAGCCTCCAGCAGTTGCAAAGCGGTTTTGTCGCCAATGCCTTTGACTCCGGGAATGTTGTCGGATTTATCGCCACAAAGAGCTTTATAATCTATTACTTGTTCTGGCAAAATACCAAGTTTGGCTTTGACTTCTTCCGGACCGTATTCTTGGGATTTGCCTTTACCCGATCGCTTCAATTCATCTGTACTCAAATATAAAACGCTGATGTTTTTTTCGGTATCTACTAATTGAAACAAATCGCGATCGCCCGTCAGGATTTTCACCCGATAACCCGCCTCACTGGCTTTGTTTGCCAAAGTTCCCAAAACATCGTCCGCCTCGTATCCTTCAGCGGTAATGGCTGGTAGATTCAAATAGCCGAGGAGTTCTTGCAGGTTTTGAATATCGGGGATAAAATCCTCTGGGGTTTCGGCCCGGCCGGCTTTGTAGGTGTCGTCGGCTTCGTGGCGAAAAGTGGGCGTAGCGAGGTCAAAAGCGATCGCCATGTACTGGGGGTCGTGGGCTGCCATGACTTCCAGCAATGACTTGAGAAAGCCAAAACAGACGCTGGTGGGAATGCCTGTCGTAGTTCGCAAACCTCCATCTCGCCCTTTGGCAAAGGCGAAGTAGGAGCGAAAGGCCAGGGAGTGGCCGTCAACTAAGATGAAGGTAGGATCTTGATTTGCTGAGACAGACACAGGTTGCGATCGTGCGAAAGTATTTTCTTATTGTAGCTATAGGAGAAGGAAGAAGGAAGTTCGGCAACAATAAAAAGAGCAATTACTAGGACATAAAATTACCCAACATAGTAGATATAAGGGACATTTGATGATCAACCTCGATTCAGCACGTTTACATTGTATATAGCAGTTCTCAAAGAAGTAAGCTACGTAAAAATGTTAACTTGTAGGGTGCGTCGCTGCGACTTATTAAATTCACTTTGTAAGTGATAGATGGCGACGCACCTCATCTACATGAGAAAGGCTTTATCACTAATCCAAGTATATCACTAAGTAGATAGGCGCTGTCAAACTCAACTGTGTAAACGATTGATTGTAAAGTATCCTTTAATTACTCGATCGCACCGTCAAAACTTGCGGCGGTGTCGCATCCGGCGGATACAAGAAATCTACCTGCACCAAACGGCGTTCCCCGGGTTTCATCTTCACATTCACCAAAGGTTCCCCTTGCTGTCCCCGGCGCTGCACGATGTGAATGTAGCGCGTCAAAGTCTTCCCACTATCATCGTTAAACATTACTCGTACCGTACCTCGGAAAAATATCCGATTTTCCGGAGGTTCATAAAACATCAATCCCCCCGCTTCTGTATTTGCCTTAATCGGTGTTTGCATCTTAATACTCACAGATTGGGAGTCGCGAGATTTGTTATAAAGCGGAAAACTCAAACTGTATTGAATCCCATAATTGCCGTGCGCAAAATAAGCAGTATCGGGATAGCGAGCCAACATTTTAGCACTTTGAATTTGACCGGTTCCAAAAGTACCTGTATGAGTAGTGCTCAAGGCATAGGAAAATTCTTCGCCGCGTTTCGGAATGCTTAAATAATCGGTTCTTGAACTGTCAGTAATTTTAGCTTCCCACTGAGAACCTTGCGCTACTCCCGCAACCCGGCCGTAAATTACCTGTACGGGATTTGAGTCGATCGCAGTTGGTGCTAAATCTCTCGGCCCTGCTAAACCTTTGGTATTTAAAATATTTTCCCACTGTTCTAACGTTGGATATTGTTCGATTCCTTCTTTTGTTTTCGGAGCAAACATTGCTAAACTAGCAACATAAACCGAATTGCTGCTCGATACTCGCATCAAAGTCGATCGACCGTTGGAAGAAGGCGTAACATTCCCTACAGGTATTGGCAAATTCATCACCATTCGGCTTTGATACGCCGGAATTTCGATCGCAGCCGGCAAAATGCCTTGTCTGTGCCCTCGCAATACATCGCTCGTGATGCGGCTGCCAGGTCCTGCAAACACAGTGCCGAATCGATTTTCTAAATAGGAAGGCAAATCGACAAACAGCGCATCTGGTCGAGTTAAATAACTCGCTCCTTGTAATATTTTTAAAGTAACAGGTTCGGAATTGGGATTGTGAACAATAATGCCTTGAAACAAGGTGCGAGTTTGGGCGCTATTTTTGGCCTTGGCAATATGGTGGGCAAAAATGTCAAATCTGCCTTTGAAGGGAAAGTTTAAATGAGCCGAAGGTACTTGTTTTAATTCTTGGGGAAATGTGGAGAGCAAAATCCCTTCGGTTTGTACAACTTCTGGGCTGTTGCTATTAAAAACGGGGATGTTGTCGAGTTGTCCCGGCAAAACGCGGATTTGCTGGGGCATTGTCACAGTTTTTAGCGGGCTGCTGCTGGGCTGGGGTGGCACATCCAGTTCGTTTTCCGGTACCGGGACTTCTGGCTGGATGAGCAGTTGTTGTTGGGTGGGATGTGCGGCGATTGTTTGAGCGAGGGGGAAAATTGGCAAAAACATTGCTGTAAAGGCGTTTAACTGAACTTGCATCGATCTTGGATCGATCGACACAAAACTTTACCACAAGTTGGTTAAGGACTGAAGTTCTCACTACAAACCTGTGAAACTAAGGTTCTTAGTGAGGACTTTAGTCCTTGATCAAAAAGAGTAAAATCCTCACTATAATCTGTCAAACTAAGGTTTGTAGTCAGGATTTTAGTCCTTCCCCCGACTTCGACGAATTTTTAATGACAATAATTTTAACCAACGACGACGGCATAGACGCTCCGGGAATTCAAGCGCTGTTGCAGGCGGTAAGTGGCAAAACTATTATGGTAGCTCCTCAAGGGCAATTGTCCGGCTGCGGGCATCAGGTGACGGCTCACAGTCCGATTCATGTCGATCGCCGATCGTCCGTTGAGTATGCTGTAGAGGGAACACCTGTAGACTGCGTGCGGATTGCTTTGAATCACATTTGTCAAAAACCAGATTTGGTACTTTCCGGCATTAATCCCGGTGGCAATTTGGGAGTTGACGTGTACATTTCCGGTACGGTAGCAGCGGTGCGGGAAGCAGCAATGCACGGGATTCCGGGCATTGCGATTTCCCATTGGATTAAAAGGCCTTGGGAGATAGATTGGGAAATCGCGACTCGTTGGACATCGCGGGTGTTGGCGAATTTGCTGAATCGCGAACCCAAGTCTGGGTGTTTCTGGAATGTGAATTTGCCGCATTTAGCCCCCGGAAGTGCGGAACCGGAAATTGTGTTTTGTCGCCCTTCGACTCAGCCACTGCCGGTGGTATACCGACAGGAGGGAGAATACTTTTATTATGTGGGTGAATACGGATCGCGCGATCGAGCTCCGGGAACTGATGTTGATGTCTGTTTTGGTGGCAATATTGCGGTGACTGAGATATCGCTTTGATTAATTTCTGATGCAAGCGGTGTCGTAGTGTTATCTGTCAGGACGATCTGAAAGTAGAATTGCCTGCGATGATAAGTGCGATCGCAGAATTTTTAGTGTCAACTAGCGGCTTGCCATCAAGACTTGCAACATTGATCGCACTTTTTGCGATCGAGCAAGGGATTGAAGATTTTTGTGATTTTTAAAAGGGGCGATCGAATTAATTGCGATCGGGACTTATTTGGTTTAGCTTATTTTGCACCAAACATCCGAGAGAGCCAGAAATATCGCCAAGTGGCATCGAAATTGATATTACCCACAGTCAGGAGGTGGCAGTGCCGTTTCCCTAGAATTAATCCGGGCGATAGTTACATCTCTTACGATGATCGCTAATGATTATTTTGAGGTAGGGAAACGGCATTGCCGTGTCCTCCGTTGCTAGCTTCTTTTGAGCAAATTCTCTTTCCTCGCAGCCTAATTCGTCCCATTACACTTTTCATGAAGGTTATCTCGATTCACTGCCCCCATCGCATTCCTTCGATGCGGCGACTTGTCTTTTGGTTTCTCACTTCTTTATGCAGCAGCAAGAGCGTCGCAACTTTTTTAGCCAAATTGCTTCACGACTTAGCCCTAATGGATATTTAGTGAGTTCTGATATTGTTTCCGATATGTCCAGTTCAACCTACCAGAGTCTGCTTGAGGTTTGGCTGCGGATGCTGCTGTATTCGGAAATACCTGCTGAGGAAGTTGAAAAGTTTCGTGCTTCTTATGGTCGGGATGTCGCTGTAATACCGCCCCCTGAAGTCGAATCAATCATTGCATCAAGCGGCTTTAATCCACCTGTATTGTTCTTCCAGAGCTTTGTCATTCATGCCTGGTACGCCCAGCGAAAACCATGATTTGGAAGTTTTATTACACCGAATTCCGAAAACCAGATTTCTTAAAGTAAATCTGAAGTTTATAGAGAGGTAAATCGTTAAAAAATATCTCTCCGTGCGTCTAGAAAGTCTACCTTTAATTATAGCTTGAATCTATAGTAGTAAGGTGCGCAGTGCGCACCCTACAAGTAGAGTTTGTGCGTCCAGGATTAACTATTAGACATTTCCTAAAAAGAATCTCTTGCTGTTCGATCGATTTAGGGCTTACGCCGAGGGCGACAGTCTGTGCCGAAAACCCTCTTAGTTTATGTCCAAATGCTTCACCCTCAAGAGCCTGCCGCGATCGATGCGCGAGAGCCTAATTTCTTTTTAGGAGATGTCTACTCATCTTCAGCATAGATAAACCGATACAATTCGCTAGGATCTGGCTCGGCGCTTTTCTCTGCGAAATCGACCGCATCATCGATTACTGCTTCAATCTTTCGATCGATCTCCTTTAATTCTTCAGCAGTTGCCAAATTGCGATCGATCAAATCAGTCGCCAACTTCTTAATCGGATCGCGAGGAAACCAATATTCCTTCTCTTCCTTAGAACGCAACTCATCAGGATCTGCCAAAGAATGTCCGCGAAAACGATAAGTCAAAGCCTCGATCAAAGTCGGCCCTTCGCCAGCGCGCGCTCTAGCAACAGCTTCTTGCGCCACTTCCCGCACCGCCAAAACATCCATCCCGTCAACCTCAAAACCAGCCATACCAAAAGCATGAGCCTTCTTGTAAATCACCGGATCGGAAGTAGCTCGATCGTGCGCCATCCCGATCGCCCATTTGTTGTTTTCTACAACATAAATAATCGGCAACTTCCACAAAGCCGCCATATTTAAGCACTCAAAAAACTGCCCGTTATTCGCAGCACCATCGCCAAAAAAACAAGCAGTTACGCCATCAGAACCTTCGTCCCCCAAAGCCTCGCGCCGATACTTAGATTGAAAAGCCGCCCCAGTAGCTACGGGAATTCCCTCAGCCACAAAAGCATAGCCTCCCAACAGTCGGTGTTCCGCCGAAAACATATGCATCGAACCGCCGCGGCCCTTCGAGCAACCAGTCTCCTTCCCGAACAACTCCGCCATCACCTCTCGCGCTGGCACTCCCGCGCTCAAAGCGTGAACGTGATCGCGATAGGTGCTGCTGACGTAATCCGTGTCATCCCGGCGCATCGATCGAATCACGCCAGTAGAAACCGCCTCTTGACCATTGTACAAGTGGACAAAACCAAACATTTTGCCCCGGTAATACATCTCAGCGCACTTATCTTCAAAAAAGCGCCCCAACACCATATCCTCGTAGAGCATCAAACCCTCATCCCGAGAAATGCTGACGGTTTGCGCGTCAAAAACTGGTAAAGTCCGTTCCTGAACCATAAAAAATTAATACCCGATCGGCGAACTAGACAGGTGAAATCTTGCCATACTCAAATCAATGTAAACCGAGAGTGGACACAACCGCAGCAGAAAATGGGCGAACATTCTCCCAGCAGCAGTCAAAAGATTAGTACAAGCATTTTGAAAACTGGTAGAATAGTATTGGTTGCGACCCATTCGACTGACTAAGAGGCTACCATTTAGGTGTAACAGCACTCGGCAGAGATCGAAGAAGCCAATGGCCGCTGTCTCCGAATGTGCGGACATGGCAAAGGACGAGTAAGAATTTTTCTGCCTTCGGGAGGAGGGCGGCTGCCTGGGCATCGTGCAAACGGTGCAAGAGTCAGGACAAGACAGCTTGTCAAACCTCGCTTACGCTGTGTAAGACCAAAAAACATCAGGCAAGCACGCGCCAGAGGTGGTGGCGGATGAAACAGGAAGCCCACACTGTATGCATAGCATCAGTGTTGGGTACTTCACCAGAACTCAGAAGCTTACATCAAAATCATATTTTTAAGATTTGATGTGAGAGCATCACCTAAGATAGGCTAATTCAGTTGCTAGCGCTTTGGGGAAGTGGACAGTGCTACTTATTCCACTAGATTATTACCGGATTTTGGGTCTACCGATTCAAGCTACTGCCGAACAGTTGCAGCAGGCTCATCGCGATCGAACTTTACAGCTTCCACGCCGGGAGTATTCCGAAGTTGCGATCGTTGCCCGCAAACAACTGCTTGATGAAGCCTGCGCCGTTCTGTCAGACTCACAAGGGCGCCAAGCTTACGATGCCAGTTTTTTAGCCAAAACTTACGATCGCGAGTCAGAAGCGGGAATTTCAGCCAAATACCAGAGGTCAAAAATTCTTGACTCAGGGACGGCCACAGTCCTCCAAGACTTAGGAGAAACCGATCGGCCAGAGTCTAGGGCCCTGGACGCTACTCCCGATCCGCACACTCCAAGTATAGAAATCGATGACAACCAATTCGTAGGAGCCCTGCTCATACTACAAGAACTGGGAGAATACGAACTAGTACAGAAGTTGGGTCGCCCTTACCTAAACACTGGCAGCATCGCGATCGCAGAAGGGCGCTTCGGCGAGCCCCAGCTCGTGCGGCCAGATATAGTTTTAACCATAGCCCTTGCTTGCCTAGAACTTGGTCGCGAACAGTGGCAACAAGGTCAATACGAAAATGCTGCCAAATCATTAGAAGCAGGACAAGAACTGCTACTGCGTGAAAGCCTATTTTCAAGCGTGAGGGGTGAAATGCAAACCGATATATACAAACTCCGTCCGTACAACATTTCAGAGCTATTATCACTCCCTGAAGAAAAAGTAGCTGAGCGTCGCCGGGGACTGCAAATCCTCCGAGAAATGCTCCAAGAACGTGGCGGAATAGACGGTTCGGGAGACGATCGATCGGGTTTGGGAATAGAAGACTTCCTGCGCTTCATCCAGCAATTGCGCAAGCACCTAACCAGTGGCGAACAGCAAACCCTGTTTGAAGCAGAAGCCGCCCGCCCCTCCGCAGTCGCCACCTATCTCTCGGTATACACGCTGTTAGCTCAAGGATTTGCAGCCAGACAGCCGTCGATGATCCGTCGCGCCAAGCTGATGCTGATGCAGCTAGGTCGCCGCCAAGACGTTCACCTCGAAAAAGCCGTGTGTTCCCTGCTGCTGGGCCAGACAGAAGAAGCCAGCAGAGCCCTCGAACTCAGTTCCGAAAAAGAACCCCTCGCCTTCATTCGCGAAAATTCCCAAGATTCTCCCGATTTGTTACCCGGGCTGTGCTTGTACGCCGAACACTGGCTGCAAGAAGAAGTGTTTCCCCACTTCCGCGACTTGGCAAACCAGTCAGTCTCTTTAAAAGATTATTTTGCCGATCCCAAAGTACAAGCTTACCTAGAAGCATTGCCCTCCGACGGAGAAACCGCCAACGAGTGGGTCGTCGTCCAGCCACGAGATCGCAAGCCCCAACCGCGACTGCAACCGAGCAGATCGCTCCAACCCGGCCCAGCAGCAGCTTCGCCACGGCTGAGCAATGTCACCTTGACCCCGGTAGCAGCAGGCGAATCCACCGCAGGGTCAAGCCCCAAATACGCTGGTACGCCAACCGCGCCCATCCCCCACGCAGGTGTCCCCAACCCAACAGTAGCCGATCGGGCGCACCCGTCGCCCACGACCTCAAAAGACCGCAGGCGAGCCAGTTGGTCCCGTCGCAGCTTTGCTGGCGCGGGCCCAATGAATAAATTGGTCGATCGGGCCCGGACAACCGGAACCCAAATTTCAGCCCAACTCAAATCCATGCCTCGAAATAGGCTGGCTCTGCTTATCGTCGCAGGTATTCTGAGCCTCTTAATTCTGTGGTTGATACTGAGCATCTTGGCCAGCGCCCTGCAAGCTCTATCAGGCCCGAGTCTCCAAGGAGAACAACCCTTAATCGGTCTGGATGCACCGCCCGTAGAAATCCCCACAGTAGACGCAGCCACAGCCCCAGAGCCAATTGCCGCCGCCCCTGTGTCGGGCGCCATCACTGAGGAAACAGGCGGGCAAATTATTCAAAGCTGGCTATCGGCAAAAGCAGCAGCTTTGGGCCCCAACCACGCTGTCGAGGAATTAAAGCAAATCCTGACGGAACCGGCTTTGTCTCGCTGGCAATTGATGGCGGAAGCTCAAGAGCGAAACAACGCTCATCAGCGCTACGTACACAGCCTCCAAGTTACGGAAGTTCGTGCCAACCCAACCAACCCCGATCGAGCGGAAGTTGAAGCGCAAGTAACAGAAAAAGCCGAAGTGTTCGATGGCGAAAGGCAAACTACTTCTCGCAACGAAAACCTGCGCGTGCGCTACGAATTAATCCGCCAAGACGGGCAATGGCGGATTATGGATTGGCAAGTTATGAAGTAGGGCAGTTGACAGTAGACATCTCCTAGAAAGAATCTCAAGCCGTTCGATAGATGTAGGGGGTAGGGGCGGTGCCAAGAGAGCCCGCCCTGAGTGGGCGACAATTTATGCCTCAAACTTGCAGATCTTATGTCCAAATGCTTCACCCTCCCCCGCAGAGTACGATTGAGCCTGGGGATCTAATTTCTTTTTTGGAGATGTCTAGTTGACAGTTGACAGTTGACAGGTAGGGGCGATGCCTGTGAGTGTCCGCCCTCTTAGTTGACAGTTGACAGGTAAGGTGCGTCGCTGAGATCTTGTCGATTTTTTTCGGGATTATAGGTGGCGACGCACCCTACTACGATTAATGACTTCTTTTTTAATTTTTAATTCTTGGACGTGGGGTGATAAATTGCAGGTTATTGTTGAAGGCTGGCGCTTTATTTATCATTCCTATTGCGTCGCAAATCAATTTCAACTTCTAGAAATGCTAGCTCGCCCTGAAATAGAGATTTTTCATCGCGATCGCCCCTACATAGACCCAGCTTGGCAAACAAAAATCAGTTTATTCGATCGCCCAACTGAAACATTACTCCGCAATATTCCCAGCCCTTCCCCAAATCAGTCTGCCGATGTCACCCTGCGAATGTATTGCCCTTGGGACTTCGCAGCATCAACTAGCGCTCAAACTTGGGTATTTGCTGCTACTGAATGGGGGATTATTACTAATACAGTATTAGAGGCGATCGGCGTAAAATCAATCACCGAAACCCCAGTCAACTCAGAAGCCAAAATTATTACACCTTCAGCTTGGTCGAAAGCTGGATTAATTCGCAGCGGAGTTGAGGCCGATCGCATTGCAATTGTACCTCTTGGCGCCGATACTAGCATCTATTATCCTCTCTCAGACCAGGAGCGTCGATCGCTGCGTCAAACCTTCGGATGGTCAGACTATTTTATATTTTTAAATATCGGAGGCCAAACCGATCGCAAAGGCATTCGTCCCTTATTAAAAGCCTTCGCTGCTGTAGTTGACAAATATCCCCATGCCAGATTAGTTTTAAAAGGTTCAGAACTGCTCTATCCCTCCAGAGACGAGATTGCCGAAGCCAGCCGAGTTGTCCTCAGCGATGCCGAAAGAGCAAAAGTGGCACCGCGATTAATTTATACTGGCAGCCAGCTATCATTTGCTCAAATAGCTGAACTTTACCAAGCAGCAAACGCCTACGTTTCTCCTTATCTTGCGGAAGGTTTTAATCTACCAGTTTTAGAAGCCGCCGCTTGCGGTTTACCCGTTATCTGCACCCAAGGTGGTCCGACAGACGATTTCATTCGATCGGATTTTGCACTGCCGATCGCAAGTAAATTTACTGCCGTTAACAATGAAGGAGAAAACCTCTTTATTTTAGCTCCAGAATGGGAACATTTGACTCAGTTGATGCAGGCAGTTATAAAACAACCTGAATTTGTAGCTAAAGCTCGCCTGATCGCCCCCCATTTTGTAGCTGAAAACTTTACTTGGAAACACGCAGTAGACAAATTGCTAGAGGTTATTTGCCCAGTTCGAGCGCGAAGTAAAATTGACTGCTCAACTTTTGAACCAATAATTTTGTAGAAGAGAAAACAAGCTAGAGATTCCTATGATATCCTGGACGATCGATCGACGATTGATTTATATGGGCTTAAGATTTTTTCAGCAAGCCCTACATAGGCCGGGGCGGGTTTTTGAGATTGTCGGTTGTTGGCAAATATTATTGGTGAACCCGCCCCTTGTATCTTAAAAGAGACAGTCGATCGAACGGACATAATATGACTAATGACTACTGACTAATGACTAATAACTTAATTGTTGAAGGCTGGCGTTTTTTGCCACACTCCTATGCGATCGCCAATCAATTTCAGCTACTAGAAATGCTGAAATATCCCAACTTAGAAATTTTCCACAAAGATATCCCATATCTCGATGAAAATTGGCAACCAGCGATCGGTTTGTTAAATGAAATTGATGAAGCAACAATAAAAAATATTCCTCACCCTTCCGAGTCTCTAGAAGCAGACGCTACCCTACGGATATCAGTACCTTACAATTTTGCACTCTCAAATACAAAACAGACGTGCTTGTTTGCCACAACAGAATGGGGAATTCTGCACAACGAAAACTTTAGAATTACCGGAACATCTTCCCTGCGCGAAGGACACAATAACTCCGATATAATTATTATTACGCCTTCCCATTGGTCGAGAACCGGATTTATCCGCAGCGGTGCAAATCCCGATCGCACAATTGTCATCCCCTGCGGCATCGATCCGAATATTTACAAACCTTTAACAAAATTAGAGCGCACAGCTTTGCGAAAACAGCTAGGATGGGACGGATTTGTATTTTTGAATGTTGGTGCAGGAACGCCCAATAAAGGTATAGATTTATTGTTGAAAGCTTTCGCAGTTGTAGTTGAAAGTTATCCCGAAGCTCGATTAGTATTGAAAGGAGAAGAATCAGTATATGAGTCGGATTCTCTGATAGCTCAAAACATAGACGAACTAACTTTTGATGAAGCCGAAAAAGTTTTGCCACGCATTGCATACATAGGAGAAACACTGTCTTTTGAAAAAATGGCTCAACTGTATCAAGCCGCCGATGCTTACGTATCTCTTTATTTAGCAGAAGGGTTCAATATGCCAGCACTAGAAGCAATTGCCTGTGGCTTGCCGGTGATTTGCACTAAAGGTGGCCCGACGGATGATTTCACAACTCCCGATTTTGCTTTCCACGTGGAAAGCACACTGCAAGAAGGTACTTCTAACGGTCAGCAGATATTTCGCTTGATGCCGAATTTAGAACATTCGATCGCCTTAATGAAAAATATTATAGAACAACCGGAGTTGTGCGATCGAACTCGCGAAGCTGGTCCCAAATTTGTAGCTACTGGGTTTACCTGGAAACACGTTGTAGACCAATTGCTAGAGGTACTTTTGCCAACAATTTGATCGCCCAATCAAACAGGGTGCGATCGACAGTCAATCGATTTGAGATTTGAGATTTGAGATTTGAGATTTTGGATTGACCCCACGGATGTTCGGAATTAATATAAGATACAATAAGAACAACAAGTTTAAGCGATCGAGTAGCAAATAGTCAAGCTATGCAATCTACAACAAATCAGTCCGAGACCAGTCCGGCGATGGATGTTCCCAAACACGGCTTGCCCGTTACAATCATTACAGGATTTCTCGGCAGTGGCAAAACAACCCTGCTCAACCACATCCTGAGTAACCAGCAAGGTTTAAAAACAGCAGTTTTGGTGAACGAATTTGGCGAAATCGGCATCGACAACGAGCTCATCGTCAGTACCGATGAAAACATGGTCGAGTTAAATAACGGCTGTATCTGCTGCACAATTAATGAAGATTTGGTAAATGCCGTTTACAAAGTTTTAGAACGTCAAGAAAATCTCGATTATCTAGTAGTTGAAACAACGGGACTTGCCGACCCGCTGCCAGTGGCTCTCACTTTTTTAGGCACAGAATTGCGAGATCTGACTCGTCTCGATTCAATTGTTACAGTGGTAGATGCAGCTAACTACAGTTTGGATTTATTCAACTCTCAAGCTGCTCACAGTCAAATAGCTTACGGCGATATTATTATCCTCAACAAAACAGATTTGGTTGAAGAAACAGATTTAGATTTGTTGGAAGTTAAGATTCGCGATGTCAAAGAGGGTGCTCGGATTCTGCGAACTGTAAAATCGCAAGTTCCACTGCCACTTGTTCTCAGTGTAGGATTGTTTGAATCGGACAAATATTTCCAATCTGAAGAAACTCCTAGCAGTCACAACCATCACGACCACGCTCATCACGACCACGCTCATCACGACCACGCTGATCACGACCACGGACATCACGACCACGCTGATCACGACCATTCCAACCATTTGGAAAATGACGGATTTACCTCAATTTCCTTTCAAAGCGACCAACCGTTTTCGCTAAGGAAATTTCAATATTTCTTAGATCACCAACTGCCAACAAATGTGTTTCGAGCGAAAGGGATTATGTGGTTTGAAGAAAGTCCAAAACGACACATTTTCCATTTGAGTGGCAAGCGATTTTCGATCGACGATGATGAGTGGAAAGGTGAACCGAAAAACCAAATCGTCCTCATCGGTCAGGGTTTGGATATCGAGAGTTTGCGATCGCAACTAGAAAACTGTCTCTGTATGCCTTCACCTAATCGTGGCAAAGGATTCGGGAAAAACTAAAGATTGATAATTCAACATAACTGGTTAAGAGGCTCTAGCCTCTTAACCGATACCTAGAGGCTCTGCCTCGGTTGTACTCAGGAAATTGGAGGCAGAGCCTCCGGATCTGGGTTAAGAGGCTCTGCCTGGGAACGAGTAGTTAGTGTTAGCAATTACCGACCAATTAACGATTGTAAATGCGAGTAATACTAATTCTCAAAACTCATGCAACAGTAGAGGTAGGGTGCGTCGCCACCCTTAAATCCTAAAAAAGAGCGACAATCTGAAAGCGACGCACCGGTGCGGAATAATTCAGTAAACAAACCAAACACTCATCATTGTTGCAAGAATTTGGAGAAGTGGTATAATTATCCAGCGGGTCAAATCGTCTCAAGTCGAAGTGGGCGATCGAATAATTGGCAAAATTGGCCGCGGACACAGGCCGCTGGGACAAGTCCGTACAAGAAATCGGCGGCGAGTTGCTGGTGGTCAGTCAGTTTACGCTCTCAATACTTAATTTTCTAAATTAACCGGGTTTCCCAACTGCTGTGGCGTAGCTTCAGAATACATTGCGATTCACTACATTCGGCCTACTCGCGATTCCTGAATCTCTAACAGCCAAAATCGCCTCAAATAGCCAGTTCGTAAATTGTCCACTCATCGGCCTGAGAGCACCCTCACTCACAGTCGCGATCGGACCTGTTTCCGAACAGCTCAGAATGCTTGTACAGTCAGGGTTAAAGGTCAATAAAAGTCATACTCAACAACCAAAGCTTAGAATCTGATTCAGCAGCCAAAAACAGTTGCTTGAGAGAGTGGAACATTGGCATCACGGGACCATTTGTACTTCCCTTACATTCAATGTATTGAGAGTTGAATCAGCACAGCAAGCAAAACTGCAAGCAACTGAGTCTCTCTCTGAGAAATGTCCTCGCCCTGTCACTGCCTCTACCACCCGATAAACGCCATGACTGTCAAAACCGCCACCAACTCCCTCAACAGCCACACCACTTCCGCCATCGACTCCCTTCAAGTCGCAGTCAGCGAACAAATCGCTGAAATGAATGCACTTTCCAGCATCGATATCCTGGCTTTGGCTGAATTCGCCCTGAAAGAATTGCAAGCGGAAATGAAAACTCCCAGCCGCAGCGCTCAATCAGTCGCCATGCGGATTGCTAAAGAAGTCGAACGGATTTGCCAAAAAAGCGATCGTATTCAAGTTTCCGGCGAAGTTTCAGCTTGGCAAATCACTTTAGCAGAGCACCGCCTGCAAAAAACTTTGGAATTCTATCGCCTCGGTTCCAAACAAGGCCGCGTCGAACTTCACTCTCGCCTCGCATCGATGATTTACCGCCACGTTGCTTCTTTTCGATCGAACTTGAACTTCCAAGCTCGCTACAACATGATTGAAGACTTTTTGCAAGGCTTTTACATCGAATCTCTGCGCGCTTTCCGTCGCGAACACCAACTTGATGTTACCTACCAGCCCCGCACCCAGCTCGAATTGTCTGAGTACATGGCTTTCACCGAACACTACGCCAAACGCCAAATCGGCTTACCAGGCCGCAACCGCCAACGTCTAATCGTTCTGCGTGCTCAAGGATTTGCTAAGGGCCAACCTCCCGAAACCGCGATCGACATTGAAATGGCCGTAGAATCCGGCAAAGGAGAAGAAGCTGAAATGTACAGCCGCTCTCCGATTCTGCAACAAGTGCGCGAACAAATGGTGTCTGATACTGTCGATCCGGCTGATGCAGTGTTGCGCGATCGAGTAGTCTTGGAATTGATTGCTTATCTGGAATCCCAAAATCAGCCAGAATGCGTGGACTACCTAACTTTAAAATTACAAGATCTTTCTGCTTCTGAAATCGATCGCGTGCTTGGTTTGTCTGCACGGCAACGCGACTACTTGCAACAACGTTTCAAGTACCACGTCGAAAAATTTGCCCGCACTCAAAACTGGAAACTCGTGCACGAATGGCTCGGTGCTGATGTCGATCAAAAACTGGGAATGAATTCGGACAAGTGGGAAACATTTTGCGCTCAACTTTCCCCCGAACAACAACAACTGTTAGCAATGAAGGGGAATCAAGAAAGCGACAAGGCGATCGCCACTGCCATCAAATGCACTCCTAAACAAGTTCAGAAACGCTGGGCACAACTGTTGGATCTGGCCAGCCAGACTCGCAACGGTTGCACCCAAGCCTAACGGGTACTCAAATATGAACGTAACCGTTTGCTTGAGACTGAAAAATGCGACCGGGTGTGGCGTCTGCACAAGAATGTCCGCCCCGGCGTCCGGTTTCAAATCTCCAACTGGGGATGCTAGATTATGAAAGCTTTTGAGCTAATTAAATATATTAAAACAGCACTAATTTTTTTAATATTTATGATTCCCAGGGATAACCTGGGATTTTTTTTAGAGACAAACCCGATATTTTTAGTTTGGTATTATACCAAATCCGGGTTTCCCATCCCCGTTATAATTGGTATGGTGCGTCGCTCGTTTAATCTTGGTCAAGAGCGAGAATTACTCGTGGCGACGCACCCTACTTTCATACTTACTATCAAGGGGGTAAGTAACCAGGATTTGATATTATAAGGGATCGATCGAGCCTGATATAATTAGGACGGTTTCAATTTTTGAAACCATTGATTTTATTATATTTACTTTCTGACTGCAACATCTGACTTCAGAAGGAGCATTTCATCATTAATCCGTCTATCCGTGTCCAAATCCGTGTTGTGCTTTCTTCCTTCTGGTATAATCAAATATCAACGATCGCACCCGCAACAGGTACTAGAAAATTTATGTGTCTCAATCCCGGAGATATACTGGCTGGACGCTACAGAATTATTGCTCAATTAGGACAGGGAGGATTTGCTAGAACCTATACAGCTTACGATCTAGAAAACCCCGATCGTCCCGCGTGTGTGATTAAGGAAATTGCTTTTCCTGAAAGTAATAATTCCTTGGTATTGGAAAAAGCCAGGAACAGATTTCAAAGAGAAGCTAAGGCTTTGCGCATTCTTGGCCAGGACTCGCGCATTCCCGAATTGTTCGATCGCTTTGAGGAAAATGATAATTTTTACTTAGTTCAAGAATTCATTGAAGGAACTCCCCTAAGTCAACAACTCCGTCAGGGTCAGCAATGGGCAGAATCAGATGTAATCATCTTGTTACGAGAAATTCTAGAAATTTTAATTTTTATTCACAAAGCAGATGTTATTCACCGCGATATTACACCTTCTAATTTAATTCGGCGTACCGATCGTAAAATTATTCTGATTGATTTTGGAGCCGTCAAAGAAATCAGCACTTTGACCTCTAACAGTACAGGTGAAATATTGACATCGGAGGCGATCGGCACCACCGGTTATATGCCTGCCGAACAATATAAGCCGAGATTAACTCCGCAACCATACAATGATATTTATACAGTAGGAATCCTCGCTATTCAAGCTCTCACCGGCCGACATCCCAGAAATTTGCCACATGACTCCGATACGGGCGAAATTATCTGGGATTATTCAACATCCGATCGAGGAGTGTTACAAGTTAGCGATGGTCTGAAAAATATTTTAAATAAAATGGTGCGTTTCCACTTTCAGCAGCGCTACCAATCTGCGACTGAGGTGTTGCAAGCCTTGGATTCCACCCAGTCGCCACCACCACCACCACCACCACCACCACCACCACCACCGCACTTTCTCTGGTTGTTGTGCCAATTTGTGCGATCGAACTTGCGCTGGTTGCTATTCGGAGTTGTGGGACTAGCCGCTGCATGGGCGATCGCATATTTTATCCCTCCATTGCTTCAACCATCAATTCCATTAGAGCGTGTAGATAGTGTCAGTGCTGGAGAAGAACTCATCATTAAAACCGCGTCCTTGTGGTCAAAACAAAGGGGAATCAATGAGTTTGCCGAATTAAATTATCCCGAAGCTTTAAAATTGCTCAAACAGTCCTGGCGACAAGACCGCAGAGACCCCGAAACTTTAATTTATATGAACAATGCCCTGCTCAAAAAAATCAATGCAGAGCATTATACCATCGCAATTGTTGTTCCCACCCGCAGAAATCAGGACGGGACGGGAACTATAGTCAATGCAAGTTTAGCCGAAGAACTGCTGCGCGGCATTGGTCAAGCTCAAACCGAAGTTAATTTAAGTCTCCTCAATCCAAAGGATCACAATCAAGACTTTCCAGGTCAAGAATTTCTCGATCCGAAATCGATTAACGGCAAAGGTGTAAAAGTGATCGTTGCGGATGATGCAAATATCACGTCAGAGGCAATTAAAAGGGCAAATTCCTTGGTCGCTCAACCGGATATTTTAGCAGTAATCGGACATTATACCAGCGATATGACTGTTGAAACAGTAGATATTTATAACACCAATAAATTAGTTGCTATTTCTCCGGGAAGTACCACAGAAGAACTGACCCGCAAACCTCGAAAATTTTTCTTTCGGACAGCGCCGACCACCAGCAGAGAAGCTGAAGGTTTAGTCAATCAACTGATTAAAGTCGGCGAAAAAAAAGCAGCCGTTTTTTACAATCCCAACAGTCCGTTTACCGCTTCTTTGTGGGAGGAATTCAAAAAGGAATTTGAAGCCAAAGGAGGCTCGACTTTGAGAATCAGTAAATACGACTTATCTAAAAATGATTTTAACGCCCAAGCAGCAATGAAAGAAGTTGAAAAATTTGGAAAAACAGCTATAGTTGTCATTCCCGACGGTCAAGTAACTAAGTCCCTAGAAAATGCGATCGAAATGATTAAAATTAACGACGATCGCAATTGGATGGTCGGACCATGGACGCTATACGATCCGAAAACTTTAGAAGCAGTAAAACAGCTAAAGTCTTTTGAAAAATTGGCCATATCTGTGTTTTGGCATCCGTTAATCAGTTTTGACAAAAAATTTCCAGTCAACGCTGAAAAATTGTGGGGAGGCCCGGTCAATACTCGATCGGCCTTAACCTACGATGCCGCCAAGACGTTGATTAAAGCCATAGAAATGCAGCCAGAACCCAGCCGCGAAGGAATGCAAAAAACCTTAGCTTCTCCTAACTTTAAAGCTGATGGAGCCACAGGTATAATTGAGTTTGACTCAAAAACTGGAAATCGGAAAAACCTTCCTCAAGCATTGGTGCACATTGTGCCGTGTTCTAGAGAACAGTTTGGCGTGACTTTTGTGCCGATCGAATTTCCCACAGCAGCCGCCGCCGGTTTAAAATGTCAGTGAATTAATTTTAGTCCTGACCTGGACGCAAGTGGTCAGAAACCGGGTTTTTTTGCTAGCATAATTGATCGCAGCGCACAGATTTGGTAAAAACCCGGTTTCTTTGGTCGGAGTGTGTCCAAGACTAAAGCAGCTAAATGAAGTAGTGAACCCAGATTTTGTATTATAATCAGCATCTAAAGATCCTATCCCCAACAGATACTATAAAATTTATTTATGTGTCCCCATCCTGAACATATTTGTCTTAATCCCGGAGATATAGTGGCTAGACGCTACAGAATCATTGAAAAATTAGGGTGCGGAGGATTTGCTGTCACCTACACGGCTCAAGATCTAGAAAACCCCGATCGTCCCGCGTGTGTGATTAAGGAAATTCCTTTTCCTCAATCAGAAAATCCCCTGGTATTGGAAAGAGCCAGGAACCGATTTCAAAGAGAAGCTAATGCTTTGCGCATTCTGGGCAACGACTCGCGCATTCCCGAATTGTTCGCTCACTTTGAGGAAAATGGCAATTTTTACTTAGCTCAAGAATATATTGAAGGAACTCCCCTCAGTCAAGAACTCGCTCAGGGCCAGCAGTGGACGGAAGTAGAGACGATCGCCTTTTTACGAGAAATTCTAGAAATTTTAGTTTTTATTCACCAAGCAAATGTTATTCATCGCGATATTACACCTTCTAACTTAATTCGGCGTACACAAGATCGTAGAATTGTACTGATTGATTTTGGAGCTGTCAAAGAAATAAGCACTTTCACCTCTAACAGTACAGGTGAAATATTGACATCGCAGGCGATCGGCACAAAAGGTTATATGCCTGCCGAACAATACAATGTGCGATCTTTTCCGCAACCTTACAATGATATTTACCCAGTAGGAATCATCGCGATTCAAGCTCTCACCGGACGACATCCCAATAATCTGCCACCCGATCCCAATACTGGCGAAATTATCTGGGATTATTCACCCGATCGAGGGATGTTACAAGTTAGCGATGGTCTGAAAAATATCTTAAATAAAATGGCGCGTTACTACTTTCAGCAGCGCTACCAATTTGCTACTGAGGTGTTGGAAGCTTTGGATGCGCTACAATTGCCGCAGTCGATCGCATTGCCACAGTCGATGGAATTGCCATTGCCGATCGAATTGCCGCCACCCAATGAATTACCGGCACCCAATGAATTGCCGCCACCCAACGAATTACCGCCACCCAACGAATTACCACTGCAAAAACGCAAGTCAGATCGATCGAACTTGCGCTGGTTGCTATTCGGAGTTGCGGGACTAGCCGCTGCATGGGCGATCGCATATTTTATCCCTCCATTGCTTCAACCAAAAATTCCATTAGAGCGTGTAGATAG
The DNA here is from genome assembly GCA_012035135.1 of Microcoleus sp. CSU_2_2. Taxonomy (GTDB): domain Bacteria; phylum Cyanobacteriota; class Cyanobacteriia; order Cyanobacteriales; family Microcoleaceae; genus Microcoleus. The sequence goes on from JAAUPI010000018.1 coordinate 32,922, forward strand.
TGTCAGTGCTGGAGAAGAACTCATCATTAAAACCGCGTCCTTGTGGTCAAAACAAAGGGGAATCAATGAGTTTGCCGAATTAAATTATCCCGAAGCTTTAAAATTGCTCAAACAGTCCTGGCGAGAAGACCGCAGAGACCCCGAAACTTTAATTTACCTCAACAATGCCCTGCTCAAAACAATCAATGCAGAGCATTATACCATCGCAATTGTTGTTCCCATTCGCAGAAATCAGGACGGGACGGGAACTATAGTCAATGCAAGTTTAGCCGAAGAACTGCTGCGCGGTATTGGTCAAGCTCAAACCGAAGTTAATTTAAGTCTCCTCAATCCAAAGGATCACAATCAAGACTTTCCAGGTCAAGAATTTCTCGAAACAAAATCGATTAACGGAAAAGGTCTCAAAGTCATCATTGCTGATGACGCAAATATCAAATCCTACGCAGTTCAAAGGGCAAATTCCTTGGTCGCTCAACCAAATATTCTAGCAGTCATCGGACACTACACCAGCGACATGACGGTAGAAACAGTAGACATTTACAATCAAAATAAACTGGTTGCCATTTCTCCGGGAAGCACAACAGAAGAACTAACGCGCAAACCTCGGAAATTTTTCTTTCGGACAGCCCCAACAACTAGCAAAGAAGCTGAAGGCTTAGTAAATCAACTCATTAAAGTCGGTCAAAAAAGAGTTGCTGTTTTTTACAATCCCAATAGTCCGTTTAGCGCTTCTTTGTGGGAAGAATTCAAAAAGCAATTTGAAGCCCAAGGAGGCTCTACTTTTAGAATAAGTAATTATGACTTATCTAAAAATGATTTTAACGCCGAAGCAGCAATCAAAGAAGTTGAGAAAGCCGGAATAACAGCCATAGGTGTCTTTCCTGACGGTCAAGTAACTAAGTCTCTAGAACACGCGATCGAAATGATTAAAATTAACGACGATCGCAATTGGATTGTTGGCCCTTGGACTCTGTACGATCCGAGAACTTTAGAAGCAGTAAAACAGCTAAAGTCTTTTGAAAAATTGGCCATATCTGTGTTTTGGCATCCGTTAATCAGTTTTGATAAAAAGTTTCCAGTTAATGCTGAAAAATTGTGGGGAGGCCCAGTCAATACTCGATCTGCCTTAACCTACGATGCCGCCAAGACGTTGATTAAAGCCATAGAAATGCAGCCAGAACCCAGCCGCGAAGGAATGCAAAAAACCTTAGCTTCTCCTAACTTTAAAGCTGATGGAGCGACGGGTATAATTGAGTTTGAATCGATGACTGGAAATCGAAAAAATTCTCCTAAAGGAGTGGCGCACATTGTGCCGTGTTCTAGAGAACAGTTTGGCGTGACTTTTGTGCCGATCGAATTTCCCACAGCAGCCGCCGCCGGTTTAAAATGTCAGTGAATTAATATCTTGCACCATGCTCAAAAAACCTGTAGATACAAAGGGCGGGTTTTACCAACAATAATTGCTTCTCAACCAATAATCTCGAAAGCCAGTCCCCGCCCAACGGCCAGACTGGCGAGAAAACCTCGTTAATACCAAGTATAAATTATGTGCGGACGATTCACTTTAAATACTTCAGCTAAAATCATCGCCGAATTCTTCAAACTGTCGGAAGTTCCTGATATCAAACCGCGATACAATATCGCCCCAACTCAATCAGTTGCGACAGTCACAGTCGATGGCGAAAAAATGCAGCGGCAGTTTCAATTTATGCGCTGGGGTTTGATTCCCAGTTGGGCAAAAGATCTGAAAATAGGCAGCCATACGATTAATGCGCGATCGGAAACTGTAGCCGAAAAACCAGCTTTTCGCAGCGCCATCAAACACAGGCGATGTTTGATAATTGCTGACGGTTTCTACGAATGGCAACCGCAGGGTAAGAAAAAACAGCCTTATTATTTTCAAATGGCAAACAACGAACCATTTGCTATTGCCGGTTTGTGGGAAAATTGGCGATCGCCCGAAGGTGAAAACATAGTATCTTGCAGTATAATTACCACTGCTGCTAATGAAACCGTGCAGCCCGTGCACGATCGAATGCCAGTGATTTTGCCTTCGGGCGATTGGGAACAGTGGCTTGACCCTTCAATTAACAATTCTCAGCAAGTTTTACCGCTGTTAAAGCCATACGATCCAGCAGCAATGAAAGCAAATGCGGTGAGTGCGATCGTCAACAATCCAACTAGAGAAAGTCCAGAGTGCATTCAAGCGATCGAATCAACCTAGAATTAAGCACAGCCTGCTGTAAAAATAGGTCAAAAAATCGCTTTCAGTATTAGTAGGGTGCGTCAGATCGTATACCTCCAAAGATCGCCCGATAATTGCGTCTGACGCACCCTAAAACTCGAATTGATTGTGACACCAAATCCGGGTAACTTACCCCTTTTATAATCTGGTAAATGTAGTAAATGTAGGGTGCGTCGCTACGAACAACTCTCGTTGCTATTGGGAGATCTCATAGCGACGCACCATACCAATTATAACGGGGATGGGAAACCCGGATTTGGTATGACACTTGACTTGAGTCCTGAGTATAAAATTTGAGCGATGCTTCCGAAATTATAAAATCTGTGGTTGTAGTTCCAAGCGGCCGATCCTTTACAAACTAAAACAGCCTTATGAAGAAAGTTTCGCGTTTGATAATTGCTACCTTAGTAGCGTTGGCTTGCCTAACTTTTACCTTGTTTCACCCTACACAGTTCGCTTTCACTCAACCAACTCCAACAATTCAAAATCCTACAGAAATTCCCCAGTCGATCGACTTCGGACGACATTTTCAAGAGTTGGCAGTTAAAGGGTCAATTCTCATTGAGGATTTGAGACAAAATCGCACTTATCAACACAATCCCCAGCGCAACAGCACCGCTTTCTTACCTGGATCGACATTTAAAATTCTCAACTCCTTGATTTCCCTAGAAACAGGGATAACTTCCGATGAACTTCAGATGCTCACTTGGGACGGCATTCAAAGGCAAATTCCCGCATGGAATCGAGATTTGAATATGAAGGAAGCAATTAAAATTTCTGCTGTTTGGTTTTACCAAGTTCTCGCCCGTCGAGTGGGGTACGATCGAATGCAGAAATGGGTTACTCAAGTAGGATATGGCAATTCTCAAATCGGTAGCAAACAGGATATCGATAAATTCTGGTTACAAGGAGAACTGCGAATTACCCCTCAAGAGCAAATTCAGTTCCTGCGCCGTTTGTACAATAATAAGTTACCATTTTCCGAGCGATCGCTCTCGATTGTCAAAGATATTTTGATTGTCGAAAAAACTCCCGAATACACCATTAGAGCCAAAACAGGTTGGGTAGGATTTGAGGGCATGGCAAAACCAGAAATTGGGTGGTACGTTGGTTACTTGGAAAAGGGGGATAATATTTATTTCTTTGCCACAAACATCGATATGCAAAGCCAGAAAGATGCGTCGGCTAGAATAGAGTTAACACGTCGTTGTTTTCAGGATTTGGGAGTGCTATAAAGATATCTAACTACTATTTGTATCGTCAAGTCGGAATCTGGGTTCTATTATAGCGGTTCTCAAAAAAGTGAAATCTAAAAGATGTAGGTTGGGTTGAGGTGACGAAACCCAACTTTTGATTTAAAATAAGGTGTTGGGTTTCACTATCGTTCTACCCAACCTACTTCATCTATTTGAGAAACGCTATAGCAAAGAGGATACGTTGATATGACAGAGAAAAAAACTTTTCTTTTGCGAGCAAGGGAAATAGCAGAACAAGCAGCTACCTTCTCTCATCCCTGGAATCCTAATTCATCTATCAGTGGAGCCCAAATGAGTCGTTTAGTAGGACTCAAAAGGAGCGGTGTAAGTCTGGCCAAGATTCCCCCTGGCAAAGAATCTTTTATCTATCATGCCCACGAACGAGAAGAAGAATGGATTTATATTATTTCGGGTCGCGGAATTGCGGAGATTGATGATGAGGAATTTGAAGTCAGTGCAGGGGATTTCATGGGATTCCCAACACCATCAGTAGCGCATCATCTACGTAACCCTTTTGATGAAGAGCTAGTTTATCTCATGGGTGGGGAAAATCTTGATGTTGAAATCGCCGATTTTCCTCGTTTAGGCAAACGAATGATCCGCCGTGAAGCGAATATCGAGATTTATGATATTTCGAGTGCCAAAAGTTTCGGCCCGCTGGAAAAAACCACTGACAAAACTGAGATAGTTTGAGTTATAATATAAGAGGGTTTTTGAGTTATAGCTTTGGTTATACAAGCCACTCTTTAACTCAGTCATTTGCTCAAAGACTTTTCTTCATATTCACCTCAGGGAAAGGAAAAAAAACATGATTGGATACGTTACTCTCGGTACCAACGATATTCAAAGTGCAGCCAAGTTTTATGATACTTTGCTTGCGGAAATTGGCGCTCAAAGATTCATGGAAACCGAGCAATTTATCGCATGGAGCGTTTCTCCAGAAAAACCAGGACTTGCGGTTACAAAACCATTTGATGGTAACAAAGCAACAGTTGGTAATGGTGTAATGATCGCTCTTCAAGTTGATAGTCCAGAAAAAGTAAACTTAGTTTATAACAAGGCGATCGAACTTGGCGCTAAGGATGAAGGGGCTGCGGGGCCAAGAAGCGCGTTGCCAGGGTTTTATGCGGGATATTTTCGGGATCTTGATGGGAATAAGTTGAACGTGTTTTGTATGATTGAACCAAACACTTAGGATTTTTCTGTTGGATGAGGTTCGCAAACAACAGGACTTATGCACTCCGACCAAAAAAACCGGGTTTTTTGGGGTTTCTATATGTCATGAAGTATTCTCGCAAAAACCCGGTTTCTGACTACCCGTGCGCTAGCTATTTTTAGAACTAAAATAAAAGAATCCTCAATCTACTTAAGCGAAAGATGAGAACATCAGAACCAGAGGTAAAGCTGATTGATTTCAGCCAAGAAAAACCAACAGATTTTCTGCTGCCTCAGCCCGCTGTCCTAACAAGTTCTGGATGGGATAATATCTATTTTGAACATCATCAACAACCGCAGTTTGACACGCCCGAACATCAAGGTTCGTGGCACGTCATTGCCTATTGTCCTGATGTTGAGGTATCAGGAGAGCGATCGGGAGAACGATGGTTGGATGGTAAACTCAAAACAGAAGCCCGGAATCAGGGAGACATTGCGGTAATCCCGGCGGGTATTTCCCAGCGGTGTAATTGGAATACTTTAGCTCAGTTTACCATTTTGGCGATCGCCCCTACACTCCTGGAACAAGTGGGTCAAGATTTGGTAAATCCCGATCGCATTGAACTCATCCCTCATTACATGACAGAGCAAGATATCCTGATTCAAGGGATATTCTGCGCCTTCAGACAAGAATTAGAATCTGGCAAAATCGCTGGTTATTTGCTGATTGATAGTCTCAAAACTGCATTAGCAATTCATCTATTACGGAATTATTGTACTACACAACCTCGGATTTATAGCTATACCGATGGATTATCTAAATCCAATCTGCAACAGGTGACGGAATATATCAACGAACATCTCCATGAAGATATAAAACTAATTGAACTTGCTGCGATCGTCCAAATCAGTCTTTATCACTTTTTACGCTTATTCAAGCAAAGTATGGGGATAACACCCCACCAGTACATTTTACAGCGTCGGATTGAGAAAGCGAAGTTTTTATTACAGCATAGCAAACTCAGTATCGCTCTTGTTGCGGTCAGGGTAGGTTTTTGTGACCAAAGCCATTTAACTCAATATTTTAAACGAATTGTTGGTGTTACGCCGAGACAATTCCTCATATCAAATCCAGTTGCATCGGAATGATATAGAGGACACGGCAGTGCCGTGTCCCTACAATATTATTTTCGGTAGGGACACAGCAGTGCCGTGTCCTAATTTTGGCTAATAATACCAAATCCGGGTTTCCCATCCCCGTTATAATTGGTATGGTGCGTCGCTATGAGATCTCCCAATAGCAACGAGAGTTGTTCGTAGCGACGCACCCTACATTTACTACATTTACGAGATTATAA
>JAAUPI010000252.1 GCA_012035135.1 Microcoleus sp. CSU_2_2
CGAGGGTGTCGTCACCACCGCCACCGCCAACGCTGTCGTCGCCGTCGTCGCCACTACAAGTGTCGTTGCCGTCACCACCGACAACAGTGTCGTCACCACCGCCACCGCCAACGCTGTCGTCGCCGTCGTCGCCGCTGCAAGTGTCGTTGCCGTCGCCGCCTGTCACGGTATCGTCATCTTTGCCGCCGTTGACGGTATCGTCGCCATCACCGCCGTCGCAGGTGTCGTCGCCTAAGTCACCCCTGACGACATCATCGTCTTCCCCGCCTTCGCAGGTGTCGTTACCTTTGCCACCGTATAGGGTATCGTTGCCTTGGTTGCCCTCGCAATCGTCGTCACCTTCGTTGCCGTTGGCCCAGTCATCGTCGTCATCACCTTTGCAAGTGTCGTTGCCGGTACCGCCAAAAGGGTGTCCTCCCCTTCGCCACCTTCAACCTTGTCGTCGCCACTGTCGCCTTTGCAAGTGTCGTTGCCGAGATCGCCTTTGATTTCGTCGTCGTCATCGCCACCTGCGCAATCGTCGTCTTGTTTACCCCCGCGGAGGTTATCTTTGCCACCGTTTCCTCTGAGGGTGTCTTCTCCTTTGTTGCCATACATCGATTCGTCAGCGGTAGTGCCGACAATTACGTCATCGTCGTCGCTGCCTACTTTGACACCCCCACCGTCATCGTCGTCATCGTCGTCATCGTCGTCATCGTCGCCATCGTCGTCATCATCGTCGTCACCTTCTTCAGGTACGCCGTTCAATTGGCTGGCAACTTTGACATCGCTGCTACTGCCGTTGCTGCTGTTTTCTGCGATCGTTTCGTCAATCAGTTTGACTGACTCGCTGTCGGCAGTTTCAACCAGGGTGTCGCGAAGAGTCGTGAGTCTGGTAATATCGTTAGCTGACAACCCGATATTTGGTTCGTCATCTTCTGGGTCGCTTGGCTCGTCGCCTGTTAAACTTGCGATATCAAAACTAGGCACTTTTGAAGCATTAGATGAGCTGGCGATCGCCATGTCAGAAATTTCTGTTTCATCTGGATCGAGAAACAGACTTCCTGATACATTGGGCAACAACATTTCGTCTTCCATCTTTGATATTTTCCAAAAACTACTGAGCTGACTGAGCTTCTTGAAATCAATTTATCAGAAAATAGCAAGCATAGGTAAAAAACTTGAAAAATTCATACTTTTGCCTGCTATAGATGCTTCTTGACCCTATTTTTCGATAGCAGATTACATTTAAACTGTAAGGCTTATTTTTCAAAGTTGCGGGTTGGCAATTCGGCATTTACGCAAAAAATTAATTGAGACGTGACATACAGGGGAAGATAAGCATGACGCTACCTCGATATGTTTTCGGTAATCCTACTGTCCGGTACGTTGAAGACCAGCTACGCTGAGATCTTCTGCGTAATTCCTACAGTAGGCGCGCCTCGCACACCTCTACCTGCAATATGTTTTGCGTAATTCCTACAGTAAAGTAGGTCGAATCGCACCCTATGTTGAGATTTTTTGCGTAATTTCTAGAATTACTTCGCTGAATTTCTACTCGCAACTCACAACTCCCATAACTACCCAAAACTGTCAACCCTACAATTTTATTCTTGCCTTCCGCGAGATTTAGCAGACGCTGCATTATAAGTTTGGCAACAGTCCGAGCTATTGTCAATCTCTCGATCAGCATGATTTTCTTTTTAAGATGACTTCAATGTTTTAATTAGAGTTCCCGGATATAAATTAATTTTTTCTATAAGTGACTTATTTAAAGATTTGTTTTAACTATTGACATCTGTAGCCTTCAATGTGTAATAGCTTAAAATCAGGAGATCTAGCTGAAAACACTTACGTAGTAAAATGCAAAAAAAGCAATGGCTTCAGCAATTAATCAAGTCCCGATCGCTCCCGAAAGTTGCTATAGCCTTTGTCAGTAACATGAGGTACGCCGGGCCCGTCGGTAATAGGTAATAGCTAATTGCTAATAGCAGAATTGGTAATTTTAGATCGCGCTCACACTACCGACGATTATTTCCGATCCATTACCCATTCCTCAATACCTTACCTAACCGACAAAGGCTATAGTTAACTTTTTGATTTGTGAGAGTAATCTAACATCTAACATCTCAAATCTCAAATCCAATGACCAATTAACTAATTGACACAGCATTGAGATTTCCATTGGGGGGGAGGTGGTAGAGGATAAGAGGCCAGGACTTCTCGACCGATCGTACCCAGCAATTTATTCCTCAAATTTGCTTCCGATATTGCCCTGAAACCGGTGAGATAGACCTGAAGTAATTTTAATAAGAACTAGAGATCCGGCTGGTAAAGTTCTTCAAAGTAAACTTTACTCAGCAACTATCGACTCAAGTTCCAGGTAAATGTAAAGGGGTCTGCGGTCGAGGTGCCAAATGTCAAAACCATCAAGATTGGAGGAAAATCGGCTTTTAAACAGCCGATCGGCTATCAAAACTAATAAACTATTATTAAACAGCTTTTACACCCTCAAAGTGTTTAAGAAAATATATTACGGCAAAGCGATCGCCCAACCGGGGGAAGCGCATTCGGAAACTTTCATTAACTTAGTAAAAATGAGTTTGGCCATCGCTATTGCTAGCCGCAAAAACGGATGCCAATTCAAAATAGAGGCGGGAGGGCTTTAAACAGGTGAGCCAGGAATTTATACTGTCTGTCACCCCAGTTGGTGATGACGAATATCTAGTGCGGACAGAAAAGGTTGCACCCGGTGTACCCTTAGCAGAAGAACAAGTCCGCTGGCCGATCGACCAATGGCTTGCACTGTCGAGTCAACTCATGAATGACCCTTTACTGGGCGTCCTCCAGGGACAGGTAGCACAGAAAACTGCTTCAGTCGGCCGCACGAACTCGCGATCGGAAAAAAACTCAGCACCCAATTTAGTAGCCCTAGGTCAACAACTATATAATGGGCTGTTTCAAGGCAATTTGCGGGATAGCTGGACTTGCGCTAGAGGCATCGCCCAGCACCGCCGAGAAGTGCTGCAACTGCGCCTCGGACTCAAAGGCCGAGGCTTACCGCGGCTGCCATGGGAAGTTTTGCACGCGGGCGATCGCCCCTTGGCAACCGGCACCGATGTCATTTTTTCGCGCTATCAACCAGGTACAAGTTTGTTCAAACAAACCCGGATACTGCCTAGTACCGGGCCGATCAAAATTTTAATGGCGATCGCCTCTCCGAGCGATCGAGACAGCTTGCAGCTCAAGCGAGAAGTCCTCCACCTGCAACAAGAACTTCAAAACCGTGCCGCCCATCCTACCAAAAATACCCTGCACGCTCCAGAGATTCAACTGACTATTCTCGAACAGCCCGATCGAGAACAGCTAACCCAAGCCCTAGAACAAGGCCACTACCAAGTCCTGCACTACGCAGGTCACAGCAACCTGGGTTCTAGAGGCGGCGAACTCTACCTAGTCAGCAGTCGCACCGGCTTAACCGAAACCTTGAGCGGCGACGACTTAGCCGGGTTACTCGTCAACAACGGCATTCAGATGGCCGTGTTCAACTCCTGCCGAGGCGCCTACGGCGACCCCTCAGATCTCGCGGACAACAGCCCGGAACGCAATTTAACCGAAGCTTTAGTCAAGCGTGGCATTCCGGCAGTGCTTGCAATGGCAGAAAGCATCCCCGACGATGTAGCCCTGACTCTCACGAGGCTGTTTTACCGCAACCTCAATCAAGGCTATCCAGTCGATCACAGCCTGAGTCGGGCCCGGGCCGGATTAATTTCTGCCTACGGTTCTCATCAGTTGTACTGGGCTTTGCCCATTCTTTACCAGCATCCCGATTTTGACGGCTATCTGACAGGCGCCCCAGGCCAAAGCGCAGCAGGAGAGTCTCTGCTGCAAAATTTAATGGGATCGGGAACGCAGCCAGTTACAGGTACTGAATGGAAGGCCCCGACTTCGGTAGATGCAACTGCTAAATACCAGCAATTGCCAGTTGATATTAAGGATCGGACAGACAGTCCTGAGGGCAAAGTTGCCGATGATTTTTCAGGGAAATTAAACCAAGAGCGCAGCGATCAGATTCAGGAGAATTATCCACTGTCGGCTGCCAATTCCCGACAGCAAGTTCCCGGCCCAAAGTCCCCCATTTCTGCTAGGTCTTCAGTTTCCACTACCGCAGCAACTCGTGTCGCTGCACCTGGTCAAAAACCGGGATTGAAAAAATTTCTGACTGTGGCGCTTTGCTTATTACCTTTTGCTGTAGGCGCTGGATTTTTGGGGTGGCGACACTGGCAAAACCGAGACTCGAAACCGGAAGATTTATTACCGGCGGTGCGGACTCCACTGTCACAAAACTATATACAAATACAGCGCCCAAATCTTGAAAAAGCCAGAACTGCTCAAGTAACAGAGATCGCCGAGAGTAATTTTAATGCTGGCGAAATTGCTGCCGGTCTGAAAGCAACAGAAGAACTTCTCGATCGAGTAGCGCTGTATCAGGCAGAATCTGCTCTGCAAGCCGTCCCAAATTCCACGATCAACAACCCGGAAGTTAATTTCCTCAAAGGTCGTTTGGCTTGGCAATTTCAACAAGTTGGCAACAAAAAATATACTGTTGACCAGGTGAGGCGTTCCTGGGAAATCGCTTTCAACGGACGGCGAGATTCGCTCAAATATCGGAATGCTTTAGGTTTTGCTTATTATGCTGAAGGCAATTTCGATCGAGCCTATCAACTGTGGGTAGAAGTGCTCGATTCGATCGCTCCTGCCTCAAACAAAGCAACTCCCTCGCTTAAGTCTGTAAATAACGAGGATATTTTAACTGCTTGCGCTGGTTTGGGATTAGTGATGGCAAAAACTGCTCCAAGCGTTTCCCCTCAGGAACGGACAACTCGCTTGACTAAAGCGATCGAACTTCGTCAAAAAGTGATCGCCAGCGATCCGCTCAGTTTTGGGCCACAAGCCCTCGCTAAAAACTGGCTGTGGTCAGAGGCGGCAATTCGCGATTGGGTGTCCCTTCAAAAGTTGTAATAAGCAGAGTAGAAGCAAGAAGCAAGAAGCAAGAAGGGGGGAAGAAGCAAGAAGAACCCCCCTACTGCCCCCTTGGGGGGAAGAAGCAAGAAGCAAGAAGGCAACCCCCTCCTCGCCCTTCAAGGAAGTCAGAATTCAGAACTAATACCGGGCAAAGGTTTCGGCTATCGAGAATATCCCAACCATCAGGGCGGTTGCTATACATTAAGGATTGAGCTTTTACCGACATTTCCACCGCAATCAAGGCCAGGAACGGCTGATAATTTGTAGTGCAGATAACATTTAGCACTTGCCTGGTTTGGCTGTTGTGCGATCGTTTTTGTAAGTGTCTGTGTTGAGTGCGGTTAAAGCTAAAACACATTCAACCAGCACGTAAAATTTTATTCGACTTTTGCGGGCTCGGCGTCCCACTCGTCAATCGATTTGAGATTTGAGATTTGAGATTTGAGATTGGATGATTGAATAATTGACCATCGGGATCGATGCTTTCTACAGATTTGCAGCCGCCCTCGTCTAGCTATTTTCAGCGAGTGAGCGAGATCTTTTTACCTTAACCGCAGACAGAATCAGCGATTGGTGAATGCAGGACAACCGACTTTACTCTAAAAAAGGAAACTATTTCAGAACTTACGCACGCGGGGTCAAAAACCCGGTTTCTGCTTCAATATATCGGGCGGTTGAGCCACGATTTTGCGGCTCAACCGTTTTTTTTGCGTAAGTCCTATATTGAATTCGCCACAACAATCCCAGACTCGATCGCCACGACCGATCGAAACATCAGGATCGAGCGGCAAAAAATATATCGCAGGTCGAGCATCCTTACTTTAACCCCTGGCCTTGAGACCGCAGAGCCGCAGAAATTAATCCAAAATCTTATATTCAGAATTCTTAGTATTGACAGTGAAACAAAGTTCATCTAATGTGTTGTAATTGATATAAGTAAAGTCCAATAAGCGAGGTACGGTCAATGGCAGAAACAGCTACAGCACCCTTAACAGGAAAAGGTCTGCTTCAAAAAATCAAAGGCAGTGATTTGCCGCGCAGAGAACTGGCAAAGCTTTGTGGCTACTTCACAGTCAGCAAGAGTGGAGAAACGCGGATTAATCTAGCTGAGTTTTACGATGCAGTGCTAGCTGCTAAGGGAATTGAGCTAGAAAAGTCGAAAGCTGATGGACGCGGGCGAGAAGCGAGTTATCGAGCTAGCGTTCACAAGAATGGTTCGATCGTGATCGGCGCAAATTATACCCAAGAAATGGGATTAAAGCCGGGAGACGAGTTTGAAATTAAACTCGGATACAAGCACATTCGCTTGATTCAGATCGACGCGGACAGACCTGATGTTGAATTGGATGATGAAGAGGAGGAAACAGAAGAATAGCAGCGATCGCGATGGATTCAGCCTTAGGCAAGGTGACTGGATTTCATTTTCGCTACATTAGTATTTGCGCGCAACCCTTCGATTTAACTGATGAGCTGTCTGGACTATTTCTATTTTCTCTTGTCTCGCAAAGACTACAGTGCCTCTGAACTTCGCAAAAAGGGGCAAGAGAAAGGTTTTGACAATGAGGAAATATTGGAGGCGATCGCGCAAATTCAAGACCGGGGCTATCAGTCCGACACTCGCTTGGTGGCGAATTCGATCGCCTCTGCTGCGGGCAAATACGGGAAGTCTGCGGTGAAGCGCAAGTGCCTACAAAAAGGAATTGCCAGCGATTTGTTCGAGCAAGTGTGGGAAGCAGAAGTTTCTGAAAATCTGGACTCTGAAACAGAAAAACTTGCCGAATTAAAAGCCAAAGTCATGCGGAAATACAAAATCGATGCTTGGGGAAAAGTAGATCCAAAAACTAAGGGTAAAGTCTTGAATTACCTGCAATACAGGGGATTTAATGGCTTTGAAATTTGGCGGCAGTGGCAAACAGAAGAAGAGGAGTAAGTTATAGGGCAGCCTAGTCGAAGGCTGCCCTATTAACAAGCAAGCCCAATTTCGCTGCTAAGCTACTCAGCATTTATAGCAGTGGACAGCTTGCCCTGAGTGTGCCGAAGGGTTGACACTGTACGACGGTCGATGGGCAATCGTCGCTTCGCTTGTCTCTCATCCCACACCAACCGAGTACGGTATGGTGTGGGGATTCCCGCCTTTTGAGCTAAAAATAGGGATTGACACTCTCAGGTCTAAAGACACTGAGATTCTTAAGACGTTGCGGTCTTAATATCCCTATTACTAGGGTTCCTGGGCGCAATCCTGTTGCCAAAAATGGTAGGCTGCTATCCTTGTCTTTCAACAAGCTCCTCAAGCGTCTAAGGGTCAATGCCCTTGGTTTCGCGGAGCCCCCGCGTACCTTTTTGTGAGTATTAAATACCAGACTTTCCAGCCTGTGTATTCATTATCATCTTAAGTATAAGGGCGAAAGCCCTTTTTACACCGCTAAAAATGTTAAGATTCAAGAAAGATTGAC
>JAAUPI010000253.1 GCA_012035135.1 Microcoleus sp. CSU_2_2
TTCAAGTCATGTGAGGTACAACAAAAAGGTAGGGACACGGCACTGCCGTGTCCCTACGGGGTTCTTAAATGTACCTCATAAATCTGCAATCTGCTGTAAATCCTAATTTTATCTTGACTTGCGACGCAGCAATTCAAAGATAGTTAATGCGCCACCCCCAGAAATTGCTAGCGTTTTATCAAACAGCTTTTCCTGTTGGGGAGACAGCGTTTCCTGGCAAGCCAAAGACAGCGAGACTCCTCCAGATGTGAGGGTTAAAGTGGCTGCGGCTGCGATCGCAACTATCTGGTTAAAATTTTGAGTCTTCATAAAATCTCTCCTGTTTGGCTTTCTTCTAGTCAAACAGTTCCTTATCTATACGAAAACGATCGCGAAAAATTCGCTTTTTAGCAGATCGTTGACAAATTGGAGCATATGTGGTAATGGGTTGGAAAGTGCGATCGGACAAACTGGAATTAGTCAAAAAAACGTTAGAAGAAAGAGGCGGCAGGCAGCAAGTGCGTTGGCAAGTTGCCAAATATCACATTAACACAGCTTTAGCAGCTTGCGGGAAAACACTCGAAGATGGACTCGATTTAACCGACTTTCAATACTTAACCCATCGAGGGATTTTCACTAATAAAGAAGTGGCATATAAAATTAGTGAAACGATGCCAGAATTAAAGTGCAAAAAAATTTTCTTAGAAACAATCAGAGATTACTTTGTTCCTTATTATAGTTCGAGTATAGAAGATTTTCTCGATAATTATCTGAACCTTAAATATAACATTCACGGAACTTGGAATAAATTTTTAAAAGCAGAAAGATTCATTGAAGATGAGGCTTTTAAAGGTATTTGTATTGTTCTAGGTTTGGCTCGCGAGGAAATAGGCACGCAAGAACGAGAAATGCCTCGCTGGAAACAACTAGAAACTTTGTTGTGGGACTTAAATCACAAGCGCCAAGTTGCAGAATTCCAAAACTTAGCCCAAAAATCATCTAATTTAGTCTGTTTGAGATTTCGCCCACTTCCAGGGAAGCAGATCCCTATGTTTTGGTTGATAAAAACTTTGGTGCAACCAGTTGATAACAATATTCAAAAAGCTGATATCTTTTTTACCACTCAGATTGAGTCGGATTCTAGAGAGAAGTTGAATACTATTATTACAGGGCTGAGGCTACCTGAAAAACTAGAACGCAAGAAAAAACCTAACGCAATTGCTCAAGAAATTCATAAGAAAATGCTGAAAGACCAGAAAACAGTTGTTTTATTCTTTGTCACAAATGAGCGGCAGCAATCAACAGAATTTTACGAATTATTTAATTTATTGTATCAACCATTACTCGATCAATTTTCCGCATCTCAAACTCAGCTAAAACAAAAACTATTGATGGTATGGATCGACTCATCATCTCAAGAGGAATCGGAAGCTTACGAGCCGGTTCGAGAAAGCGATTGTTCCATCACTGAAATGCCTTTAATTTCTGAATTTACCAATGATGATATAATGAAATGGACAAATCTCGAAACAGTGAATAAATTCATCCAGAGAACCATAAACAATAATTTATCGTCATCCATTGGTAACAATATTGGCGAATTTATTTGGAATCAAAGCCAAGGGCGATCGGAAGATTTACTCAAATCTGTCTACTATCTTTGTAACTTAAATTGGGAGGAGTATCAAGGTTCATGGAAAAAATTGTAGGTGAAAATAACTTGAAACTTGAATTCACCGGAAAAATCGAATTCCAGCCCAAAGCTGGTGAAAAAGATCCAGATACAGGGGAAACTCTTTATCCTTATTTAGCAGATGTTTGTCAGGGTTTAGTTGAAGCTGTTAATTTGGCGATTAACTTGAAAAGGCCGTTACTCCTCGAAGGGGAACCGGGATGCGGTAAAACAAAGTTAGCCAAAGCTGTGGCTTATGAATTTAGCAAGCGCTATAACAATAATCTTAAATGGCCCTATGATGATTGGTATATTAAATCCACAGATCGAGCGTTAGATGGTTTGTATACCTATGATGCAGTGAGGCGACTGTACGACGCACAACTCTCTGGTATCGACTCCGAAAAAGAAAAGATTCAAGATCGACTTAAAGACCCCGATCATAAAGAATATATTAAATGGCAGGCGATCGGCAAAGCTTTCAAAGCTTCTCAGGAAGGTAAGCGCGCGGTTGTCTTAATTGATGAAATTGATAAAGCCGATCCCGATTTGCCGAACGATTTGCTTTTGGAACTTGAAGGAAAATGCTTTTTTGTCCGAGAAACAGGAGAAGAAATTCGCATCCAAGAAGGGTTTGAGCCGATTATTTTTATTACTAGCAATGCTTGTAGGAAATTACCGGATGCTTTTTTAAGGCGCTGTCTCTATTACCATTTTGAGTTTCCAGACAAGGAAAATTTACGCAAAATAGTTGAAGCTAGAATGGGTGAAAAATGGTCGCAAAAATTGACAAATAAAGCTCTGGATAGCTTTTTAAAACTTCGCGATGTAATGGATGAAGAAAGAGGAAAGTTCGGGAAAAAGATTAGCATTAGTGAATTGCTAGATTGGTTTCAGGCTTTGCACCTGCATGTACCTCAGAAAGATGTCGAGCAACTTTTAACACAGCGCAAAATCCCCTATGCCAATACATTACTCAAAAGTCGAGAGGATTTGGACATAGCCAAAAGCTTATCGGGAGATGAAGATGAATAATTCGAGTCAGCTTAACTTGCCTTTCTCCGAATTATTCAGCCGATTGCGGCAAGCCGGATTTCCTTTGGGTATCTGCGATTACAATTTACTTGTCGAAGCTTTGCAAACAGATATTTACGATCCGTTGGAACCGGAGTTGTTGAAGCTATTACTCCAAACTATTTGGGTGAAAACTAGCTCTCAAAAACAACAATTTGAGGAAATTTTTCGGCAAGTAGTTCCTCAAGATTCAGTTTCTACCTTCCAGCCTTCTCAATCGCCAAAGTCAGAGACTTCTAAGTCTAACAAAAAACCGCCACCACTCACTCCCACACCCTCTCCCGCGCCCCAAAAACCGACAGGAAAATATTTCTTTTTTCCCGCCACTCCCCAGTTGGGTACTGCTGTTACAGTAGAGGAAGATCGGGAAATTGTGAAAGCTGTCAGAACATCTCAAAAACCAGATTTTGTCGCTTTTAAACCCACAGCCAACCCGGAGGATTATTTGCCTGTTACGGGACAGGAAATGGTACAGGGTTGGTACAATCTCAAACGATCGGTCCGTGCTGGAACTAAGCTAGAATTAGATGTTGCTGCTACTATAGAACAAATCAAACGTCAAGGTAAATTAGTGCTGCCGATCATGAAGCCGCGTCGCCTTAAATATGGTTCCTT
This sequence comes from Microcoleus sp. CSU_2_2, assembly GCA_012035135.1. Classification (GTDB taxonomy): domain Bacteria; phylum Cyanobacteriota; class Cyanobacteriia; order Cyanobacteriales; family Microcoleaceae; genus Microcoleus. The sequence continues at coordinate 3,341 of JAAUPI010000253.1, forward strand.
GTTGTTGCTGATTGACTGGAGGGGTTCCATGCAGCCTTTTCATGTTTTATCTCGCCAATTAGTCTCTACCGCGCAACAAACAGGATGTTTGACGCCTCAAGGCTGTTATTATTTTCATAATTATCCTCACAGTGAGTTGTATTGTGACTCGCAATTTAATACTGAAATTCCTGTAGAACAAGTTTTGGCGGGGCTGGCTTCCCAACATACTGTTGTTTTGATTTTTAGCGATGCCGGTGCGGCAAGGCGAGATTATATTCCCCGGCGCATCGAGGAAACTGAATCGTTTTTGCAACGCTTAAAACAGCAAGTCAAAACGATTGTTTGGTTGAATCCTGTCCCGGAATCTACGTGGCGAGAGACAACGGCTGCAGAAATTGCTAAATTGAAAAATATCAAAATGTTTCCCGCCGATAGTGCAGGCTTTCACAAAGCAATTGGTATTTTGTCCGATCGATTATCCTGGTTCCCAGGCTCTGCCTGGGAACCCATGTCTAGAGGCTCTGCCTCGCTCTAAGAGCTGGAAAATTGGAGGCAGAGCCTCCGGATCTGCGTTCCCAGGCAGAGCCTGGGAACGAGTAATATGAAGCGTGTTCCTAGAGATGATATGAGGTGCTGCAATGATTCAATTTACAGAAATGGTAAATGACCCCAAACAACAAGAGGCGATTAATCGCATTGAAGCATTCAGAAAGCGTTTTCAGGACTTACGCACCCCAACCAAAGAAACCGGGTTTTTTTACGAAAATTCTTCGTCACAGCCCGCAGATTTGGTAAAAAACCCGGTTTCTGAGTCCTACGAACCTGATCTGGAATTCGCCCGCCACGCAGCTTTTCCCCTGGCTTTGACACCGGATTTGCTTTATCGCTTGCGGGATTACCCTTTTCAGCCAAGATTGCAAGTGCCTTGGATTGCAGTTGCTGACTTATTATTATCCGATTTGTGCAGCCAAGTGGATCGAGAATTATATGAGATGGATATCGCCGTCCGTCAAGAACTTTTAAAGGGTTTGAGTCAAGAACGTTTGTGCGAACTATCGCAATTTTTACTCAAATATGTCCGGCGCAACTTTCAATCGAATATTACAGGATTAAAACAAGCTCAATATTGGACGGCTTTGGCTTATGTCGAACCGGGGAAAGCAGCAGCAGAATTAACTCAGACTCTCAGTAAATTGCTGCAACAGCCAAATCTCCCTCAATGGTTGCAAAAAGCATCGCTAGTAGAAACTTTAGCAGAACCCCTGCGCAATTTTCAACCTTTGCTGACTCTAGCAGAAGCAATGAAACAAACGGCACGAGGAAATTATACACAAGCAACTGAGTTGTTTGATGAGTTGCCCAAAACTGGAAAATCTGCTGTTGTTGCTGGAGTCAGGGTTAATTTACCTACCCATCCTGTCCCCGCCAAAACTTTTAGCTTTGAAACTGTCAGCGTTAATCCTCAAGGTAAAATTAGCGAACCCCAAACTAAAGAAACTGCATACTTTACTGAAGATTTAGGTGCCAAAACTACCTTAGAAATGGTTTACATCCCCAGGGGTAGGTTCATGATGGGTGCGCCGGAACAGGAAGCAGAAAGTTATGACAATCAAAAACCCCAACATCAGGTGAGTGTCAAACCTTTTTTTATGGGAAAATACCCGATTACTCAAGCGCAGTGGCAAGCAGTAGCTAAATTACCCAAAATCCATTACGACCTTAAATCAAATCCATCTTACTTCAAAGGTGAAAATCGACCTGTAGAACAAGTTTCTTGGTATCAGGCGATCGAATTTTGTGCCAGGTTGTCGCAAAAAACAGGTAAAACCTACCGCCTGCCCAGCGAGGCCGAATGGGAATATGCTTGTAGGGCCGGGACAACCACGCCTTTTCATTTTGGGGAAACGATAACGACAGATTTAGTGAATTATAGAGGTACAGATGATAAAGATAACAAGTGGTCGGGTTCCTACGGTCAAGGGCCGAAAGGAATTTACCGCCAAGAAACAACGCCTGTGGGCAGTTTTGGCGTAGCAAACGCCTTTGGACTTTACGATATGCACGGAAACGTCTGGGAGTGGTGTGCTGATCCTTGGCACGATGGTTATCAAGGTGCGCCGATCGATGGTACGGTTTGGGATGAGACTTGTAATGATAATCGTTATCAAAACTATATTGACTTATTAGTCAACACAATAGATGATAACCGATCCCGGCTGCTGCGCGGTGGTTCTTGGTACAGCTCTCCGAGGTATTGCCGATCGGCTATTCGCTACTACTATCTTGCGCCGGCCGTCAACTTCAGCAGCTTCGGTTTTCGTGTTGTCTGCGTCATCGCGTGGACTTAATAGCTCTTTACACTTTTACCATCTTGCTCTTTACACTTCTTAATTTTTTACTTTTTGGTCGCCTCTGGCGACTCGATTTTTTTTATCAAAAAATGACTCCAAACGTGGTAGTATGATCCAATGCAAGAACTGTCAATCATTCAAAAAACCTACGATTTAATCAAATGGTACGTGCCGATACTCAATCGGTTGCCAAGAGATCATAAATTCATATTGGGTGATAGAATGATTGCTAGATTGTATGAGTTCCTCGAAAATCTGATTCAGGCAAGATATACAAAAGACAAACTAACGATATTAGAACCGCTCAACAGCAGTTTAGATATTTTACGGCATCAAACCAGACTTTTATTAGATTTCGAGCTGGTGAAAGCGGAACGGTACGAATATGCCAGTAAACTAATCAACGAAATCGGTGTTGAACTCGGTGGCTGGATCAAACAACAAAAACAGCGACAAACAGTTGATAGTTGACCTGTGGTAGGGGCGGTGCCCCCGTGCCCGCCCTCTTAGTTGACAGTTGATAGTTGTCTGTTAAATTTAGTCCTGGACGCAGGATTCAGAAACCGGGTTTTTGCGAAAATACTTTGGTGTTACCCACAGATTTGGTAAAAAACCCGGTTTCTCTGTCGCAGCGCGTAAGTCCGGCAGGGGTTTAAACCCCCATCGGAATTTGTCGTTAGTGCCACAATCCGCCAGGGGTTGAAAACCCCTGTCTCATAGCATAAGTCCTCTGAAAGAGGACTGTAGAATGTGCTTGAGATTGGTGTTTTTTTTGTAAATTAATCCCGCTCAAAATAGTAATCCCTAGTCCTCTTCAGAGGACTTTCGCTATGAGACAGGGAATTAATTCCCTGGCGGACTACCGGGTGAACGAGAGGACTGGCGGACTCACAGCTTAAGTTAACACGAATGGGTTCTTGGAGTGTCCCTACCCACGATCTCTTTGTATCTCATTTACAAGTGCTGTAACATGAAGCGATATGGTAATTTATGGCCTGAGATTATCGAATTTGAGAACCTGTTAGCAGCAGCAAAGACAGCCCAAAGGGGGAAACGCTTCCGAGATAATGTCCTAGCGTTCAACTATAATTTAGAAACCGAACTGCCAAAACTAAAAACGCAACTAATCGATAAAACTTACTGTCCTGGAAAGTATAGAACTTTTGAAATTGTCGAACCCAAAAGGCGGATGATTTCAGCAGCACCCTATAGAGACAGGGTAGTTCATCATGCCCTGTGTAATATTATTGTACCTATATTCGATCGAACTTTTATTGCCGATTCCTATGCAAATCGATTGGGTTTTGGTACGCACCGTGCTTTGCGCCGCTTCACAGATTTTGCTCGTTCCAGCCGCTATGTTTTACAGTGCGATATTCGCAAGTATTTTCCCAGTGTAGACCATGAAATCTTAAAATATTTATTGCGTCGCAAAATCATCGGAACTGGCGGATGGGAATTCGTCGGGTGTATGCGGAGGAGTTGGACTAAATAGCCAAAAACTTTACTAAACTTAGTCATACTTAACTTGACTGATTAACATTGTGGACGGTATGATTAAACCAATGCCTAAAAAAGGCTTAATTATCTGGTTTGTAAACCACAGTTTTGTCAAAACTGACCAGCCTGTTACAAGGTCGAACGGAAGTCCGCGTTTCGTTAAATTGGTTGAAAATAGTGGATGACTCATGGCTAAAAGCTTCAACTAAAATTAACTCAATTAGGGTGGGCTACACCCGAATTAACGCCTGTGGACAAGTTGCGAGCCGACTC
>JAAUPI010000254.1 GCA_012035135.1 Microcoleus sp. CSU_2_2
GAGAAGATAACTGGTTCATCCAATCGCATTCGGGTTGTTTTTTGACATAGTTGGTCAGAACTTTCTTGACTTCGTTGATGACTTTTGAGTCGGAAAACTCACCTTCACCGTACATTTGAGTTCGCAAACTCAACCCCATATTGAAGACAACCCGCCGGAATCCTGCGTGTTTTGCCATCCAGGTCGCTTCCCGATTATTTAATTTGAGCGCTCGCTTGATGGCAAACATAGTTAAACTTAGTTGGATGTAGTTACTTGCCCAAAGTCATGCGGGGGAATTAATTTGCCTTCCCTTTCCCAGCGCCTCAATGTTGAGTCCGATACTCCAGATAATTTTGCAAACTCTGCCACTTTCCACATAAACTCTCTCGCGATCGCTAACTATGGATAAGCTTAGCAAGCTATTTGCCACTTAAGTCAAGCTCCTGATTAGAAATCGAGAGAGTGTCACTCATCCATGCGCATTAGCTTCCGGTAAAACGCTTTAGAAAAATCGACGCTGCGAGTGCGCTGATAAGTCAAGAGTACCTCAATTAAGCAACTGACAAACTCAGAGCTTTGCATAGTCGTTTCATAGCTGAGTTCAGCATTGCCATCAAACAACACCCGACAGCGGGTCAAATCGATCGGCAGCGACGAGATATTCCAACTAGCTACAAACGGAACGTCGTCGCCACCGTCAATTTTTCTTTCCCCCTCCAAGCTTTTGATCTTGTAGAGAGCAATAGCGTGTGGCAAAAACTTGCGCCGAGGCTCTTGGCAAAAAGGCGAATAGACCTTGACTTCTTTGTCATCGGCTGGCTTTAGTTGAGGAATAGGCATATTTCCATCTCCTGATAATTACTAGCAATTTTTGACACTCTTAGCTCGATCCCAAGCACAAAGTCATCCTAGCTAATAGTCTATTCGATGCCGCAGTTTCGCCACTAGCCCCGGTTGCGAGCAGGGAACGCTGGCGTCAAGCTCCCGTCGGCTTTAGACAAAATCCCAGAAACTGATACAGTAAATACTTATCTCTAAAATCAAAAACTATTGGTGGTTAAATCAAGTAACCTATGCAGGAGAGTTCTTGGCCAGAAAACAACGCTCGCAGCGAGCTTAACTTGGATATCCCCGATTTAGCTCTTGAAGAGGATCGGAGTTCGAGGTCAAACTCGAATCGAGGCAAGGTATTTACTATGCCCCCTGGTGGTGACAGGGAGTTTGAGATAGCAACCGAAGTAGAACTTCCGGTTGCGGTGTCTGTGCTGGGTTCTCCCTCTTTTCCTCAAAATCTGTACCGGGGACGGCGGGGCAAAGCGGCTGTGCTGCTAAGTGCGATCTGGGGCGGCACGATCGCTCTGCACTTGGTTTCTTGGGGCGCCTGGGTAGTATGGGGGTTGACGGGACTGCTGTGGATGCACGCATTTCGAGTTATATTTGCATCGCCCAAACCAGAATTGACACCTCTTTCAGATGAAAATCGAGAGGATTGGCCCTACGTGTCGCTGCTAGTGGCGGCGAAAAATGAGGAAGCGGTGATTGCCAGATTGGTAAAGTCAATCTGCAATTTGGACTATCCGATCGACCGCTACGAACTTTGGGCGATCGATGATGATAGCACTGACAGCACCCCGTCGATATTGGAACAACTAAGCAAACAATACCCGCAGCTCAAAGTTTTTCGCCGAGGGGCAAATGCCAGTGGCGGCAAGTCGGGAGCTCTCAATCAAGTATTGCCCCTGACTCACGGGGAATTTGTGGCGGTATTTGACGCCGATGCAACTGTGACGCCAGACTTGCTGCGACGGGTGCTGCCGGTGTTCGATCGAGCGCAAGTCGGGGCGGTGCAAATCAGAAAAGCAATAGCCAATGCCCCTCTGAATTTTTGGACTCGCAGCCAAGCAGCAGAAATGGCCCTCGACAGTTTTTTCCAGCAACAACGGACGGCGATCGGCGGTATTGGAGAATTGCGCGGTAACGGTCAATTTATGCGTCGCACTGCATTGGAATGCTGCGGAGGCTGGAACGAGGAGACAATTACTGACGACTTGGATTTGACGGTGAGGCTGCACTTAGATCGGTGGGACATTGAATTTCTAGCTTTCCCAGCCGTATCAGAAGAGGGAGTGACTAACGTCCGGGCTTTGTGGCACCAGCGCAATCGCTGGGCAGAAGGTGGTTATCAGCGCTATCTTGACTACTGGCAGCTCATTGTTCGCAACCGCATGGGAACTGCGAAAACTTGGGATTTATTTGGATTTTGGGTCACTCAGTATATCCTGCCCACAGCCGCGCTGCCCGACTGTTTGATGTCAATTGTGCTGCGCCGGATGCCGATCGCCAGTCCCCTGACTTTGATGACTGTTACCCTGTCTGTGGTGGGAATGTTTGTCGGCTTGCGCCGCACTCGCAAGGAGACTACCAAATTTGACATCAAGATAGTTTTTGCCACCTTGCTGGAAACTATACAAGCTACTGTGTATATGTTCCACTGGCTGCTGGTAGGGATGGTGACGGCTCGGATTTCAGTGCGGCCAAAGCGGCTAAAATGGGTCAAAACCGTCCATCGAGGCACTGATTAGGTGATCTAGCAGTTGACAGGTAGGAGCGGTGCCCCGTGCCCGCCCTCTTAGTGGACAGTTAACAGTTGATAGTTGACGATCGAGCAATTTGGTCTGGGGCCCCTGGATTCATCCGTGGGGTAGATTCTCAAATCTCAAATCTCAAATCGATTGACCCGAATCAAAAAGATCTAGGTCAATTTTGAGGACCGATTACCATTAGAGTAGACCAAGTTTTGGCTTAAAAACCACGGCTAATAAATTTGATGTTCATCCCAAGTATCTAAGCAGAATTCATAAAGCTAACGGCTACAGTTATGAATTTTAAGAGAAGATGTATAGAGTCCTGAACCCTTGCTTTATAAACGGTTCGATCGGGTAATATGTAACTGTCAACTGTCAACTGTCAACTGCTATAAGATGGATTTGTTAGAGTACCAAGCTAAAGCTTTATTTCGCCAGATGGCAATTCCAATTTTGCCCTCGCAGCGGATTGACAATCCCGCAGACCTCAAAGGACTGAAAATACCCTACCCAGTTGTACTAAAGTCGCAAGTGCGCGCAGGCGGACGGGGCAGAGCAGGTGGCATTAAGTTTGTTGAGAATACGATCGATGCAGTGGCTGCGGCTCAAACAATTTTTAATTTACCGATCGAATCGGAGTATCCGCAAGTCCTGCTGGCAGAGGCTAAGTACAACGCTGACCAAGAATTGTACTTGGCGGTACTCCTAGACCCCGTGGCGCGACGCCCCGTACTTCTGGGCTCGAAACAAGGAGGCATGAATGTAGAAGGGGCGATCGAACAAATGCAGCAGGTTGCCGTAGACCAAGACTTTTCGCCTTTCTACGCTAGGCGTCTGATGCTGAAAATGGAATTGCAGGGAAACTTGATTCAGTCGGTGAGCACCATAGTCGAGAAAATGTATCGGCTGTTTGTCGAAAAGGATCTAGATCTAGTAGAAATTAATCCTCTCGGCATCAGTCCGACGGGAGAGGTAATGGCCTTAGACGGTAAAGTTAGTGCCAACGACCAAGCCTTGGGACGCCACCGAGACTTGGCTGTACTCTCCGGTAACAGGCAAAGCAGCGGGTTGCTAGGAGATAGGAGAAATCCCTATTCTCCGAGCGATCGTCGGCATTCCCAGTCGGACGTGGTACACTCGTCGCCGGAGTTTGACCCCAACTCTCCAGCCCAAATCTCCAATTCCGAATCCCTGAACCTGGTAGAACTAGAAGGGAATATTGGGGTTTTGTGCAACGGGGTGGGTCTGACAATGGCAACTCTGGATGCTGTAACCCACGCCAAAGGTAAACCAGCAAATTTTGTGAATCTTGGTTCGCTAGAGTGCTACGAGGCAGCAGATGCCCTACGCGAACGTGCGGAGCAGGGTCTGGATTTAGTCGCTCAGGATAAAAGCGTTAAGGTGGTACTTGTGAATATTTTGGGTGGCACTGGAGCTAGCGAGGCAATGACCGCAGCGGTGGCGAGCTATCTGGAACGGAAAACTCGCGCCAACCGCCAAATCCAGTTAGTGCTGCGCCTGGTTGGGATCGATCGAGACTCCGTCAGAGATCGTTTGGGGCAGTTGCCCGTGCAGCTAGCAGCCACTTTAGATGAGGCTGTGGCACAAGCTGTATCCTTGGCTAAGTAGTCGCACTCTTTCGGCAGCAGGTAGAAGGCAAAAGGCAAGATGAATTTAACTCCTGAGAGCAAAGTCCTAATACAAGGCATTACAGAATCTCCCGCGTCAACCCGCGCTGCCCTAATGATGAAAGCATACGGCACTAATGTAGTCGCCGGTGTCAGTCCCGGTCGAGGGGGGCAGGAGTTGGAGGGAATTCCGATTTTTGATCTGGTGGAACAGGCCCTGGCGACAGTTGGTCACATTGACACTACGGTAATCTTGGTGCAGCCTTACTCGGTGCTGGATGCGGCCCTGGAAGCGATCGCAGCAGGAATTAGGCAAATCGCGATTGTCACCGAGGGAGTGCCTCCCCTGGATATGGTGCGCTTAGTCAGAAAAGCAGAGTTAACGGAAACTTTGGTTGTCGGCCCCAACAGTCCGGGAATTATTGTGCCGGACAAGCTGCTGCTGGGAACTCACCCCAAGGCATTCTATACTCCCGGTCCGGTGGGGGTGATCAGTCGCAGCAGCACTTTGACTTACGAAGTTGCTCTAGAATTAACTAATGCCAGCTTGGGTCAGTCGATCGGGGTTTGTATTGGCTGCGATGCGATTGTCGGTTCTTCTTTTATGCAGTGGCTGCAAATTTTGGACGAAGATGAGAGTACGGAGGCGATCGTTTTGATCGGGGAAGTTGGCGGGTGGAGCGAACAGGCTGCTGCTTCTTATATCGCTGAGGCGATCGACAAACCGGTGGTTGCCTACCTGGCGGGTCGCTACGCTCCCAAAGGGCCGTCTTTGGGCCATGCCGGTATCCTGATCAGTTCTCGGGCTGCCGCACAGACAGCGTTTGGGATTGCAGCAGAAAATAAAATGGCTGCCTTTGAAAAGGCCGAGATACCAGTGGCGACTCGGCCTTCAGAAGTTCCTAAGTTGGTCAAGAAATTACTTAAGAAAAATTAAATTTTTAAGCATTCAGCACCTGGCTGAAGTTTATCGAAGAAGGGAACTCTTAACAGGGAACGGGCAACAGTTTCCTGTTCCTGTTCCCAATCGGGGTATAAAACCCCATCTTCTATAGAACCCATTTGACATCTCAAAGGCTGTCAGCCTTTAGATCGTTAGCCTCATACAACAAAGATTAACATTAGTAGTGTAGGGATGAAGCTTCGAGGGAACAATTTATCTAAAAAATTGCGATGTTTGATGTCCAAATGCTTCATCCTCCGGGTACGCAGGCGATTTAAAAGATCTCAAAGGGGTTCTATAAATGAAATATGCTGTAAGCCTTAAAATACCTCCGCACCCTCCAACTTCTTAACAGTTTCAACCTTCGCCCTCGCTGCTTCCCCGCAACTGCGAGGCGTCGGAAACATCTTTCCAGGATTCGCCAAACCCTTCGGATTAAACACCTCGCGTACCCACTGCATCGTCTCCAAATCCACCTCCGAAAACATATCCGGCATAAAACACTTCTTATCAGCACCGATGCCATGTTCTCCCGAAAGACTTCCCCCAACTTTCACACAAAGTTTTAGAATTTCGCCGCCCAATTCCTCCACCTTTTCCAGCGCTCCTTCCACGGAATTATCGTACAGAATTAACGGGTGTAAATTCCCATCTCCCGCATGAAATACATTGGCAATGCGATAGCCGTATTTCTCACTCAAACCCTCAATTTCTTTCAAAACATAAGCCATTTGGGTTCGGGGAATTACGCCATCTTGCACGTAATAATCTGGACTCAAATGACCTGCTGCCGCAAAAGCAGCTTTCCGGCCTTTCCAAATTTTCATCCGCGTTTCTAAATCATGAGCAGTGGTGATATTCCGTGAACCATTCTGCTGACAAATTTGAGAAATGCGCTGTTTATTTGTCGCAACTTCAACTTCTAAGCCATCAATTTCTACTAGCAGAATCGCCGCCGCATCGCGGGGATAGCATCCGGTAGCGACAACATCTTCTACAGCATTAATACTGATGTTGTCCATGATTTCCATGCCACCGGGAATAATCCCAGCCCGGATAATATCTGAAACCGCTTCTCCCGCCGCTTCAATACTGGTAAAATCCGCTAGCAAAACGCAAATCGATTCCGGTGCTTTCAGAATTCTCAGAGTCACTTCTGTCGCTATTCCCAAAGTGCCTTCGGAACCGACAAATACACCAGTTAAATCGTAACCGGGCATTTCAGGAACTTCGCCACCGACATCAACAATTGAACCATCTGGTAGTACCAGTTTTAATCCTAAAACGTGATTAGTTGTGACTCCATATTTGAGGCAATGAACGCCACCAGAATTTTCAGCAACGTTACCACCGATCGAACAAATAATTTGACTCGAAGGGTCGGGTGCGTAGTAGAAACCGGCACCGCTAACCGCCTGAGTTACCCAGTTATTTATTACTCCCGGTTGCACGACAACTTGCTGATTTTCTAAGTCTACTTTTAAGATTTTTCGCATTAGGGCGGTGACAATCAACACACAGTTTTCGACGGGTAAAGCGCCGCCAGAAAGACCGGTACCGGCACCTCTGGCTACCCAGGGAATTGAATTGCGATCGCATATTTTCAAGATTTTTGCCACTTCCTCCGTAGTTCGAGGCAATACCACCAAGGCCGGCCGCTGGCGGTAGCTGGCAAGTCCATCGCACTCGTAGACTAGCAATTCTTCGCGACGTTGCACGACACCTTTTGTGCCAACTACAACCTCAAATTCTTGAATAACCGGTTTCCAATTGCGTTCTGTTTCTAGGGCGATCATTTATTTTAAGGGTTACAATACTGACACAGAGCAGGATCGGCAGTCTCTCGACCGTCTGGAAATACTTCTTCTTTAGTATAGCTACATTTTTTGCATTTATAAATTGTCGATCGCACTAGTTGAGTCGGAAGACAGCAAAGTTCGCAGGGCAATCCTATTTTCTTTTCGGCAATCTCGAATCCCGGCCAACTACACTCCGGGCAGAATTGGTAAAACTTTTTCACTAAATCGAGAGTAGCATTTTCGATATTTTTCATCCGAGTTGGATTGTACATCGCCCGCATATCTGTTTCGACGTGGACTTTGCCAGTTGATGATTTTTTTAAGCCTGCGCTAACGGCATCATCAAGTTGCTTTTTTGTCGTAATCCCCTTGACAATTTCGCCTTTGCCCGTCGCAGCATCGCCAACTATCACTACCAGTCCATGTGTAGGGAATCCTACTTTTTGAGAAAAGTTAAAAG
>JAAUPI010000255.1 GCA_012035135.1 Microcoleus sp. CSU_2_2
TTGAATCATTAATGGTATGAAAACCGGCATTACCGTCTCCTGATTCCCGTGTGACGAAATTGTCAAAATGGTCGGAAAATTGAATTATTAATGGTATGAAAACGGCATTGCCGTGTCCTTATTCTGGTATGACGAAATTATTAAAATGGTCGGAAAATTGAATTATTAAATCGTAGGGAAACGGCATTGCCGTTAAAAGAAACCGGGTTTTGGGGGGTTCTGCGCTGTCACGCGTCTTCTCAGCAAAAAACCCGGTTTCTGACCACTCGTGCGTAAGTTATGAAAAAATTACAAATCTGTCATCAACCTTGCCTTCCGCAAAATAAATGTCAATACTGTTTCTTGACCGGTAATAATATCGGCTCTTCCCTCCATTCCAGATTGAATTGCATATTGGCGCGGCTCATTTGTTTGGGGACCTCCCAAGAAGTTACCGCTAGCGGATTCGATTCTGGTTAAATAATTTTTTTCTGGTTTAATCGAAACTTCGTAATAAGAGCCACCTAAATTATTAGCAGGATTTTGAGGGGCGATCGCATCTGGGGCAATTTCGCTGACAGTTCCTTTCAATGTTCCGTAGTCGGGGAAAGGTAAAGCCGAAATTCTGATTTGTACCGGTTGCCCGATTTCGATGCCAGCGATGTCTTGGGATGTTACTCTGGCTTTGACTACCAGAGGTACGCCACTGGGGACGATTTGGGCGATCGCACTTCCTGCTTGCACGGTTTGTCCCGGATATAGCGGTTCTAATTTGAGAATTGTACCATCAGATGGTGCGCGGACTATGCTATTTTTAAGTTTGAAATCAAGTTGATTTAATTCTTTTTTAGCTTGAATCAATTGTTGTTGAATGGACGATCGCTTCACGAGCAAAACCCGCCGACTTCTGCCCAGACGTTCGGCTACATCTGGTAGGGATGTTGCTAATCTTACCAAAGCGGATTCGACTAATACCTGTTGTGTGGCACTATCACCTTGGCTAATTGGCAATCCGGCGCTGGCGAATATTTGATTTTCCAAGTCTCGCAGTTGTTGATTAATTTGTGCTGCTGCTGTCTGAGACTGAGTAACCATTTCTTGCAACTGGTTTTTTTGACTTCCTAAGCTGGAAGCGTCAATAACTGCTATCGGATCTCCTGCTTTGACTGGCTGATTTTCGCTGACGGCAATGCTTTCGACGGTTCCTTCGGTTCCAGCTTGCACGACGCGCACATCTCCGGCGGGACGGACGATCGCATCTGCTTTGACTGTAGCACTGTATTTGCTGACGCTAGCAAGGGCGATCGCGCCTCCAAAGGTGGCTACCATCAAAATTCCCCCCAAAGTTGTCCAACGGCTGACAGGGGGCAAAAATTGTTCGTTCTCAAAGGTTTCAGCGGGTGTGGGTTCCGAAATAGGAGGCATGGCGGCAAGGGGGTAATGGGAAGTTCGGCAGCGGATTCTGTAACGGATGTCAGGAAGAAAGATTAACGTTCATGTGGTCCAGGGATGAAGCTTCGAGGGAACAATCACTCAGAAAAACCCGATGTTTGATGTCCAAATGCTTCATCCGACCCATCGTCGGCGATTTATAAAGATCTCAAATGGGTTCTATAAAAATTAAAAATGGTGGCGAACTCGGAGGAAGGTCTCTTATTTATTTTGTCAGATTTATTTTTAGCTTTCCGGATAACGGGGATAGGTTTAGAAGTCTGAATCAAAATTCGCAGGGTACAGCGAAAGATCCGTACAAATTCCCTGGATTAGCCGACAAAATTTGTCAAAAATAGAGAGGAGTCAAAAAACCGGGTTTTACTGTAATTAGACGGAAGTATTGAATATGTCACCTAAGCTTTGGCTTTCGCAAAATCTCTCTGAGAAAGGGAGACGAAAAAGTCTTGGCTGGCAATTTTTAATTTATTAGATTTTAAAGGAGTTTATCATGTCTGAAAATCAACAATACTCATTATTCACGGAACTAACGGATACAGAATCTGCTACTGTCAGCGGCGCCAGCATTACCAGCGGCGTCAGTGGCATCGGCAGCAACAGCGATGCCAACAAAAGCAATCCTAATGGGCTGAATATGCTGTTTTTTGTACCTCAGCCGAGTCAACTGTATATGTACGATCCAAATCGCCAGCGCCCCTATAAAACTTTAGCGGTTTAGAAAAGCTCCTGCTGGTTGGGCGATCGGGTGAATTTTGAAAATTTATCCGTAATATTCCGGAGGACGATCGGCTGTTAAGAAACATAGGTTAGTTATTAAACGAGACTGGAAAATTTATAAAACTTCTAGTTTCTGTTCAATTAATTTTATCAACCAAACGGAGTCCATCATGCAAGAAACTAAAGACACATCACTGTTTACTGAACTCACCCCTGAAGAAGCTGCTAGCGTCAATGGTGCGCACTATTACAGCTACCGCCGGCATCGTCGGCGCCATTATTACAGCCGCTACCGTCGTCCTTATTACAGCTACTACTACCGTCGTTCTTCTTACGGCTGCTACTGATATCGCTGTAGGGCGCAGTGCGCACCGATCCGTAATATTGCCAAAACTGGCAAATACTCAAGGATCGGATATGAGAAATTAAAAAAACAGCTCTACACTTTATAGAGAATTTTTAATTTCTGTCAAGTACCCATAATTTTATGGGTACTTTTTGCTGATATCAATGCCACAAACAGTCTAACTATCAACTGTCAACTGCTATACGATGCGAATCGCCAGCAACCTATAAAACTTTAGTGGTTTAGAAAAGCTAGTCAGGCTGAGCGATTGGATAAATTTTTAAAATTAATCAGTAAGATTCCGGAGAACGACAGGCTTTTGAGAAACATATATTAGTGGTTAAACAACACTAGAAAATTTATAAAACTTCTAGTTTCTGTTCAACAATTATATCAACTAAAACGGAGTCCATCATGCAAGAAACTAAAGACACATCACTGTTTACTGAAATCACGGCTGAAGAATCTGCTAGCGTCAACGGTGCTCACGGTTATTATCGTCGTCGTTATGTGAGCCGCTACCGTCGTGGTGGCTGCAATAACTACAGCTACAGCTACAATCCTTACTTCGATGGCCGCCCAGTTCATGGCTACGTACACAACGTGTCGTCTCGTCGCTACTACTACTACGACTAAGAAGTCCGGAATTGTGACGGTTCCTACAGAACGATATATCGCTACTGGTAATCGCTGTAGGGGCGCACTGCGCACCGATCGATCGTCTTGCCGAAACTGACAAATACTCAAGAGTCAGATATTAGAAACTAAATCATCACTCTACATTTTCTAGAGAATTTTTAGTTTCTATTCTCATCCACTAAATCAAACAGAATCAACCATGCAAGCAACTGCACAAGAAACCAACAACACTTCTTTGTTTACTGAATTAACTGCTGAAGAATCTGCCAGCGTCAACGGTGGTTGTCGCTATTCCCGACGCCGCTACTATCCTTCGAGATACGGCTGTCGTCGTCCGGTTCGTCGTCATGTTGTGTACCGCCGGAAGTGTGACGGTTCCTACAGAACGGTATATCACTACTGGTAATCGTTGTAGGGTGCGCAGTGCGCACCTGACTCTATAAGACTATCGAGCACCCGGAATTTTCTGGGTGCTTTTTGCTGATTTGGTAGTGGGCGATCGGTATTGTCCTTTAGGCTCTACTGATTAGATAAAATGCTAAAAAACATCCCTTTTTTGCAAGGAATATCATTCTACAGAAAACTAAATAATTCTAAGAAATATCAGGTGGTTCTCCAGCAAAGCGAGGAAGATTGCGGGGCTGCTTGTCTGGCGACGATCGCGAAATTTTACGGGCAGAATTTTACCATCAGTCGTTTGCGGGAATTGGTTGGTACGGGACAACAGGGGACGACTTTACTGGGCTTGAAACAGGGTGCTGAGACGATCGGGCTAAATGCGCGATCGATGCGAACAGCCCCTGCAATTTTGGACAAGCTGGAGGAAGCGCCTTTACCGATGATTATTCACTGGCAAGGGTATCACTGGGTAGTTTTGTATGGCAAGCAGGGCAAACAATATGTAATCGCCGATCCGGGAGTCGGTATCCGCTATCTTTCTAAAGAAGAATTAGCCGAATCTTGGACGGATTGGTTGTGCTTGCTGGTAGAACCAGATGCAGAAAGGTTTTTCGGTCAAGCAGACGGTCAAACATCCGCCAATTCCCTACAGAGATGGATGCGACGAATTGGCATTTACCGCAAGATTTTAGTGGAAGCATTCTTGCTGAATATGGTCTTGGGTTTGCTGTCGATTTCTTCACCTTTTCTCGTTCAAATTCTTACCGACGATATCTTGGTGCGGGGTGACACGCAACTTCTTGCCAGTGTGGCGATCGCAGTTATCGTCATGAACCTATTTAGCAGCAGCTTAGGACTGGTGCAGTCGAATTTAATCGCTCAATTTTCCCAGCGCTTAGAATTGGGATTCGTGATGGAATTCGGGCGCAAACTCCTGCGCTTACCTCTGAGTTTTTATGAAACCAGACGCAGCGGTGAAGTAATCAGTAGATTACAAGATATCCAAGAAATTAATCAATTAGTTTCTCAAGTTGCTGTCAGTTTACCCAGTCAATTTTTTATCGCTGTGGTTTCTTTCTGTTTCATGTTGTTTTATAGCAAGGAACTCACATTGGCAGCGACATTAATTGCCTTATTGATGACTGCTTCTACAATCGTATTCTTACCCGTATTACAGCAAAAAACGCGGAACTTACTTGTTCTCGAATCAGAAACCCAAGGCGTTTTAGTAGAAACCTTTAAAGGCGCGCTGACAGTTAAGACTACTAGCAGCACTCAGCAACTTTGGGAGGAATTTCAAACTCGCTTCGGTCGGTTAGCAAATCTGACTTTTCGGACTACCCAAATTGGTATTCTCAATAATATATTTTCTGGTTTTGTTGCCTCGGCTGGCAGTATTACCCTGCTGTGGCTTGGTAGCGGTTTAGTAATTGACAAAGTATTAAGTATCGGTCAATTGCTAGCATTTATCGCTATGAATCAAAATGTGACTACTTGGGTGAATTCCTTAGTAGAATTTAGCGACGAAATGACTCGCGTCCAGACAGCAACGCAACGGCTGTCGGAAATTATCGATGCTGAACCAGAAACCAAAAGCGATACGAATAAACCTTTTGTGACAATTGGCGATCGCGATCAGATTATTTGTAAGAGTGTTAACTTTCACTATCCGGGCAGACTTGACTTGCTGGAAAACTTTTCTGTCAGCTTTCCTGGTGGGCAAGCTATAGCTTTGATCGGCTATTCTGGTTGTGGCAAAAGTACGCTAGCTAAAATAATTGCTGGTTTGTATCCGCTACAATCTGGTAATATTAGAATTGGTAGTTATAATTTGCAAGATTTGTCGATCGATAGTCTGAGACAGCAGATTGTGTTGGTTCCTCAAGAAGCACATTTTTGGAGTCGATCGATCCTCGATAATTTCCGTTTAGGGAGTCCAGATATTGGCTTTGAACAAATTGTCACAGCCTGTCAAATTGCAGGTGCGGATGAATTTATCAGCCAATTACCGGATAAATACCAAACAGTTTTAGGCGAATTTGGAGCGAATATTTCTGGCGGACAGAGACAAAGATTGGCGATCGCCCGCGCCATTCTCCACAACCCGCCCGTATTGATTTTAGATGAATCTACCGCAGGGCTAGATCCGGCCAGCGAAGCGGAAGTCTTAGAAAATCTGTTGATGTACCGGCATGGAAAAACTACGATTTTCATCAGTCATCGGCCGAGAGTGATCGATCGCGCGGATTGGATTATCATGTTAGAGCGTGGCAGGTTGAAGCTGCAAGGATCGGCGGCAAAATTGCGATCGATTCCCGGAGATCATTTAGAGTTTTTGCATCCTTGAACAAGTGATACCAAATCCGGGTTTGTTACCCCCTTTATAATCAGCAGGAGCGTAGGGTGCGTCGCCACGAATAATTCTCGCGCTTAAACCGGGATTAAACGAGCGACACACCATACAATTTATAACGGGGATGAATCAGCCGGATTTGGTATGAGAACTTATTAAATCGCCGACTTCTTGAAGAAGTCGGCGATTTGAGTATGTCGGTGGTGTAATCCAGGCATCTAATACCAAATCCGGGTTACTTACCCCTTTTATAATCTCGTAAATGTAGTAAATGTAGGGTGCGTCGCTACGAACAACTCTCGTTGCTATTGGGAGATCTCATAGCGACGCACCATACCAATTATAACGGGGATGGGAAACCCGGATTTGGTATAATTCACCCGTGCGAGGATTGCGCACACTGATTGCTTTAAGGAACAACTAAAGCCGTCGTAGAAGGACGGGGTTTTAGACCCAATTTTTTTGATAAAAGTAGGGTATATTATGATGGCACACTTTGATTTTCAGTTTGATGCAATGTATTCCCGACCAAAATTCTGCACTTCTGGCAACACAGTCAGATCCGTTTCCGTTTTTCGTAGTTCAATCCATTGATTCAACAGGTATCTGGTTCAATCCCGCGATCGATGCTTTCACGATTCAGCGTGGTTGAACCAAAATCATTCGCCTCCATTCCTAACTCCATTGCCAGCATTGTAATGATTTTTGCCAGCAGCCGATTGACGATTTCGTGAGGTTCTCCTGGCATCCTGATTTCCAATACTCCCTGGTTATAGGCAATGCGAGTTGGGCGATTATCTCCCAAGTCTTGCAGCAACGCTTCATAGGTTTTCCAGGTTAGCCCTGAAACGATCATGGCGCTACCAGGAGTCAACTTAATTTGATTGATTGGTGTTGCGATCGCTGCGGTCATTGGTTAGCCCTCTAGCGAATGGTACTTCTGTTTCTGAATTACTTGCATTATAGCGGTTCGAGCTATGTATTTAGATTCCACATAGAAATAATCGTCAGGTGCGTCGCCATCAACAATCTGTCATTGACACTCTCAGCGCTCTTATCGACTGAGATTCTTAAGACATTACGGCCTTAATATCCCTATTGCTCAGGTTCCCAAACTCAGCACGTTTGCTCGTAGAGCGTGTTAATATCTTTTGGGCGTCTAGGTGTTGAACACCAGGTAACGCGAGAGTCCCCGCGTACCATTTTCACAGCTCGATCTCTGATAGTTTTTGCGGCACCAATATCGGCGTGTTCGTGATATCCACATTCAACACAAATGAACTTTTCGCCATCTCTATTAGACATCTCCTAAAAAGAATCTTAAGCCATTCGATCGATGTAGGGGGTAGGGGCGGTGCCAAGAGAGCCCGCCCTTCTTATTGGGCGATAGTCTGTGTCCCCAACCCTCTTAGTTTGTGTCCAAATGCTTCACCCTCCCCCGCAGATCGATATCGATCGCGATCGCCTAATTTCTTTTTAGGAGATGTCTAATGA
>JAAUPI010000256.1 GCA_012035135.1 Microcoleus sp. CSU_2_2
CCAATGCAGCCTTATATTCCAACATCTCAATCAATCGAGCATGAGGAACTGTTACGAAGTTCTGATTGTTTTTTTTCCCAAATTAATCTCATTTTTCCATTGCACATTTTTGCCAATTACCAGAGTCTCTATCTTGAGTTCTCTTAAAAGATTAATAAGGAAAATTCCCTTCTTCTCTCTTCCTTCAACTAGTTCCTAGGAAGAGCCGGGGAACCGATACCCAGAGGTTCTGCCTTGCTTGGGACTCACAGAAGGCAGAGCCTCCGGATCTGCGTTCCTAGGCAGAGCCTGGGAACGAGCATTCTTCCCTCTTCCCTCTTCCCTTTTCCTTCTTCCCCCCTTGGGGGGGTTCTTCTTCCTTCTTCCTTCTGCATCAAGCTAAACCGCTAATTGGTACGCGCTGGTCTTGCAAAACCTGTGCATAAAGCTTTTCCAACTCAGTAATATTTTGACTGAGAGTATACCGATCGATCGACCTTTGTCGAGCTTTTTGACCCAAAATCATTGCTAGTTCGGGATGATCGCAAAACAGCGGCAGCAAGGTTTGCAATTGACTCCGCACTCGCTGAGTGTTCAAAACTATCCCCGCCCCTCCTTCCAAGGCTTCGCCATCAGCACCAGCATCGGTAGCCAAACAGGCCAAACCGGAGGCCATTGCTTCCAGCAGCGATAGCGATAATCCCTCCACCAACGAAGGTAAAATAAACACGTCTGCACCGCGTAGAATTTCGATGCGACGATCCTCATCAGCAATAAATCCCAGCCAAACGATGCCGTCATCTTCGCCGTAGAACATTTGCAGCGAAGCAGCTAGGGGCCCGTCGCCGACAATCGCCAATACGTTCCCAGGGCCAAAATTGCACTGTTTCCAGGCTTTCAGCAGCGACTCGACATTTTTCTCTGGGGCAATGCGGCCTTGGTAAATAAAAATTCGATCGGCCTTTAATTCCGACTTCAAGTTAGAAGGCCCTGGAGAATATTTAGTAGCATCGACGCCGTTGGGAATCACAGCTACCCGTTCTTCTGGCACTCCCAATTTCACCAATATATCCCGCTGAATCTGAGAAAACACGATCGTCGAGTCGTAGTGAGCCAAAAACGGGGCGTAAAGTTGATACATCAGGTGTTGGGTTCCCGATGTCAAATTGCGTAATTTGCGATCGAACGGCGGGTGAAAAGTTGCTACCAAAGGTATATTTAATTCTTGACAAATTTCCGGCAACAAAAAGTCGAGAGGCGAAAGCGTCAGCGAAGCGTGAACAACATCTGGTTGCAGTCGCTGCAGCGCTTTCATCAACACTTTGCTGGATTTGAAAGTCGGAATCGTATAAATTTGCGACTTGTAGAGACAGGGTAATGAGACTTCGTTGCAACTGGCGGGTGGGAAAGACTGAGTAAATGAAGATTGAGAAATTCCTTTTCCTCTTTTCCCAATTGCCATACTCCACGTAGCATGATTCCTCTCAAGTTCCGCCTCTTGGGCAAAGTGCAGGAAACTGACCTGATACCCCCGGTCTAATAGTGCGTTTGTGACTTCTCTAGAGTAAGTAACATTACCGCAAAAAGGTGATTTTTTTCCTAGCCAAGCGATGTGCATTTAAGTAAATCAGAGTTTGTTATTTTCTGGGAGTCGATCGACTTTGTGATTACTACGGGAAATATAGCAGGTTAAGAGTCCCCCAGCGATCGCTAACCCGGCCAAAGCCAGAAATACAGTCGGCAAACCCAGAAATGTTTCGGCTACTCCCGCCAAAGCCAATGGCAAACTCAGGGCAATATTCGTGGCATTATTTTGGAGTCCGAACACTTTTCCCCGCATTTCTTCTGGAGTTTCTGCTTGAATTGTAGTCTGCATCGGCACTCCTACCACTGCGGCAAATAAACCCAACATGGTAATGAATAGTACGGATATCCACAAATGGTGTGTAAATGCAGAAAGGCCGATCAGAGCAACTGCCATGCCGATTGATCCGATTAAACTAAGTTGGGAATGAGAAAATTTGTGGCCGAGATAGCCAACTGTCGTGGCCCCAATAGCCATCCCGACACCTACAGCCGCCAGCAAAAAGCCAAACTGGGAAGCTTTCATACCTGGGAGAATTTCAGCCAGTCGTACCGCTAAAACTGCTAAGGCTGCAAAAATGGAAAATAAAATAATTAGTTGAATTAAAGCGTTGCGGACTTTAGGCTGGTGATTGATGTAACGCAGCCCGTCTTTTAAGTCGGCTAACGGGTGTGGCGGTTCGTGTTCCACCTCGGTTTTTTCGCCTGTTTTCATGGACAGCAACAGCAATCCGGCAAGGGCATAACTTCCTCCTACTACTAATTCTTTGCCGATGCCGAGTCCGCCGCCGAGGTTCGTCACTAAGGTGTCTGCTAAAGCTAGTAAAGGTTCTCCGACTGCAAAGCCAATAATTACCGAACCCATCATGGTTGTGGTGTAGAGAGAGTTTGCCGATAGTAAATGGCGACGTTCCACAATTAGGGGAATGACTGACTGTTCTGCTGGGGCAAAAAATTGCGTCAGGGTTGAAACTAGGAATGTAACTAACAGCAACAAGCAGAAACCGAGGGGCAATTGACCTAGTTCAAAGTCATCAGTAAGCCACAGCAGCAGGGGGAGGGTTAAAACTAAGCCTCCGCGCAGCAGGTTGGTGGCGACTAGCACTGCTTTTTTCTCCCATCGATCGACATAAACGCCGGCCGCTGCACCAAACAGCACTGCGGGAATTGTAAAGGCAATCATGATTGCCGATACCCACCTGCTGATCGTTTGATCCGGGGCTTGAAAGCGACTCGCCACGAGGGCGATCGTCAGTACGAGATAAACTTTATCTGCTAGTTGGGAGAAAACTTGCCCACTCCACAATGCCAGAAAATTGCGGTTTTTGAGAACTGGCAAAAATCCTGTTTCTGTTGCTGTGTCGGGAGTTTCAGCAATTGGTTCCGAGAGCAAGGCTGCTGACTCGGAGGCTGTTTCCAGGTTGGGAATTGCTGCCGGTGGTTTGCCGTTGCCGTTATCCCAGTTTGTTTCTGAAGTTGTGGGATATTTATCCATTTCTGGGTTTTGTACTTTGCTCCATTGTCGATCGGAGATGGGATGAGAGTCGAAGTCGGGCAAATTTTCTCTTTCTTCCATCGGGTGGTAAGTCACGGCTAAAACAGATATTCTCAAATCAGAATCGGACAGTCGCATGGTCGGATTGGGGGTAAAGTCGCTGGGGATGATCGAGATTCGGGGAAATGCGAAATTCAAACTAGGCTTGAACAGCCAGATTTAATAATTCCTAACTTTTTTATTATCTAACGTTTTGAAACTTAGGACTGGCTAAAGCCGTTGAGAAAACTCGGAACTTTTGTCTCGCTTCCGATCAAAACTCAAAAGTTTCTAAATAAGAATCGATCGAACTACCCGATCGAATCACACAACCCAAATGATACTGTGCATATTGTCGCAAAATGTTTTCTACTGATACCCAAGCAGTGCGATCGGCAATCCCTCCTGCTGCTAGTTCGGCACTGGCCAACTGTTGAAAAGCTGTCAGCTCCCCAGCATTAATATAGATATTTGTCAAGTGTTTGCTGCGAGAATTTTTTGGGGAAGAACTGGCAGCGGATTTGTAAAAACTGCCCATTTCGGCTTGGCGTTCTGCCTCTAAGTTAGCGAACTCGGACAAGCTAAGGGTTCCCCCAGAGGATATACTAAACCCTATTTTCCAATCCGGCACTGTGAAATTTGGGATTAAGGGATGCCCGGTTACGCAGCAAACTTGGACTTGAGGTGCAAGCCCAGCTAAGGCTAGCAGGTGAAAAATACCTTGAGCGAGGTGAGCCATTACCAGGGTAACGGAGTCGGTTTCAGTGCGATCGGGCAAACGCTCCAAACGGCTCAAGTGTTCGCTCAGCAAGCAAAATAGTTCTTCTTGGGGTTGCTCGGAAAAGGCAGTGGCGATCGCCAATTCGGCCAAGTATTGAGCCGACGCGAGTTTTCCGAGGTTTCGACTCAATCCCGGATAAGATTCTACAGTTTCGGCTTGGGTAATTTTATCGAGCGATCGGCCTTTGGCAATGAGCAATTCGTTGACAACAAATAATTCGCTCCTTCCTCCCATTTTCGATCGATGTTTGCGCACCCCAGGCGCTACGGCTCGAATTAACCCGAATTCCCGTGTTAAAACTGTCAGCACTCGATCGGATTCCCCAATCAGCGCACTTTTAAGATTAATTCCAGTTGCTTTATAAGTTCTAATCATTAGGAAGAAGGAAGAAGGAAGAAGGAAGAGGGAAGAAGGAAGAGGGAAAATTTTGTTGTTTGTTATTGGTTATTTATTGTAGCCTTGTTCCCAGGCTCTGCCTGGGAATACATACCCGGAGGCTCTGCCTCCAATAGCCAATAATTAATCACAACAGTCAACAGTCAACAGTCAACAGTCAACTGACAACTGTCAACTTTTGTCTAAAGAGTCGCGCTGACGGATTAAATCCGGGCCGCGAGAAGTCCCCAAACGAGTTGCACCAGCAACTATCAAATTTAAAGCTTGTTCGTGAGTCCGAATTCCGCCCGCAGCTTTAATCCCCATCCTGCCCTTAGTACATTCCTTCAACAGTCGCACATCAGCCACTGTCGCCGCCCCAAAAAAGCCAGTGTTGGTTTTAATGTAAGCAGCGCCGGCTTCCATACAAATCTCAGCAGCTAATTGTTTTTCGGCATCAGAAAGCAGCGAACTTTCAATAATTGCTTTGATGGTGAGATTGGTTTCTTCGCAAATTTCGGCTAATTCCCGGTGGAATTCGTCAATTTTGCCAGCTTTCAGCAAGCCTAAATTAACCGAAACATCTAACTCTACAGCTCCGTTATCTGCGGCTTCTAGGGCTTCGTAGAGCTTCACCGTTGATGTCGCTGCACCAGTAGGAAAACCTATGACAGTACAGACTTTCGGGCGCTTTCCATGCAGTAGCTCAACTGCTTTTCGGACGTAAGCGGGATACACGCAGACTGTGACAAAGCCAAATCTCTCTGCTTGTTGGCAACAGTTTTCGACTTGCTCTGGCGTGGCGGTGGGGTCGATCAGACCGTAGTCGATAAAGGGGGCAATATCGATGTCTGGCTGGTTTGCAGCCATTGTTTTTTTCTCTCTGAGGTAACTACTTTATTATGTACCAGATTCAGAAATCCTTTGGTATATCAACCTTTCTCTGCGCCTCAGCAGCCAAAAATCCTGAATTCGCTGATCTAAAATTTCCCCATGCCCCATGCCCTATGCCCGATAGCACCTGATGCTACTGACAAAGACTATAGTTAAGTCAGAAAAATTCAATATTTGGTATCTGCCTTTAGATACATCTTTACTCTTTCTTTAGGTATACTTTTCTAAACGGAGTCGAGGTTGAGCTTGCGCAAGCTACGCGTTAAGGCAGAGGCTGGTAGCAGGTACAGTTTTTACTCCTATTTCTTGCTTTAAAAAAATAAAAGTCAGTGCCAAACATGAATCATTTGGAACTCGAACAGGAAATTGGGAAGATGGCTAGGGCGATGATGACTCGCAATAGTCTAATTGGTAAAGATTTGATTGCGGATCTCAGAGGACGGCTTTCTGTTGAAAGTGTAGCTGCTGTGATGATTGTTAGTATTGAGCGTTTGATTTGGTCTGATTGCGAATCTGTGATTTGGAGTGTAAGTTATTTGATTCCTGCTGACTTGATGGAAGAAATCCGCCGAATTACTACACTAGTTGTTTGCAAGCGGTTGATGAGCAAGGGTTTTAGACTGGGACAAGATTTCAGTATTGATGCAGAAGGCAAATTGCTGTTGAGCGAGAATGCTAAAACGGCAGTTTGTGTTGGTTAAATTCTAAGAGTTCGTGACGTACAATTGACGGCAAATTTATTCGCCCAGTCATGTTTCTTCCCCACTTAAAAGATGGGTTTATCAAAATTCAGGGGTTTAAAACCCCCGCCTCAAGGCGTCATGTTTTTAGGGTGGGGTATAAATCTCCATGCTAAAAACCTCACTGTCAACTGTTTAATCACACTCCCGCAGTTAATTTATGAAGAACTTAATTCACAACTTGGAAGCTGCTTGGTATTACCATCAAGGTTCGTGTCAGCTCGAAGCTAAAGATAATGACGCTGCCCTTGCTAACTTTGACAGAGCTCTAAACTTGCAACCAGATCATTATAAGGCTTGGTTTGGGCGGGGTATGGCTTTAGGGAATTTAGAGCGGCATTTAGAGGCGCTGAGGAGTTTTGACGAGGCTCTGAACGTGCAGCCGAATGCGAGCTTTGGCTGGCATAATCGCGCAATTGCTCTCGGAAAGTTGGGCCGCCCTTTGGAGGCTCTCAATAGTTTTGACAGGGCGATCGAGTTCAATCCCTGCGCCCCCAATATTTGGCACAACCGGGGACTTTTGCTAATAGATATGGGGCTCTATGACAAGGCGATTTTGAGTTTCGATCGCTCCCTAAATTTGCAGCCGGATGCTTATTGGGCGTGGTACAACCGGGGTAATGCTCTGTTGCAACTCAAGCTTTATTATCTGGCGCTCAACAGTTTTGACAGGGCGATCGAGTTCAATCCTGATGACGGGAAGGCTTGGTACAATCGCGGTCTAGCTGCGAACTCTATGGGGCTTTACAAACAGGCAATTTCTAGTTTTAATCGATCGATCGCTTGCGAAACGGGCGGCGGTGAAGCTGTTGGCGAGGAGAGAGTTGCTTTGCATAATTTAGTTAGTTTGAGTCAGAGGAAGGTAAAATTCACTCCGACATTTGAGTGTCAGTCTCAGGATTATTTGATTTGGTATAACCGGGGCGTGGAATTGGGGATCAAAGGCTGCTACTCGGAGGCGATCGCTTGCTACGATAAAGCTTTGGAACTTCAACCTGCTTTTGCTAACGCTTTTTACAATCAAGCTTGCTGTTATGCGCTGCTGGGTTTTGCGGATTTGGCAATTGACAATTTGCAACGGGCTGTGGAGTTTATGCCTAATTTGTACCGAGAGTTAGCTTTAACTGACTCTGATTTTTGGGAAATCAGAAAACAAGAACGTTTTGAATCGCTGATCCGAGGTTGATTTCGAGCTATATTACCCACAGTCAGGACACCGCGAGTGCCCCGTGTCCCTACAATTAATCGGGCGATGGTGACATCTTTCAGGTCTCGTGTTCGCGATTATTTTGGGGTAGGGAAACGGCATTGCCGT
This sequence comes from Microcoleus sp. CSU_2_2, assembly GCA_012035135.1. Classification (GTDB taxonomy): domain Bacteria; phylum Cyanobacteriota; class Cyanobacteriia; order Cyanobacteriales; family Microcoleaceae; genus Microcoleus. Next base: position 7,203 of record JAAUPI010000256.1, read on the forward strand.
GTCCTCTTTTACCGTGTTTTCGATGGTTATATTTAACCCGAATTCGGTATTATACCAAATCCGGCTGATTCATCCCCGTTATAAATTGTATGGTGCGTCGCTCGTTTAATCTCGGTTTAAGCACGAGAATTATTCGTGGCGACGCACCCTACGCTCCTGCTCATTATAAAGG
>JAAUPI010000019.1 GCA_012035135.1 Microcoleus sp. CSU_2_2
AACAGCTCCTACAGTCCTCTCTCCTACAAGCTGGTTCGTAAAAGGAGGCAGAGCCTCCGGATCTGCTCTGCCAGGCAGAGCGAAAGTAACAAGCAAGTCGCTTAAGTTATTTAATTGCCATTCCTTAGATGCCGTCAGGCTTCGCCCTAGGCGGGCAAAAGTGCACACCAAGACGCGGGCTGGCATTTCCCACCCTACAAATAGTATAGAAGTACGTCTCGATCTAATTAAGATTAGATTGCAAAAATAGCCTTTGTTTTTCAATCAGCCAGTAAGTCAGCATTTTCCCTTTCCCTTTAACTACGATCGGCTCCCGTTCTTCAAAAACAAACTGCTCTTTCAAAGCCTCGTAAGTCACCGCCGTTACTTGAATTTTACCGGGCGATCCGTTCGACTCCATTCGAGAAGCAACATTGACAGTATCGCCCCACAGATCGTAGCTAAACTTACTAATTCCAATAATTCCCGCCACCACCGAACCGCTGTGAATGCCGATCCGCAATTGAAAATTTTCTCCTGTTTTGAGATTAAACTTTCTCAAAGAAGCTTGCATCTCCAGCGCTAAAAGTGCGATCGCCAAAGCATGATCCTCTCGCGGTGTCGGCAAACCCCCAACCACCATGTAAGCATCCCCAATTGTCTTAATTTTTTCCAAGCCGTGCAACTCTGACAGCCGATCGAACTCTGAGAAAATCTCATTCAATATTTCCACTAATTGAGTCGGACTTTTGTGAGAAGAAAACTCCGTGAAACCTACCAAATCTGCAAACAATACACTAACTTCGTCAAAATGATCGGCAATCAACTTTTGCTCTTTTCGCAGGCGATCGGCAATCGGTTTCGGTAAAATATTCAGCAGCAATCTTTCTATTTGTTCTTGCTGCAATCTCAGCGCGGCTTCCGCTTGCTTGCGCTTAATCAGCGCACCTAGCTGCGTAGCTACCGCACTCACTAATTCCAACAAACGCGGCTGAGTTTCAAACACTTTGTCTTTATAAAAAATTAAAATAGCTAACACCTGGTTGTCACTCACAATCGGCACACCGAAAGCTGACTTTAATCCCACATTAGCTGCAACTTCCGAACGAAAAAAAACTTGATCCGGTGCAGTGGAAACATCCTCGATCCATTCATAATCCTGAGACACCCAAATCCTCCCTGGCAATCCCACTCCCGGAGTAAAAGTTAACTCCCAACTTCTCTTTCTGAATTCGGAGAAACTAGAGTTGCTAACATATCTACCTCTAGCGCATCGTAATACTTTACCATCGCTGCTGGGAATCCACGCTTCCCCCAAATTCCAGTCAATAGTTTTGCAAATTAAGCTTAAAATTACCTCTATAGCTGACTCAAAATCCTGAGATTTACTAAGAGCTTGAGTTGCTTCCAGCAGCAATCGAGTTTCCTGCTCAACCTGCTTGCGTTCTGCGATCTCCTGTTGCATTTGAAGATTTTGGTCGGTCAATTTTTGATTTTTTTCTTGCAGTTCTATTTGCAAGGAACGCACAGTAAGTTGATTGCCGACTCTCGCCAATACTTCTTTCACCTGAAAAGGTTTTGTGATATAATCCGAACCACCAACTTCAAAAGCTTTTGCTTTATTTATTCCTTCTTCTAGGGCACTCAGAAAAATAATGGGAATTTCCATAAATTCCGGTTCAGCCTTCAATTTTTGACAGAGCTCGTAGCCGCTAATATCGGGCATCATAATATCGAGCAGAATCAAATCCGGAGCGCTAGATTTAATTGCCTCAATAGCTAAAGAACCATTAGTAACAGGTCTAACTTTGTAGGCATTTTTTTGCAAAATTCTAATCAACAAACGCAGGTTATCTGGCGTATCGTCAACGACTAAAATATCCGCTTTATATTTATCAGTTTGTTTTGCCTTCATCTAAATTATTTGATTCCTCCGCCTCGGCAATTAAATTGAAAATTTTCTGGTAATCAAAATTATCGAGATGACCCTGGAGGATCTGGGCAAATTCAGAATTATCGCTCCTAATTTCCTCTATTGTCGTAGCAATTAACTCAAAATCAGCACTGCGGATGGCCTGTTTCATGTCGCCGATCCATTCTGCGGGCAGTTTGGCCAGATAAGCAAGCACAACATTTGATGTTGAGTCAGAGACATTGTTTCGATCGCCCGTGGAACAAGAGTAAATATAATTAACCCCCAAATGTTGGTTAAGTGTATCAAATATCTCTGTTTTGCGGAACGGTTTCCTGATAAAATCATCGCAACCGACCAATAAAGCAAAAGATCGTCTCTCTTCAATTGTACTGGCTGTCAAGGCAATAATCTTCGGAATTGGGGAATTGAGAGTGGAAAAGTTCATTTTCTCCAACCCAACTCGCTCTTGCTCTCTCTGCTGTATTCTGGCTCTAATTTCTACCGTAGCTTCATAGCCATCCATCACCGGCATTCGCAGATCCATCAAAATTAAGTGCGGCTGCCAATTTTCCCAGATTTCTACTGCTTCCTTGCCGTTGCTAGCCTCTTGTACTGTAAAACCCAAGGGAGATAGCATTTTTACTAAAAGTTGACGATTATCTTCGCGATCGTCCACAATTAAAATCTGATAACTCGGCTGATTGGGTTCGAGTCCAACAATTTGGTCGTTGGGTTCGGGAGAGGGAATTGCGGCGACATCAACGGCACTAATTTCAATCTCAAATTTAAAAATAGTACCGCGATCTACTTGGCTTTCGACGGTGATTTCACCGCCCATTAACTGTATAAATTGGCGACTGATAGTTAATCCCAAACCCGTACCTTTTTGAGCTTTTTGACCGGATTCTGTTTGCACGAATGCTTGAAATAAATTCCCTAATTCTGATGAAGCAATCCCCACTCCTGTATCCTCTATTTCAAATTCCAACCAACAGGAATCCTGCTTGTTTAGATCAGCTTTCGCCGTCAAAGTCTCACTTGATAACTGACTGCTGGGTGTCGGCTCCGAACTCGCATTTTCGCTGTCACCATCGCCATTTGTTTGAGTTTCATCGACGCTGAGTATTTGGTCTACCTCCCTCTGCCCTTTGCTCTCTTTCTGACACTTAATTCTTAGTGAAACCCCGCCCATCTGCGTAAATTTAATTGAATTACTAAGGAGATTGATCAGCACTTGACGCAGTTTTACTTCATCGGTTCGCACGTACTGAGGAACATCTTCGCTTCGCCAGAAAAGTAATTGCAAATCTCGCTCATCTGCTCGCAGTTGAAACATATTTTCCAAGTCATCCAGCAAGCGGTAGAGATCGAAGTTAGTCGGGAAGAGCAACATTCGCCCCGCTTCGATTTTTGCCAAATCTAAGGCTTGATCGATCAGGGTGAGCAAGTGTTCGCCACTGCGATAAATAATTCTGATATTTTCTCGCTCTTCTGCGGTGAAATTGGGGCTGGGTTCCATGATTTGAGTAAAGCCAAGTATCGCATTGAGAGGGGTACGTAACTCGTGACTCATGTTGGCAAGGAAGGTGCTTTTTGCTCTGTTTGCTGTTTCGGCAGCTAATACTGCTTGTTGCAGTTGTTCCGTGCGTTCCACTATTTGCGATTCTAAAGTGTGCTGATAATTTGCTAGGACTCTTTCTGCTTCTTTGCGCTCACTGATGTCTTGAATAACTGCGATCGCATAAGTAATATTTCCGCTGCTATCAACAATTGGCGTCGCACTTACTTCCATAGTAATTATCAAGCCGTACTGGCTGATTTCTACGTCATCAACCTTGACAAATTCCCCTTGCAGCGCCCGCAAAATCGGAAAATTATCGGGGAGATATAGCTGGTCATTATTGGGGTTATATAGTCGATCGGTTACGGGTAATTGTGCCGCATTCCGTGCCAGGATAGTGTCTGCACCCAGCAATTCTCGCGCTGCATGATTCAAATACGCGATCGATCCGTCTGGATTGTAAACAGATACCCCCACTGGTAAAGCTGCTAAAAATTGATTTAGTCGGCTTTCGCTAGCAGATAATTCCTCGTTAACTCGCAGTAACTCCTCGTTAACTCGCAGTAACTCCTCGTTAACTCGCAGTAACTCCTCGTTTGCTTCTTGTCGCTTGATAGTTTCAATTGTTAATTTTTGGTCTTGCAAGTAACTGTGAACTGCTTCTACGACGGTTAATTGCAAATCTTCATTGTGCCAAGGTTTTGGGATGTAGCGATACAACTTAGCATACTTGATACTATTGCTCAGGGCTTCCAAATCTGCTTGTCCTGTCAGCATAATTGTCAGCGTCTCTGGCGATTCTTCGTGAATTTGTCTGAGGAGTACGTCCCCTTTGATATCCGGCATGATATAATCGGAAAGCACTAAAGCTATTTCATGCTCGTCTGCCCGCAAATCTGCTAGCAATTCTAAAGCATCCCGTCCCCCTTCTGCCGTTTCAATAATACATCGATCGCCGATTGCCTTTTTCAGTTCAATCTTTAAACTGTTCAAAACATCTGGCTCATCATCTATGCAAACAATCACAGGTTTTTTCATAACTTGGTCAGCCCTGAATATATCATTTTTGTTAACTCTTCAATGCTTAAAGTTTTGGACAAATAACAGCAGTTTAAATCTGTTTTTTTGGGCTATCCATTCAACTGCTGTTGCTGCATCCGTTTTACCGATCGACCTCACCTTAACAATTTTATGAGATTTTGGGTAGTGAATCTTAATAAAAAATTCATCATCTCGAACAAATGGCATCAGCTTCAATGCCGTCGTCCAGAGTAGGTTTGCAGATCAACATTCATCGGAATTATTCGATCGATTCGCCTCGGTAATTAAATTGAGAATTTTCTGGTAATCAAAATTATCGAGATGATTCTGGAGAGTTTGGGAAAACTCAGGAAAATTGTGACTAATTTCCTCTATTGTCGTAGCAATTAACTCAAAATCAGCACTGCGGATCGCCTGTTTCATGTTGCCGATCCATTCTGCGGGCAATTGTGTTATAGAAACAAGCGTAACATTTGAAGCATTTTCCGATACATTGTTTCGATCGTCCGTTGAGTCAGAGCCTGTGAAGCTAGAATAGATATAATTCACCTCCAAATGTTTGTTAAGCGTATCTAATATCTCTGTTTTGCGGAAAGGTTTCCTGAGAAAATCATCGCAGCCCACCAATAAAGCAAAAGACCGTCTGTCTTCCATTGTACTGGCTGTCAAGGCAATAATCTTCGGGATTGGGAATGGGGGAGTGGAAATATTTATCTCCTCGTTTTCTGGTTGCTCTTCCTCCCTCTGCTGTATTCTGGCTCTAATTTCTACCGTAGCTTCATAGCCATCCATCACCGGCATTCGCAGATCCATCAAAATTAAGTGCGGCTGCCAATTTTCCCAGATTTCTACTGCTTCCTTGCCGTTGCTAGCCTCTTGTACCGTAAAACCTAAGGGAGATAGCATTTTTACTAAAAGTTGGCGGTTATCTTCGCGATCGTCCACAATTAAAATCCGATAACTCGGCTGATTGGGTTCGAGTCCAATCACTTCGCAATTGATTTTTGCAGCAGGAATCGCGGTGGCATCAACGGTAATAATTTCAATCTCAAACTTAAAAATAGTACCTCGATCTACTTGGCTTTCGACGGTGATTTCACCGCCCATTAGCTGTATAAATTGGCGACAAATAGTTAATCCTAAACCCGTACCTTGTTGAGCTTTTTGACCGGATTCTGTTTGTACAAATGCTTGAAACAAATTCCCTAATTCTGAGGGAGATATCCCTACTCCTGTATCCTCTATTTCAAATTCCAGCCAACAGGAATCCTGCTTGTTTAGATCAGCTTTCGCCGTCAAATTCGCACTTGATGACTGACTGCTGGGGGTCGGTTCCGAACTCGCATTTTCGCTGTCACCATCGGCATTTGTTTGAGTTTCATTGACACTGAAAATTTGTTGTTTTTCCGTCTGCTTTCGGGCCTGTGTCTGACGCCGGACTCTTAGTGAAACCCCACCTATCTGAGTGAATTTAATGGCATTGCCGAGCAGATTTATCAGCACTTGACGCAGTTTTACTTCATCGGTTCGCACGTACTGGGGAACATCCTCGCTGCGCCAGAAAAGTAACTGCAAATCTCGCTCTTTTAGTCGCAGTTGAAACATATTTTGTAAGTCATCCAGCAAACGGTAGAGGTCAAAGTTATTCGGGAGCGAGATCATCCGCCCCGCTTCGATTTTTGCTAAGTCTAAGGCTTGATTAATCAGGGTGAGCAAGTGTTCGCCACTGCGATAAATAATTCTGATATTTTCTCGATCTTCTGTGGTGAGATTGGGGCTGGGTTCCATGATTTGAGTAAAGCCAAGTATCGCATTGAGAGGGGTGCGCAACTCGTGGCTCATGTTAGCAAGAAAGGTGCTTTTTGCTCTGTTTGCTGTTTCGGCAGCTAATGCTGCTTGTTGCAGTTGTTCCGTGCGTTCCACTATTTCAGCTTCTAAGGTGCGCTGGTAATTTGCTAGAAAATTTTCTAATTCTTTGCGTTGGCTGATGTCTTGAATAACTGCGATCGCGTAAGTAATATTTCCGCTGTTGTCCACAATTGGCGTCGCACTTACCTCCAAATTAATTATCAAGCCGTACTGGATTATTTCTACGTCACTAACCTTAACAAATTCCCCTTGCAGCGCCCGCACAATCGGAAAATTATCTGGGAAATATAGCTGGTCATTATTGCTATTATATGGTTGTTCGCTGACAGCTAATTGCCCCGCAGTCATTGCCAGGAGAGTTTCTGTACCCAGCAACTCCTGCGCTGCATGATTCAAATACGCGATCGATCCGTCTGGATTGTAAACAGATACCCCCACTGGTAAAGCTGCTAAAAATTGATTCAGTCGGCTTTCACTTGCAGATAATTCCTCGTTGACTCGCTTTAACTTCTCATTTACTTCTCGTCCCTTAATAATTTCATCTGTTAACTTTTGGTCTTGCAAGTAGCTGTGAATTGCTTCTACTACAGTTAACTTCAAATCTTCTTTTTGCCAAGGTTTGGGGATGTAGCGGTATAACTTGGCATACTTGATAGCATTGCTTACAGCTTCTAAATCGGCTTGTCCCGTCAGCATGATTTTCAGCGTATCGGGGGATTGTTCGTGAATTAATCTGAGCAGTTCGTCCCCTTTAATATCTGGCATGATATAATCGGAAAGCACTAAAGCTATTTCGTAATCATCAGCCTGCAAATCTGCCAGTAAATCTAAAGCATCCTGTCCCCCTTCTGCTGTTTCAATAATACATCGATCGCCGATTGCCTTTCTCAGTTCAATCTTTAAACTGTTTAAAACATCAGGTTCGTCATCTATGCAAACAATCACAGGTTTTTTCATAACTTAGCCAGCCCCGATCTGATCGTTTCGATTAACTCTTTGCTCTTCCAAGGCTTGTACAAACAACGATATAGATCGGCGTTGTTTACCGCCCGTTGAACTGCGTCTAGATCCGCTTGTCCGGTCAACATCACTTTCACAACCTTGGGATGTTTTTGGTGGATTCTAATTAAAAGTTCGTCACCTTTAATTCCCGGCATCAGCCAATCAGAAACAACCACAATCACCCGATCTTCTTCTGGGAAATCCTCCATTAATTCTAAAGCTTCATCACCACTTTCAGCTAATTCGTAGAAGTAAGTATCTTTAAATTCCTGTTTGAGCTGCATTTTGAGAGTATTCAAAATATCAGGTTCATCGTCCACGCAAAGAATTACAGGTTTATTCATTTTTTCCTCTCTATTTTGATTTGATTTAGTTAGCCGATCGGGCAAGGCTTTCTCATACTTTATTTAGACAAGGCCAGGAGATATGTCGCCTATATTATTTTAATAAATTGGCAGCAAGACTGTAAAGGTTGTCTCTCCTGGTATGGAAGTTACAAAGATTTTTCCTTCATGTTTATCAATAATTTTTCTCACAATATCTAATCCCAAGCCACTACCCTCGCCAGCAGGTTTAGTCGTAAAAAAAGGCTGAAAAATTTTCGGGAGAACTTCAGGAGAAATACCTTGACCATTATCAGTAAACATGACGGCGACATTCCCCTCTTGCTTCTGAGTTTCAATAGTTAAAATGCCTTTATAATCCATTGCTTGCAAAGCATTGTGAATTAGATTCGTCCAAACTTGATTCAAGTCATCTGGATGGCAGATAATTTTAGGCAAATTATCGTATTTTTTGATGACTTCTATACCGTGTTTCAGTTGATTTTGATAAAGCGTTAAAACCATTTCAATGCCATCGTGCAAGTTCGCATCAACTTTTTCTTGCTTGTTATCAAAATGAGCGTAGCTTTTTAAAGCAAACACTACTTTTCCCGACTTCGCTGTTGCTCTTTGGATTAAACTAATACTTTTTTTAAAGCTAGCAAACTGGTAAGCAGTATTTAAAACCTTTCCCCAATCCGGCAATGTAAATAGTGGCAAAAATTCTTCGATATCATCGTAAATTCCCATGTCAACTAAAGTATCGGCAATTTCCTCAGCATTGTCTATGTTTTTGGCTTCTAAATAACCGATTAATTTTTGTTTAAATTGGCGTCTTTCTTTACTTGTGAACACAGTTTCTTGCTGGTGAGAGCGTTCCAGTAAATTTAGAAAATACTTTTGACTTTCTGAAGAAAGTTCTTGGAAAACTCGAGGAAATCTTCATAACTATTTTCCCAAAAATTGGCAATATTATCAATAGACGAACCGATGATGCCCAGCGGGGTATTGATTTCGTGGGCAATACCGGCAATCAGTTGTCCCAGGGCTGCCATTTTTTCCGATTGAATCAAATGCTCTTGGGTAGCTTGCAGTTGGTCGATCGCTGTTGCTAAATCTTGATTTTTTTCTTGCAAACTGTTTTGAAGCGAACAAATTTTTAAATGAGTTTCTATCCGCGCTAAAACTTCTTCAACCTGAAACGGTTTGGTGATGTAGTCCACTCCCCCAACATCAAAAGCTTTCACTTTATCCATCACATCGTTGATAGCACTAATAAAAATCACCGGAATGTTTTTTGTTACTTCCGAAGCTTTGAGTTGCTGGCAAACTTCGTACCCGTCAATTTCTGGCATCATAATATCTAGAAGCACTAGATCGGGCGGGATATTTTGAGCAGCAGATAGTGCTAGCTTTCCATTAGGAACAGGGCGAACCTGATAGCCTTTTTCGCTTAAAATTCCTGACAACAAGCGCAGGTTTTCTGGCGTGTCGTCAACGACTAAAATGTTGCCTTTATTTGTTTTCGGTAAATTTGAAGTCATAGGTATTTATTTCTCCTCGCTTTTGGCAATTATGCTCAAAATGCGATCGTATTCAAAATTATTAATGCAATCTTGAAGTGTATCAGCAAGAGAGGGGTTGACAGTGCGGATTTGCTCGATCGAACTAGCGATCGCTTCCATATCCACACTCAAAATCCTTTGTCTGAATTCAGCTACCCAGTCCGGAGAAAGAGAGGCGATCGCCTCAGGTGTCAGCACCTCATGACTCGACTCCCCCATACCTGTCTCGCTGGCTTCTGTTGGATCTTCATAAATATAGCGTACTCCTAAATGTTTGCCCATTGCCGCAAAGATATCTTCCTCCCGGAACGGTTTCCGCATAAAATCGTCGCAACCCGTCGAAAGAATCACCGCCCGTTCTTCTTCCAAAACGCTAGCAGTCAAAGCAACAATCGCAGTGGCTTGTCCTTGAGTAGTAGTTTTAATCTGTTTTGTAGCCTCATACCCATCCATTACAGGCATTCTCATGTCCATCCAAATCAAATGCGGTTCCCAATCTAGAAAAATCTCTACCGCTTCTTTACCGTTGTTAGCTTCTTTCAATTCAAACCCCAGCGGGCTCAGAAGTTTTACTAACAGTTGGCGATTCAGCGGTTTATCGTCTACAATCAATAAGCGGTAGCGAGGCTGATTCGGTTCGAGACCAACAACTCGGCATTGGTTTTTTTTGCTTTCAATATCAGCAGCTTCAACCAGATGAACTTGAATATCAAACTGAAATATTGCACCCTTACCAACCTCGCTGCTAACGGTAATGTCACCTCCCATCAACTGCACGAACTGGCGACTAATAGCTAAGCCCAAACCCGTTCCTTCCTGAGAATCTTTTCCGGTTTTTGTCTGTACAAATGCTTCAAACAAGTGATTGATTTCATCAGCAGCAATGCCTGCACCGGTATCTTGTACTTCAAAATGCAGCGCGTAGCGCCCGGACACTTGGGAATTGCTATTTTTTTTCCCTTTCCTCATTCCACCTGTGACTTGCACTGACACTCCGCCTTCGGAGGTAAACTTAATTGCATTGTTTAGCAAATTAATTAAGACTTGACGCAACTTGACTTCATCGGTGCAAATGTAGTGCGGAACTTCCGAGTCTCGATCGAACAGCAACTGCAAGCCTTTTTCCTCTGCTTTGAGAGCAAACATATCTTCCAAATCGTCTAACAAGCGGTACAAATCAAAGTTTTTTTCATTAATTGTAGTCCGTCCGGCTTCTATTTTTGACAAGTCTAAAACTTGGTTAATTAAAGCCAGCAAATGTTCTCCACTCCGCAGAATAATCCCGACATCTTCTTGATTTTCGCGAGATAGGCTTTGACTGCGGATCATGACTTGAGCAAAACCGATGACAGCGTTCAGAGGCGATCGCAATTCGTGGCTCATATTGGCGAGGAAGGTACTCTTAGCTTTATTAGCTGCTTCGGCTGCTTCTTTGGCTTGCTGCATTTCGATTTCGGCTTGTTTGCTAGCAGTAATATCTTTAATAAATCCTTCGTAATAAAGTAGATTTCCTGCTTCATCGCTGACAGCGCGGCAATTTTCGGAAATCCAGATAATACTGCCATCTTTTTTGTAAACTTGCGATTCAAAGTTTGAGAGTATCCCGTCGTACTCGTTCATCAGCAAGGTAAATTCTTGGCGGCGGTTGGGATCTACGTAAAGCTGATTTTTAAAATTGGGCTGTACCGCTATTAATTCTGCTGGCGATGCGTATCCGTAGATGTCAGCTAAAGCGGGGTTAGCACTGATGTATTTTCCGTCAGCACCAGTCTGAAAAATTCCATTTAAAGCATTTTCATAAATATTGCGGTACTTTTCTTCGGCTTCCCGCAGAGAGGCTTCAGCTTTTTGTCGATCCGTAATGTCGCTAGAAATCGATAAAAAACAGGCTTCTCCGTCAATATCGATGGTTTCGATCGACAGCAGGGCCGTTCTCTCCGTACCGTTTTTATTGCGAAACCGCAGCTCGTAATTGTGAAGAGCAGTTTTATTTCTCAACATTTGGATCATGCGATCGCGCTCTCTTAAACTTGCCCAAAAATTTAGTTCTACCGCTGTTTTACCAATAATTTCTTCGTGACTGTATCCCATCATTCGGCAAAAACTATCATTTGCTTCTATGTGGCAACCGTCCCTGATTCTCGTAATCGTAATCGCATTGGGACTCAAACGAAAAGCTTTAGAAAACTTTTCTTCGGCCAAGGCAAGTTCTGTGGTACGTTCGGCAACTTGCGCTTCTAAATTCTGGTTGTATTCTTTCAACAACTTCTCCGCTAATTTGCGCTCTGTAATATTTTGAAAAGCACACATTACGTAAATGATATTTCCCCTGGCATCATAAATAGGAGTTCCCCAAACTTGCACGGGAGTAATCGTATCATCTAGGCGAATTTCCAGATCGTCAACCGTGATACTGTCTCCCTGCAAAGCATTCAAAAGTGGGTCGCGATCGGCTGGGTAAACTTCCTCAGTTCCAGCTAAATAAAATCGGTACACTCTTCGCAAGTTTTCAGCATCTGCTTCCACAATTCCTTGACCCAAAAGTAGCTCTCCTGCAGGATTAATGTAGTAAGGCTTGCCTGTGGTATCTGCAATAAAAATACCGAGTGGAATAGCATTAAGAAACTGTTTGAGTCGGCTCTCATTTTCTTGCAGCGAAGTAAATGAATCCTGCAATTGCTCTGCCATGCTGTTGAAAGAATCGGCAAGTTCTCCGAGTTCATCAGAGCGATTACTCACTAACTTTGTATCCCATTCATTCCTCGCCAAAGCTTTAGCCGCCGCATTCAACTTTAAAATCGGCCGCACCACCCATTTAGCAGTAAGAATGCCGAGAATTGTCGCCGTTATCAAAGCTGCAACCGACAGCCAAATAGTCGTGCGCGTATTAGCGTCAATTTGCTCCATAAAGTCAGACTCTGGCATAACCACCACAATCAGCCAATCCAATCCTCGATCGTCTTTAAAAGGAGCTACTTGAACAAAATTTCGCTTGCCCTCAACTTCAAAAGTCAACTGTTGAGAATTATTAATTTTAGCGAGGTTGCCGTAGGATTTATCTAAATACCTTGACGTGGCGCGAATTACAGGATTCTCGCTTTCTGAAGCCTTAATGCGTTTGACTTCTTTGTCTTTAACGGCGAATTCTTGACTTGCCGTTGAAGTTGCTATTAACACTCCCGATCGCTCCATCACAAAAGTTTTTCCCGACTTGCCAATTTTGAGGTCGATCAGAAATTCTTTAATTCGGGAAAATAATAAATCACTGCCGGCTACTCCCAACAGATTCCCGCTATTATCGTAGATGGGTATAGCAGCAGTAATTGCCAATTCTCTTGTCAAAAAATCTGTATAAATTGGAGTCCAAACTGGTTTTTTTTCTGCCGCTGCTGCTATATACCAAGGTCGAGTTCGCGGGTCATAAATATTGGGTGACAGTTCTACCATTTTGAGCCTTTTGCCTAGAGAGTCGGCAGTAAACCGAGCTAATTTATTGTTAGTAGAACTGTCAGCAGCCGATATCATAGTCTGATTTTTAGTGCGGATAGCTCCCGAGTGTTCTCCGTTTTCCTTGGCTATATAAATGATGCTGATCGAATCAAAATATTGAATCTGTTCCAGAAAATGAAGTTCTAGTTTTTGTTTTTCTTCTAAGTTCAACTGTCCCAATTTTACCCCTTGAACGTTCAAGTGATTGACGATGTGAGGAGTTGACATATAATTTTGAATGCGGTCTTTGATGCGCTCAGTAATTTCTGCCCGCAACTGAGCTGCAACTTCATTGACAGCTCGCTGACCGTTTTGAAATGATAGCCAACCAACAACTCCTACCGTGCCTATAACTTGTATTAAAAAAGGAACAACAAGCACGGTTTGTAACGGAGCTTTGCCTAAAAACTTGGTAGCAAAGCGATCGAGCAGTTTAGGAAACATATTTATCCTAAAAATAATTGTAATTGGCAATTAGACATTGGGAATTGGGCATGGGCAATTTTAGATTTGAGATTTTAGATTCAATAATTGATTAGTAACTTTAATCTAAAATCGGCAAGCGGAAATCGAAAATCGTATTGGGAATTGGGAATAGTTTTGACTTTTGATTGGAAATCCCCTTGCCTTTCCCCTGTTGCTGTACTTTACTGACAATTGTACAGTTGCTCAATTTCAATCAATATAGCGTATTTATGCTCGGAGGTTTTTCGCAACTACCGATCGACCTAAGGAAGAAGGGAGAAAGAAGAAGATCGATGTGAAAATGCGATCGTAGCAATGGCTTCAGGATTCGATCGCGTCCAGAGCAACTCTGGACACGGCAATGCCGTTTCCCTACCTCCAAATAATCGTGAGTCCTAGATGAGCGATGTATAGCAACCGATGAACGTCAATGCCAGAAATAAATAACCTGATGAATAGAGTTCTTACCCAGGCTCCGCATCAACGGTTTGATTCGGGTCAAATAACTGTCAACTAAGAGGGCCCGCACTCACAGGCGCCGCCCCTACCCGCTCGCGTAGTCGAAGGGTCAACTGTCAACTGCTATACCATCGCCTGGTTAATTGTAGGGACTTAGGCAAAGCCTAAGTCCTGATGCTTAGACAGGGAGTAATATGAATTGCGATGCCACCGCATTTGATATTAGCCACGATTCAACTCCACCCTTTCGCCGTAACGCAATAGCATTTCCAAACTCTCCAAGCGATTTTGCCAAGTTTGAACCTGATAGCTATTTTCTACCGAATGCAGTCGCATCGAAGATTGTAATTGAGATTGAAAACCAGCCAGCAATCTTTTAGCTGTTGCTAAATTTTCAGCAGTTGGACTCGCGGCCAATTTACTCAAAGCTTGTCCCAATTCGTCCGATCGACTTTGCAAAACTTTCAGTTCAGATTCCGACACCCGCAACTGATTGTTAGCTAACAAAAAACTCCATTCCTGTTTCATCGCAATATACCTCGAAGCAGCGGCCGCAAACGGCTGTCGGTAAGGAATCGGCTCGTTAGCAGAAGTCGTTAGCGAAGCCCTCGTAGAGGATCGCACTCCCCGCCCTTGAGTGCGGTTGAAAAACCCCTGCATGGCGCTGTTAATACTTTCCACTGCAAAAATTGAATAGCCCCCAGTCGGCAAATCCCGCAAAGCTTGAATTTGGTCTATCGCCACAACTTCCGGCAAACTCAACAGCTTCACTGACGGAGAAATCAAAGCCGATCCGAGAGTTTGTTCCTTTGCTAATGGCTCCGTAATTCGCTGAAGTCGGTTTGTATCCAAAGCATAAGTCATCGGCACGATCAAATCCACAATTCCCTGACGAGCCCAAACTTCCCAATTTTGCTGGATTTTATAAATCCGCTGACTTTCCGGGTGCGGAAACACAGCTACAGATAGAATTGTGCGCGGATAATTCCGTCGCAACAACTGAGAAACTTCGCCGACAAAAGTATTAATTTGATTAGTTTTAAACTCCACCCACTGTCGCCATAAATGGCCACTGCTGGGCGAAATATTCACCGGATCGGTGCCTGTCAACTGCTTGAATTGCTGCCTTGCTGCTGTACCATAGCCGTAAGTAAAACCAGCATTGTCATTTTGAAAAGGATAGCGAATGTAGTCCAGTTGTACACCGTCAACTTGGTAGC
This sequence comes from Microcoleus sp. CSU_2_2, assembly GCA_012035135.1. GTDB lineage: Bacteria > Cyanobacteriota > Cyanobacteriia > Cyanobacteriales > Microcoleaceae > Microcoleus. The sequence continues at coordinate 14,889 of JAAUPI010000019.1, forward strand.
GACTGGCAATTTCATTAACTATTTGCAACAAATAACTGCGCGCTTCTTTATTAGCAGGATCGAGATAAAATTTACCGTCATTCGGGTTTTGTCGCCGTCCTTGATTGTCAATATTTGCCCAATCTGGATTAGCTGAAAGCACCGGGCCTGGATAGGAACTTGGTTTGCTAATTAAAGCATTGTGGCGCTTATTTCCGGTTGCAAAAGTCCAAATCCAAGCGTGCAATTCCATGCCTCGCTCGTGGGCTAATTTAACAGCAGATTGTAGCGGGTCCCAGCCAACTGTGAGGGGGTTTTGTTGGGGTGTAACTTGACTGGGATAAATAGGATATCCGGCGTTCAATGTTTCAAAGAAAACTGTATTGATCCCGGCGGCGGCGAGCCGATCGAACACTGCTGCTAAACCTTGTTCCGATCGCGCTGCGACAATCGTCCCGCGATCGAGCCAAACCGCCCGAATTTCCGCCCCCACCCGTTGCCCTTCCTGCGGGTAATTTTGCCATAGCAACTGCCGCGCTTGCACCCACTGCTGTCGGGCTGCCACGTAGTTTTGCTGGGCGATCAGTTGGTCAAAACTCTGCAACACTTGCCGCGCTTGGGCGATCGCCCCCACTCTTGCCCCTTGCAGCACCGGCGGGCGACTAGCAGCCGGGCCGCCCGCACTGTTGCTTGCCGCCACCAGTTGAGATCTGTTGCCAACATTGAGATTGACAGCGGTATTGGCTGAATTGGCGGCTGTCATGGCACTTTCAAACCTACCGAGGAGGTTAGTTAGTTCTTGGCGCATCAAATACGCTTCAATGCTGACGATCGGCTTGTTGGAATTTGCCTGCACATCCAAACCCGCCGGCGCCGATTGATCCGAAGGGTCTGTAAAAGTTGCAGGTACTGGGTCTGGCAGCGCGGAAGAGGGAAACAGCCTGTTTTGCGGAGTATTACGGGACGAAATAGGTGTGTTTCGAGTAACTGTGGAGGGGGGATTTGGCTGGCGGGGTGTGGTCGCTGTTGGCGGTGAAATGGGCGTACCGACAGTCCCTCCCCAGCGGGCGATCGTCGCCCGCAGCCAAGCCGTATCAATATTTGCCGAACCGTCGCTACCCCAGCGCCAGCCGAGATAGGTGGCGCGATCGGTGGCGATCGCAGCCGAGGAACCGGAACTGTCTTTCCAGGTAGCCACAGTTTGACTGTTGGCATCGGCCGGAATCAAGACACCGCCTTGGACTGAGGCATTTTTCTGTTCCGCAGGCACCCAGTTGCTAGAAGTAGTGCAAGCAAGATCCTGACAGCGGGTGCGCGGTTGAGGTGTCGCCCGCTGAGTTAACGGAAAAGCCCAATAAGCCCCCAGGATCGATCGTAAAGATTGACGTACCAAAGCCGAGGAACTCCGGCCAACTGGCCCGGAAGCAATCAAACGGCCTCCCTGTGAAGCCCAAGCTTCTAAAACTTTAATTTGTGCCGGAGTCAAAGTTTCAATATTGGGCAAAAACAGCACGTTAACGCCTGCTAAATCCGCCGTACTTTTAATTTGTTCGAGATTGATGGGTTTGTAAGCAATACCGCTTTCCCAGAGCCGCGTGGTAATCTTTACCCAATCGGGAGAATTTTCGGAACTGCGGACTACTCCTAGAACCACTTCCGCGAAACTTGGAGAGGGTAACAGAATCAAGAGATTGAGTAATGTACTTGCTAAAGTTCCAATTAACAACTTTTGCCAGAAAGTGAAAAAGCGAATTTTTTGAGCCTGAGAGCAGGCATCAGGCATTTGATCGGGCTTTTTGATTTGTTGCATTGATACGAGAATTACCCACACACCACAAGGGGGAAAATATAAGAATTAAGAGCGAGCGATCGATCCGCACCATACAATTTTTTATTCTGTCATGCAACCTGAATCCGGAAAATACGCGATCGTAGGAAAGAGAAATTCGTCCGGCGCACCCTCGGAGTCGATTGAATTGTAACAGTTGCTTCTAAGACTATTTAGCATAAAATCTGCGTTCAACTATCAACTAAAAAGCTGTCAACTGTCAACTGCCTGCCCGCTCGCGTAGTCGAAGGGTCAACACTCAACTAGCAGCTTCATTCACCGGGAAACGATCGATTAACTGCATCGCCCGACAAGCATTCCTCCGCAAAGAATCCGACACATGAGGTACGTGAGGGATCTGAGATAAGAAATCCAAAGTCCGGCGCAAAATCCGCACCACATCCCCTTCATCCAAACTCGTATGGCTGACCATTTCCAGCCATTCAACGCCCAGAGCCCACTGTTCCACCAAAGTCACTAAATCCCGTTCCAGCCAGATGGGAATAGCAGCGTCATGTCGGTACTGCACTTGAAACAACCTGCGTCGCAGCCCTTTTTGCAGATTGTCCAAAGGTGCCAAAACTTCCGGAGATAGCGAGTAATGCGTCCAACTATCGGGCCTCGAAACTTCCGTAACTAAGGCAGCGCAAGCAGCAGCGAGGTGGTGGGGGTCGAGTTCGTCAAATTCCGCCGACATCAAGGACAAACCCAACCACAGTTCGTTATCGCCGCGAATGGCAGCACAAGCTTGGCCCAAGATTGTGGGTACTAATCTATCCGTGGCCTCATCTCGCTTCCCATCGGCCGAGACTACCCTTTCCAAACAGCCAAAACTCAGCAAAATGTCGATTAAGTTGAGAAATTCTTCCCAGTAGCGGGCTTGCTGCTTTTCCAAGTCCTGTTGGCTTTTGCGTATTTCATTGTGCAATTCTTTTCTGCGTCGCTGCCGCTTGAGCAAAGTACCCGGATTGCCCCATTCTAAAACAGGGTGAATTTCTAGCTTAGCTTCTAGAGCTGCGATTTTCTGCTGTTGGTCGATCGCCCCTGGACTCGGTTCAGGCGTTGGCAGTTCGGGGATTGATTTGGCAATCGGGACAGTTTCTTCGGTTCCCATGCCACACTGGCCGAGTCTCAGGGGCATTTCCGGCGGCGGGTTCAAATTGTCCACTACCTGCAAGCGTGGCAATTGAGCGTGCAGCGTTGCCACATCGCTAATTGCAACTACATACCAGCGGTTGTCTTTCCCCAAACACACCAAATTTGGTGCTTGGCCCGAACCTGCGGTTTTGGCAACCAGCACGGCGGGTACCGGAGGTGCGTGCGTTCGCTTGGCTGTAGGAACGTGCTTGCCTTTGAGGCTCAGAACTGTGCCGAGCACGGCAAAAGCCACGGCCACGGACATATCCTTAATCCGGGCCTCTTCTGCTTGCTGCAATAAAGTTTTCAGCAGGCGTTTTTCTTCTTTGAGCCTTCCCTGTAACTTTTCATAATGAGCGAGCTGTTTTTCGAGGTTGGCGACATCGCCACCCGCAGCCAGGGACTCCTCCAACAAAGCAAATTCTGCCAGCAGCCGATCGAGTTCTTCTTGCTGAGGCTGCAAGTACAAAGTAGACAGGTATTGACCAAAACTCCGTTCTACTAACTCTTTAGCTTCTTCGAGAGTGTGAGTTTGCAGCAAATTCAGCACCATGCCGTAGCTGGGCGTAAACTGACTGGCGAGGGGGTCGGCTTTTGCTGTTGCCAAATAAGAAGCTTCTTTTGCCCCTTCAAAGCGGGTCTGAACGGCCACTACGTATCCCCGCTCGTCCATGCCCCGCCGACCAGCCCGACCGGCCATTTGCAGGAATTCCGAAGCATTCAGGAGGCGGTGTCCCTTGTCCGTGCGTTTAGACAGGGTGGAAATGACTGTAGTGCGGGCGGGCATATTAATCCCGGCGGCCAGGGTTTCGGTGGCAAATACGACTTTTATTAAACCTCGACCAAACAGTTCTTCTACTAAACCTTTCCAAGCTGGTAATATGCCTGCGTGGTGAGCTGCAACGCCTTTTAAAAGAGCTTCTTTTTGACCGAAGCGTTCTGCTTCCGGGTTTCGATGTAAAAAATCATCAATAATGCGTTTGAGTTCGGCGGCTTCGGCTTCGTTAACGAGAGAAACACTCCCAACTTCTGCTACTGCTTGGTCGCAACCGCGACGACTGAAGATGAAGTAAATTGCTGGGAGCATATCTCGATCGTCCAACCGAGATAAAACATCGGTCAAACTGGGAACAGGAATACTGCCTCTTTCTACTTTTTGCTGCTTTTTTTTGGGAACTAACCGCAGATTAGCTCTCGTGCCGGTGTCGTCTAGCAGGGGAAACAGCCCTTTTTGATTGGCAAAGTGGAATTCCAGTGGCACTGGACGAAAGTCGGAGTAGACTAGCTCGGTGGGGCCGTGAACTTTGTTAATCCAATCTGTGAGTTGCCCGCTATTAGCAACGGTTGCCGAGAGTGCGAGTAGTTGAATTTCGCCTGAACAGTAGATGATCGATTCTTCCCAGACTGTACCCCGCTGGCGATCGTTCATGTAGTGGCATTCGTCTAGAACTACAGTTTCGACTCCGGTTAGGGAAGCACCAACAGCTCCGATCGGCGTACCGTAGAGCATATTACGAAATATTTCCGTAGTCATCACCAAAATCGGGGCATCTCGGTTGACAGAGATGTCGCCCGTCAGCAAACCTACCCTGTCGTCTCCAAATTGCCTGCGGAAGTCGCGCAGCTTTTGGTTAGAGAGAGCTTTGAGAGGAGTGGTGTAGAAGACGCGACGCCCCCGCGAGAGTGCTTGGTGGATGGCGTATTCCCCGATTAATGTTTTCCCGGAGCCTGTGGGGGCGCACACGACAACAGATTTGCCTGCATCGAGGGCAGCGATTGCCTCTCTCTGAAAGTTATCTAGCTCGAATGGGAATATAGTCTTCAGATCCAGCTCTAGGCGGTTCTGGGAGGTATCAGGCACTGGGATTATTATAAGGTTGCAGGGTAAGTGTGGTTAAATCTTGCTTACAGAAAGGCAGCAAAGAACTCTACTAATTTTAAACCTTCGCCACCAAATCGGCTATGAAGGAAGGGGGAAGGGGGAAGAAGGAAGAAGGAAGAGGGAAGAGGGAAGAGGGAAAAAACTATTGCCAATGCCCAATGCCCAATCCCCAATTCTCAATTCCCAATTCCCAATTCCCCACTCCCCACTCTTTGTCTCTCCCAATCTTCAAGTTTCGTTGTCTATGATTCCTGTTATTTCGAGTATTCCTGTGGTGCAGCTTGCTTCGGGCGATCGACTTTCGCTGCAAGTCTATCAATTCCAAGGTGCCGTTCCTGGCAAAAAGGCTTATCTTCAGTCTAACCTCCACGGCGCTGAGATCAGCGGCAATGCCGTTATTTACCAATTAATTGACTTTTTCATATCCTTGGACAGCAGTCAGTTAATCGGCGAAGTTTGGCTAGTTCCTGTTTGCAATCCTGTGGGTGTCAGTCAGCGATCGCACCATTTTTCACCGGGTCGCTACAATCTTTATGATGGGGAAGATTGGAACCGGATTTTTTGGGATTTTGAAAAGCAAGGCGAAGATATTCTGGGTTTTGCTAAATCTCACATGAATCTCGATGCCGATACTGTCAAAGCTAATTATAGAAAAGCGATTGCTTTGAGTTTTGCCAAGGAGTTAGCTAGAATTAAGGCTCCTAGTTGCCGACCTTACAGCGAACTTTACCGATACCAGCTACAATCTTTATGTTTGGATGCTGACTACGTGCTTGACTTGCACAGTTCGACGAATCAAAGTTTAGATTACCTTTACTGTTTTAGTTCTCGCGAGAAAAGTGCGAAAGCTTTTTTGCTCGATCGCGGCATCTTGATGGACGATTACGATGGCGATGCTTTTGACGAGGCGTTTCTCAAGCCTTGGCTGGCGTTGGAGAAGATTTTAGCTCAGTTGGGAAGTACGATCGAATTTGACATTGAATCTTGGACTCTAGAATTAGGTTCGGGAATGGAACTCAATCCCGAGTCGGTGGCGAATGGTTTGCGGGGAATCAAAAATTACTTAGTAAGTAAGGGTTTATTGAAACTCGATGGATTTCCCCTCCCGGAAACGGCGATGCATGAAGTTATTTTCACCCCCAAGAATTCGGTGAAAAAATACTACGCCCCGGCTGGTGGGATGATTCAAAATCGAGTGCAATTAGGGAGTAGTGTTAAAAAGGGCGATCGGCTTTATCAAATTCTTAGCTTTAACAAAAATGGAGAATTTCCCAGTTTTGTTGACGTTTGTGCTGAATCAGATGTTTTCATTTTTGATGTTTCGATCAATCATTCAGTAAATCAAGGAGAGTATGTGTTGTCCGTGATGGCAGATTGAGTTGTGCGAAGATTGTAGGGGCGAAGCATTCGGGCGATCGATTTTGAGGCTAACTCAAGGTTTTTAGCTCCGAATGCTTCGCCCCATATTCGCCCCATCCACGCGAGTAAACTCTTTGATTCGTTAAACGGTGGATTTATCTCAAATTATCGATCAAACCGTTCCTTTATTACATTTCAAAAGTCTCGATGCGATCGCCTTGAAAATAACCCCCCCCAAACCCGCCAGAACCGCAGATTCCTGCTCGAAAGACCCCGACTCAATTTCTACTCCCACCAACCCGACAAACAAGGCGACAACTGGAAGGTGAGCTTCTGGTGCTGTTTCGGAAAAATTGAGGTGGCTGTAGCGGAGTTTTTCGCCTTGTTTTAACCAGCCCACCCTATAACGAAATGTCTGCCAAACTTCGCTATCATCTTCAGTGCTTTCTCTCACATTTTCATAAATGCGCTGCTGCACGCTAAAACCAAAGTGACCGTTAGAATATTTTACCCAAAGTTGGTCAATAGTCTGCAAGTCCTCGTAGGGAAATTTCTCAATACTTTCTCGATCCAGCCATCCTTTTTCCTCTTGTTTCGCTGCCTGCAGCATCAATCTAGCGGTTTCCCGATCGGCTTCTTGCCAGTTTTTGGATGCTAGGGAATTCCGCAATTTGCTATAATCTATACCCACTGCTGAAACTAACTTGACTTCGTTTTTTTCGGTTTTGAACATCACTAAATTCTACCTTTTTTGTAGTAATTGAGGGCGGTGTTTCCGTGTTAACTCTATCTTGCGAACAATGGCTTAATTAAGCAGGCTAATCCGATGATTTTAGTTTGCTGTGCTACACTTTCAATTGGCTTTCTGCATATAATAGTTTGCGAGCGGGTCTGTCGAGAACGGTTTCGATGAGATATTTCTGGTAGGTGAAATATCTTGTGTCTTATATAACTATCAACTATCAACTATCAACTGTCAACTAATTGTAGACAAATTAAGCTATCACTTTCAAGACCCGCAGCGAGGCGATATTGTGGTATTTTCAGCGCCAGCACAGGCATTGGCTGTGTGCGGTTTGCCACCCTCCTTTAGCGATCCTTTTGTCAAAGGGGCGCTCGGACTACCGGGCGATCGAGTTGAGGTAAAATCAGGTCAAATCTATATTAATGGACAATTATTGCAAGAATCCTACCCGGCAAAATCGCCAAACTATCGAAAATTAACTAATTATGGTTGAATGAAAATACCGATCGCATTGTGAACTCTCGCAGCAGTAGACGGCGGTCGATCGAGCAAACTCCCTCCCAAATACAAACTCGTCGAACTTCCCCCATCCAAATTTAAAGCCTCCACAGCACCCATTTGCTGCAATATCTGTGCCAATTCTGCGAAGTTTGGACCGCTCCCACCTGCGCGATTGTGCACGGCTACAATTAGCAAATTCCCCGCAGCATTTCGCCCGATCGCACTCCGAATCGCCGTCTGTTTAACATAGGCATCGCTAAACCCTTCCGCCTTTGCATCCAGAACAATTCGACTGTTTTTGACTAACACTGGTCCGCCGCCTAAAATATACGGAAAACGGCTAAAATCAGCCGGAATTGTGTTAGTTTCAATGCGCAATAATGTGCCAGGTGTCAGTTGAGGGGCGATCGACAAATCGGAACGCAATGCTAAAATATAACCGTTGGCTGGAATCGTAAAAGTTGTTTTTCCCGTCGCACCTCCGGGAGATTGACTGATCGTGCGATCGCCCGCCACTGTTACAATTATTTCATTGTCCGAAAATGGAGTATAAGTTGTTCCCCAATCGGGGTTGTAGCGACCGATTCCTGATTGCACGTAGGCGCTATTTAAATGGGAAATAGGCAAACGTTGATTTGTCGGAGTTATCAAGGTTTCTTGCAAGGTCAAACGATTGATCAAAAATTCGCCCCGATCGTTCCAGGCGATCGCCCCGCGATTCAAAATAGGTCCGGAAAGCCATTTATTGTCACGCCGAATCGCCCCTAAAGCTAACCGATTAATGCGATTGAAAAATCCTGCATTAATTGCAGCCACCGTTCCCGAAACTTCGGCTGTTTGTAATAGCGGTGCAGTCCCTTTATCTGTCGGCGGATTGCTGAGAATTGGTCTAATTTTGAGATGAGTTTGACGCGGATTCACTTCTAACGAAACTACAGGGAAACGCGCAGTTCCTATATTTTGATATTGCTGCCGCCATCGGACTCCCCGCGCCCAAAGAATGTCTTTTTCGACTAGGGAATCGGGCCGAATGTCGATGACTAATCGATTGGGATTTCCTAAGCTGAAAACTTGGGGACGCCAGCCTAAAGGGATGGTGACTTTGACTCGCGTTTGATTGCCCGCTGGTTCGATTTTTAGTGATAGTAATTGTTTGCTGGTTTGAAACGCACGCCCAATTATAGCGGGTGCGATTTTGGCATCAAGGGCGATCGACCATTCTTGACCGCTGATGGTCGCTGCGGGGGCTACCGGAATCGAGAGGGCGGGTTGTGTTGGGTCGTCTGGTGTTTCGAGGTTTGGCGTTGTGGCGGTTCTAGCCTGAGGAATAGCGGGCTTTGTGGGGTCGTCCGGGGGATCTCTGGGGGTAGGTTTCGTGGACGGGCTGGGTGTATCGACAATGTTAACTTGCCACAGCGCGGCGCGATCGAGATCGACAACAATGCGATCGCCCCATTCTTTCTGGGCTTGCCGAATTCCGGTAACATTTGTCACAGGGGAGGTGATTCTCAAAGTATTGCCGTCGGCTGACATCTGCCAACCTGCAAGTCTGGCAAAATCTGTCACATCTAAATAACGATACTGGCTAGTCGATCGCGTTGCTAAACTTTGAGATTCGGTTAAAGATACAGAAAACCACTGTACGGGCTGTTTGGTATTGTCGGCGGTGTTTAATAAATCTACCCCGGCAGATTGCATTAACCCAATGTCGGCAATCCAAGTTCGGATGTTGGGGGATATACTATGTGCGGGTTGTTGCGTCCAAGCCAGGGGAATGATCCGCCCGTTAATAGAGACTTGGCGGCCGCCTTTGATGGTGGCTGCGGGCGGCAGGGATTGAGTCACAGAGAAGGAAGAAGAACCCCCCCCTAGCCCCAAGGGGGGAAGGATGAGGGGAGAAGGATGAGCGGAGAAGGATGAATTTAGCTGTGTTTCCCTGATTTTCTGCTTTCCTGTTTTTGGGAGATCCCACTCTGGATGTTTCACTCTCTCAATGGCATAGTCCGACAGGGGTTGAAACCCCTGTCTCATAGCTGAAGTCCTCTCAAGAGGACTGTCTGTTAATATTTCAGTCGGTTTTAACTGACTTTCGCTATTAGCCAGGGAATTGATTCCCTGGCGGGACGTGGCAGCATGAGTTAGCCCCACCTCCTCCAGTTCTTGCGATCGAACTGGAAGATGCCAAACTGAAGAAAGGACGATCGCCAGTATGGGCGAAATTGAGACTGATAATATTAAACGCCGATCGGACAATATACGTTTCACAGATCGCAACCTATAACTTCGCGGGCGGGTTTTGGGTAAAAATTATCTATTCTCGCCAGATTTTCGGCGCTAAACCCGCCATTAATATGTCATAATTTGTTACTCAAGCCTCTAGGAGCGTCGCCCGGATATTGGTTTCGGTCAAAATTTTGAATTTTCTTGATAAACTTAATGCTTACGGCTCGAAAGTTGGCTACATAATAAGGCGGGGCTTCATAAGGCGTCAACTATACTGCTGCACAGCACCTACTCGCGAGATGGCAGGTGGATTTTGTGTCTCCTACGGCAGCCGAGTAATTCTAAATTGCAGTTGACAACAAAGACGAAAATTATACCAACACCTCAAAGTAGGCGATTTTCAAAAAAAAGAATAACTGCTTGATAACAGCATCGTATTCTACGAGACATCTCATGGGATATTCGATCGAGATAATTTAAGATCTCCAAACAGGGTTTATGGCCGGGTACTGCCAGCATCAAGGTCAATCTTTATCAAACCTGCATTCTCTTTGCTGTTTGAGTAGTTACCGTTTTTCCACCGCTGGGCAGGTTTCTCTTTCCAAAGCATATCAACCGCACAACAATCACACACTGTATTAGTATTCAATCAACATGGGTAACACGAGCGATCGCAACCGAAATCAAAATCAGAGTCATCGAGGAGTTCCTTATGCCGGTCAAAGCTGGCTAGTCGAAGAAAGAGATGCCTGCGGTGTTGGCTTTATTGCTAACCAAAACGGTAAAGCTACTCACTCCTTAATCGAAAAAGCCCTACCAGCCTTAACTTGTCTGGAACATCGGGGCGGTTGCAGCGCTGACTCCGATTCCGGTGATGGGGCTGGTTTGATGACAGGGATTCCTTGGGAATTGTTAGATTCTTGGTTTGCAGAACAAGGCATTCAGCCTCCCGCCCGCGAAAACAGTGGCGTGGGAATGCTATTTCTGTCTCAAGATGAACGCCAAGCGACTATAGCGCGACAGGTGGTTGAGGAAAAGCTGTTAGAACGCGGGCTGACTCTGCTGGGATGGCGCAAAGTTCCTGTCGAACCGTTGGTTTTGGGCCCCCAAGCACTAGAAAATCAACCTCAAATCGCACAAATAATCGTTACTTCAGCGAATTTACAGGGCGATGAACTCGATCGCCAGTTATTCCTAGCCCGTCGCGCGATCGGACACGCGCTTTCCGATCGCCCTGATTTCACTCGCCAAGACTTTTACACTTGTTCTTTATCTTGCCGCACGATCGTCTACAAAGGTATGGTGCGATCGGCTGTATTGGGAGAATTTTACCTCGACCTCAAAAATCCCGCTTACAAAAGCGCTTTTGCCGTCTATCACCGACGCTTCAGTACCAACACCATGCCTCGCTGGCATCTAGCCCAACCGATGCGCTTGCTGGGACACAATGGCGAAATTAACACGCTTTTAGGCAATATTACCTGGATGAGGGCGCGACAAGCGAATTTAGCTCATCCGAATTGGAGTCCAGCAGATCTCGACACGTTCAATCCCATTGTCAATTCAGAAAGTAGCGATTCGGCAAACTTGGATAATGTGATGGAACTGCTGGTACACTCCGGCCGTACTCCCCTGGAATCCTTGACTATTCTAGTTCCTGAAGCCTACAAAAATCAGCCAGATTTGGCTTCCTATCCCGAAATTGTCGATTTTTACGAATATTACAGCGGCATTCAAGAACCTTGGGATGGCCCGGCATTACTGGTGTTTAGCGATGGCAAGCAAGTAGGTGCTACGCTCGATCGTAACGGTTTGCGCCCCGCCCGCTACTGTATTACTAAAGATGGTTTGGTAATTGTGGGTTCGGAAGCTGGTGTAGTCGATATTCCCGAAGCAGATATTGTCGAACAAGGCCGTTTGGGGCCTGGACAAATGATTGCAGTTGACCTGCAAAGCCAAGAAATTCTCAAAAATTGGCAACTCAAACAGCGGATTGCGCAGCGACATCCCTACGGTGAATGGTTGAAAAAACACCGCGAAATCTTGGAACCACAACCTTTTGTCGAAACCGCAACTCTCGACTCGCAAACGCTGTTAGCCAGTCAAACTGCTTTTGGCTACACTGCCGAAGATTTGGACATGGTAATCGTCGAGATGGCAAGTTCCGGGAAAGAACCGACTTTCTGTATGGGAGACGATATTCCTTTGGCCGTGTTGTCAGAAAAGCCTCAGTTGCTGTACAACTATTTCAAACAACGGTTTGCTCAAGTCACAAATCCGCCGATCGACCCCCTGCGCGAGGGGATGGTGATGTCTCTGACGGTGAATATGGGCTTGCGAGGCAATTTACTGCAAGCAGTACCGGAAAATGCCAAGTTACTGAAAATAGATTCTCCTGTACTCAACGATGCCGAACTGTCTTACTTGAAGCAGCAAAAGTCTTTCCCCGCCGAGGTTCTGTCAACACTCTACCAAATTGTGGCTGGCCCGGAAGGCCTTAAATCCGCAGTCGATCAACTTTGTCAAAAAGCCGCTGATTCGGTACGATCGGGCGCTAAGATTTTGATTCTGAGCGATCGAACGTCGAAGGAAGAAGGAAGAAGCACCCCCCCCTACCAAGGGGAAGAAATATCCTCTACAGGTGTGAGTGCAGATTGCACTTATATTCCGCCTTTGTTGGCAATTGGTGCGGTTCACCACCACTTGATTCAGAAAGGGCTGCGGATGCAAACTTCCCTAGTTGTCGATACCGCCCAGTGCTGGAGCACTCACCATTTTGCTTGTTTAATCGGTTACGGTGCAGCCGCTGTTTGTCCTTATTTAGCCCTCGAAAGCGTGCGTGGTTGGTGGGCTGACGCCAAGACTCAAAACTTGATGAAACACGGCAAAGTTCCCAATATTACAGTAACGGCGGCTCAAGCTCAATACCGTAAAGCGGTGGAAAATGGGCTGTTGAAGATCATGTCGAAAATGGGGATTTCTCTGTTGTCTAGCTATCAAGCTGCGCAAATCTTTGAGGCGATCGGGATTGGTGGCGATTTGCTAGATTTAGGATTCAAAGGCACTGTGTCTCGCATCGGTGGTTTGACTGTGGCGGAACTAGCCCAGGAAGTTATGTCCTTCCACTCTCAGGCTTTCCCGGAATTGAACGCTAAGAAGCTGGAAAATTACGGCTTCGTGCAATATCGGCGCGGTGGAGAATATCACATGAACAGCCCGGAAATGGCGAAGGCTTTACACAAGGCTGTGACTACTTTTAAGGCTCAGAGTAACGGTAACGGCAACGGTAATGTGGCCGAAGTCTCTCCCGTCGCGAGCGGGGACGCTCGCACTGAACCCAAAACGGCCTACGATCACTACGAGGTTTACAAAAAACAGCTTGAAAACCGCCCGGTGACTGCTTTACGGGATTTGTTGGATTTCAAAAGCGATCGCCCTTCGATTCCCATTGAAGAAGTAGAATCTGTAGCAGATATTGTCAAACGTTTCGCCACCGGCGGAATGTCTCTCGGTGCTCTATCCCCAGAAGCCCACGAAACTTTAGCGATTGCGATGAACCGCATCGGTGGCAAATCCAACTCCGGCGAAGGTGGTGAAGACCCGAAACGATACAATGTTCTCAACGATGTCAACGAGGCTGGTTTCTCCCAAACTCTCCCTCATTTGAAGGGTTTGCAAAACGGCGATACAGCCTCTTCTGCCATCAAACAGGTAGCTTCCGGGCGTTTCGGCGTGACTCCAGAGTACCTGATGAACGCCGGACAAATCGAAATCAAAATCGCCCAAGGTGCGAAACCGGGAGAAGGTGGCCAATTACCGGGGCCGAAAGTAAGTCAGTATATTGCCTTCTTGCGTCGATCGAAACCGGGTGTCACGCTGATTTCTCCCCCGCCTCACCACGACATTTATTCGATCGAGGATTTGGCGCAGTTGATTTTTGACTTGCATCAAATCAATCCGAAAGCTGGAGTTTCCGTCAAGTTGGTTTCGGAAGTCGGTATCGGTACTGTCGCCGCCGGCGTCGCGAAAGCCAATGCTGATGTGATTCAAATTTCCGGCCACGATGGCGGCACCGGCGCATCTCCACTCTCGTCGATTAAACACGCAGGTTCTCCGTGGGAACTCGGATTGACCGAAGTTCATCGGGTATTGATGGAAAATAAATTGCGCGATCGGGTTTTACTCCGCGTTGACGGTGGCTTCAAAACAGGCTGGGACGTGATTGTAGGCGCTTTGATGGGGGCCGAAGAGTACGGGTTCGGCACGGTAGCAATGATTGCTGAAGGCTGCATTATGGCCCGCGTTTGCCACATGAATACTTGTCCCGTCGGTGTTACTACGCAGAAGGAAGAGTTGCGGAAACGTTTCCCCGGTACGCCGGAACATGTGGTCAATTTCTTCTACTTTGTCGCTCAGGAAGTTCAGAGTTTGTTGGCGAAATTGGGTTATAAGTCGATCGCAGATATCATTGGCCGCGCCGATTTGTTAACCATGCGTGCTGGTGTGAAGTTGACGAAAACGCAAGCGATTAATTTGGACTGTTTGACCAAATTACCAGATACTAAGCACGATCGCACTTTCTTAATTCATGGCGACGTACATACCAACGGGTCAGTGTTAGATGATAACTTGTTGGCGGATGCCGAAATTCAAAGCGCGATCGCCAATCAAACCAGTGTTAGTAAGAATGTAAAATTGGTGAATACCGATCGCACTGTCGGTGCTAGAATCAGCGGTGCGATCGCACAGCAATACGGCAACACCGGTTTTACTGGCCAAATCACTCTCAACTTTACAGGTACTGCCGGTCAAAGTTTCGGCGCATTCAATTTACCGGGCATGACTTTGGTACTGGATGGCCAAGCTAACGACTACGTTGGTAAAGGAATGCACGGCGGCGAAATTGTCATCAAACCGCCGGTTGATGCGACTTACGATGCTTCCGAAAATGCGATCGTTGGCAACACTTGCTTGTACGGCGCGACGGGCGGAACTCTGTTGGCTGCGGGCAAGGCGGGCGAACGGTTTGCGGTGCGAAACTCGATGGCAAAAGCAGTCATTGAGGGTGTCGGCGATCACTGTTGCGAGTATATGACTGGTGGCGTCATTGTCGTATTAGGAAAAGTCGGCCGCAACGTTGGCGCTGGAATGACTGGCGGCTTAGCTTATTTCCTCGATGAAGATGGCAATTTCCCGGCGCACGTCAACGGAGAGATTGTGAAGATGCAGCGGGTTTGTACGGCCGCTGGGGAGGCGCAGTTGAAGGAGTTAATTGAGATGCAGCGCGATCGAACTAACAGCAAAAAAGCCGAGAAGATTTTGGCAAATTGGGCAGAATATTTGCCTAAATTCTGGCAAGTTGTGCCACCAAGTGAAGCGAATTCACCGGAGGCTTCAGAACAAAAGATAGCTGTGGAAGTTTGATTTTGTAGTTAATTAAATAGATGAGGGGCGACGCGAGTTTTGCCCCTTTTTTGCATCTACTAACGATCGCATCTAAAAGTAGCTGCCTTCGTCAACTATCAACTGTTAACTGTCAAGATTATTACCAATCAACCTCCGCCCTTTCCTCCACCACCCGCTGATAAACCCACTCCGTTTCCATCGCCAATTTCTGCCAGCTAAATCTACGCTCTAAATCCTCATAAGCATTATCAACCAACCATCGCCCGTAACCAGGATTTTTTAGCACTTCCAAAATTCCCCAAGCCAAAGAATCGCTATTATTAGCCTGAGTAACAACCCCAGTTTTAGTATGTTGTACCACTTCAGGCAGCCCTCCGGCATCCGAAACGACTACGGGTACCCTTGCAGCAAAACTTTCTAATGCGACAATCCCAAAAGGTTCGTAAAGACTGGGAAAAACAGCGCAGTCAGCGACTGTCTGGAATTTGTCGAGATGCTCCTCAAACATGAAACCAGTAAAATAACACTTGTTCCAAATTCCTAAGTTCCAAGCTTGATATTTGAGATGATCTGTATTACCGCCACCAACAATTATAATTTTAGCGTTTCCCCCCATTTCCCAAATTACTTTAGGTGCCGCATTCAGAAATACAGAAATACCTTTTTCATAACTAATTCTACCCACATAATAGACTATTTTTTCATTATTTGAAGCAAATTTTTGACGGAAATTCATAGCATCAAATTCATGCCTGCGTGGCTTTTTTTCAGGTCGAATTCCGTTGTAAATTACCTCTATTTTGTTCCAAGGAGTCGCTAATACCCGTTCTGCTTCTCGTCGCATATAATCGCTACAAACAATCACTCGCCAAGCGTTGTAAGCGAGGTCGTTTTCTTTGCCGTTGATGTAGCGCTGTCCGTCATTGTGGATGCCGTTATAGCGCCCGTATTCGGTGGCGTGTATGGTGACAATTAGTGGTATTTTAAAAGTATGCTTGAGGGCGATCGCAGCATCTCCTACTAACCAATCGTGAGCGTGGATCGCATCAAACGGCCCTTCCTCCAATATTAATTTGCCACCGTGATGACCCATACTGCTGTTGAGGTTTGCCACCCAGTGGAAAAAGTCGCTGGCGTGCCCCACCACCACTCGATGTACGTGTATCCCTTCCACCACTTCGTACATCGGCGCGTGACCGAACTCTACTGTAATCAAGTGTATGGAGTGGCCCAGCTTCACCAATTCTGGATATAGTTCCGATACGTGGCGGGCGATACCGCCTACGATTCTGGGAGGAAACTCCCATGCCAATACCAAAATTTTCATCTTTTTGCCCTCCCAATAATTTATAGATATTAATGTTTACGATTGACAACTATATTGTATAATTATTGACCTAAAATTTTAACCAAACACAAACTTACGCCCAAGGGCTGATTTTTGGCAGCAATCAAGTCTAGGAATAACGCAGAAACCTGGTTTTTGGATAAAAATAGGTGATTGAGATCGATCGCCCTGGCGTCAAAATACCCTGTTTCCTGAATATTTGTGGGACACGGCGGGTACGGGCGATTGCCCGTACCCGCTTCGCTTACTTCAAAATCGGCTTCAATTCCCGGCGAAAACTAGCCCAAGCAGCAGTCGATGCAGAATTAGAAACAGCACCTTTGCGCATCAAAATCGCGCCATCTTGAAAGTCAACAATTCCATACTCTCCCGAATTCGTCAGTCGATCGATCTGCGGGACAATAGCCTGCAACTGTCCACGTTCTCGACGAAACGCCGCCTGATACTGCTGCAACTGCCACATATCGGCAATTACATATTCCATCTTTACCGTCTCCCTCGCATCATTGCGCAACTCCAACATCGGAAACCTGAGAATTTCCCGGCGACTAGATAAAATTGGCACGATCGTGTTAGTGGCAGCCACGCTAGCATCCGCAGGAATTTTCGCCAACAGAGGCCGCACCTGAAATACGTGTTGCCATTGTCTAATCAGAGGAACCTGCACCCAAGGTTCGATCGCATCTGGCAAAATGAATGAAAAAGTTCGATTCGGGTTAGATGTGAAAGTAAAAAATAACGACAAGCAGATACAAAACGTCCAAAATCGGCGAAACTTTGCAGACGAAGGGAAAGGAAACATCGCAGAAGGAAAACGCAAGACTGTTTGTTCTCCCTTCCTAATTCGAGCTTCTTCCTTTTGGCGATCGGCCCACCACAGGATCGCCCCATAAAACAGCCCTGGCACCACAGTCATTGCATACCGAATGTTAATTGCCAGAACCGACTCTCCTTTAGCTAAAAATAGCTTCAGCAGCGGGAAGCCAGCGATCGTCCAAGACGCAGGGGCGAAAGCAGGAACCAAAGCTAATGGCAACCATTGACCTAAGAGGTATCTAATCTTAGCAAAAAAAGGCGTCAATAGTTCTGCCAACAATCGCCCAGGATTGCTAACCATTCCCCAAATAATTTCTAGAGTCGAAGCCTCATCTCCATCTGCATATTGACCGAAGCGCTCGATCATAAACCGCTGGGATATATCAGCAGAAAATAACGGCATAATCAGATTGGTCAGAACTAGCATATAACCAAAACTGAGAATGCACACAGCCCAGCCAGTCCGAGGATAGCGCCGACTAAAAATCAAGTAAACTCCCACCCCAAATAAAACAACTCCCCCATCTTCCCGCACTGCCAAAATTAAAGTTGCCAGAATCCCAAACAACGGCCACCAGCGCTTCTCCATCGCCAGCAGTAAGGTAAATACAAACAGCGGAATTTGGGAAACATCGTGAAAATTGCCCAAAGTCGGACCAATTACCGCATTAGCGCAATAGTAGCTGACCACAATTGCCGCCGACAGCCTGGGCTCTAGGTAGTGTCTGGCAAGAGCATAGAGCACTAAACCAGCCGCCGTAATCAAAGTCACCTGCAACACAGTCAAAGTGACAGGCGAGGGAAACAGCGAGTAAATTGGCAGCCACAGCATCAGCGCCGGAGTAAAATGCTGCCCCAATCGGTAGTAAGATACTTCTGGGAGCTGGTTTTGGTGAACCACATTCGTGGACAAAGCCGAAGAGAGGGAACTCTCAAACAAGCGGCCGTGACTGCCATTCCAAAAAAGTTGATTGAAAATGCCTTGGTCGTAAGTAGCGTAAAGGCTGTAGTAGCGGTGCAGCGTCAGCAACAGGCACAGCACAAAAAAAACCGCCGCCACCTTCATCACGTCATGCAGCGACGAATTTTTATTGCCGCTCAAAAATATCATCCATCCACCCTCATCAAATTATCGGGAGAATAGCACAAATCTAAAGTTAATATTAAATTAAAGTAAAAGTGAAATAACTCGGCTCGGCAATGGTCAATTATTTTCACCCGATCGACAAATTGAATAGCGTAAACCCGACCGACGGTAACGACACCGACTGTTCCCCGGAACAGCCGACCAATTCTGAATCGCTGTTACAGCTTTTGCTGTTCGTAGACAAGCGTCCATCTTCCCGCGAACAAACTAGAGACATCCGCAAGTCCCTACAGGATTTAAAGGCAAAGTGCGACTTCGATCTTCAAGTCATCGACGTGGGCGAACAACCCGATTTAGCCGAACACTTTAAACTCCTAGCCACTCCCTCACTGCTCAAAATTCATCCCGATCCGCGACAAACTCTCGCCGGCAGCAATTTGATCGCCCAGTTGGAACACTGGTGGCCCCGCTGGCAGTTGTCGGTAGAAGAGTACGCCACCGAGAAGTCTGCAGGAGCTCTTTCTCAAACCCTGCCAGATCCAAAACCCATATATTCGGTTGCCTGCGCCACAGAATTGGTGCAACTTTCGGATGAAGTTTTTCGCCTCAAACAGGAGAAAGAACACCTGCAAGAGCAGTTGCAATTGAAAGACCGGATTATTTCCATGCTAGCTCACGACCTCCGCAATCCCTTGACGGCAGCATCTTTAGCCTTGGAGACTTTGGAATCAAGTCAGAAGGTGAGAGAAGGGGATTTGCCTCGCTTGACACCGGCTTTGGCGACTCATTTGATGAAACAAGCCCGTCGCCAAATTCGGATTGTCGATCGAATGATCGCAGATATCCTGCAAGCAGCGCGGGGTACTAATGCTCAATTGCACATTGAACCCAAAAAAATTGAACTGCGAGGGATTTGTCAAGATGTAGTCCTTCAGTTTCAAGACAAGTTTCAGGCTAAAAACTTGGAGTTAGAAACCGACATTCCTACAGATTTACCCTTGGTTTATGCCGATCCAGATCGCATCAAACAAGTGATTGCTAACCTACTCGACAACGCCAGCAAATACACCCCAGATGGAGGTAGTGTCAGTTTTTCAATTCTCCATCGCACCGCTTACAAAGTGCAAGTTAGTATTGGCAACAGTGGGCCGGGAATTCCGGAGGAAAATTCCGATCGCATTTTTGAAGAGCGTTTCCGCTTGCAGCGAGACGAATCCAAAGACGGTTACGGAATTGGACTTTCTCTGTGCCGGCGCATCATCCGCGCTCACTACGGTCAAATTTGGGTAGATTCCGTACCCGATCGAGGTAGTTGTTTTCACTTTACTTTGCCGGTGGGGCGGTGAAAAGTAGCATCAGATACCGGACTGCTTAAAGAAGTCGGGTATCTAACAACTATAGCGTTAAACACTTAAGTACAATGATCGACTCAAGTGTTTAGCGCTTTGGTTTTTTCACATCAACATTTTTTGGTTTAGCCGCCGGAGTACGCGGATAAAACTTAAACTTATTGAGAGCAGCACTTGCGGATTTAGTCACAGCACCATCTGTATCTCGCAAAGCTTTTTGCAACAGTGGAATGACTTTTTCTGACTTAATCATTCCTAGTGCTTCCACAGCAGCATGACGCACGCCAGAGTTAGAATCTTGAGTTAATTTACCCAAAGTTTCTATGGCTCGCTGACTGTCCGATCGCAGAGCATTCGCAGCAGCCATTCTACCTAAACCAAACGCTGCTAACTTGCGCGCTTCCGCATCCTGACTTTGAACGCATCCCATCAACTGCGCAACCGAATAGTTTAGTGCTTGTCTTGTTATTTGAGGCGGTTCTGCAACATCGGTTCGAGCGAACTGAATAGCCTGCTGAGAAACATCTGTGGGTTCTAATTGTTCTGCAACTTCAGTTTCATAGAACTGAAAAGACTGCTGCTGAGAAACATCTGTGGGTTCTAATTGTTCTGCAACTTCAGTTTCATAGAATTGAAAAGATTGCTGCTGAGAAACATCTGTGGGTTCTAATTGTTCTGCAACTTCAGTTTCATGGAACGGAATTGACAGTTGTTGCGGAACATCAGTTGGTTCTAACCGTTCTGCAACTTCTATTTGATTTGACTGACTTAACTGCGGTGAAACTTCTTGTTGTTTTAACTTGTTTTCATATTGCTGTTGCAAAGACTCGATCGTCGCTTGCATTTGAGCTTCGTGAGTTCGTAACTGCTCCTGAGTCGATCGTAACTGGCTCTCGTACTGCTCCTGCAAGGACTGCACGGTGGACTGCATCTCAACCTCGCGGTTGTGATATTCCTGAGCAGTTTGCTGCAAGCGAATTTCATGTTGCTGCTGCAACTCATCTAAATTTAGATCGATTTGAGCCTGATAATTTTGATGCAATTCCTCAGCAAGTTCGAGCAATTGACGTTCGCGCTCGGCTTCCAAAGATTGCAGAGTTTCTTGCAATCGAGAATTGTGAGTTTCTTCTAATTCTGAACGAACTTGTCCAATCCGGCTGTCGCGATCGGCAATAACTTGTCTGAGTTGATTTTCGTAATCGGCAGCCAATTGTCTGAGCTGATTTTCGTGTTGGGAAATCGCTTGCCTGAGCTGACTTTCTCTTTCTCCTTGCTGAGATTCAACAGTTTGTTGCAGTCGAGAAAGCTGAGCTATTTCTATTTCTTCAGTAATTCTGCGAGTTTGTTCTAACTGCTGTTTCTTTTGCTTATTTAACCGCTTTTTAGCCAACCAGTAAGCAACTACTACCCCAGTCAAAAAACCTACTAAACCTATTACGCTTGCTCCTATGATATCCACAGCTCAAATACCTCCTGACAAAATAGTTGCACTTAACTTGACACATTTAATCATATAGCCTCCTGTAACCGCCAAATAGTAGCAGCCAGACTGTGACTGTCAGCCAGTGAATCGCGACAGCGGGCCAGATTGAACCGCTTTGCAGGTATGCTATCGAGCACGCAACCCCCAAAACAGCCGCCAGCAGCAAAAACACTGGATTCATGAAGGTCGATCGGCCAACGGGGTAAAAAGTCAGTGCGTTCAGCGGATGGTAAACTACAAACAGCGCCAAACTCGCGCATCCCCACAACCACAGCACTAACCCAGAAACATTTTCCTCCGGATGTGGCAGTATTAAAACGCGGAAAAATATTTCTTCGGCAATCCCCGGACTCAACAAACAACCAATTAGCACGCTCACAATTGTATGCTGCGAGGTCTGCACGTCTATTTTCAGAAATCCCGACCAAAAACCAACGGGAAGTGCGATCGCGCTGTAAACTAATGCCAGCATAGCTGCAACTAGCCAATCAGTGAAATTGGGAATAGTAGAAACAGCTATGCTGACTCGCCTTACCAGAAACAATCCTAAGTAATTAGTCATTAGTTATTAGTCATTAATGGCATCCTGAGCAAAGTCGAAGGGTCATTAGTTGTTTGTGATTTGTTGTTTTAGTCGATCGAACAACTTCGCAACCTTTGTTAAATCTTTATCTCCAGGGGCTATTTCTACACCGCTGGAAAGGTCAACACCGCTAAAATTATTTTCTGAAAAACTGGCGATCGCATTTAACACATTATCAGGCCTTAAACCGCCAGCCAGTAGCCACGGACAATGTGGTCGAAACTCTGCTAATATCTTCCAGTCGAGTGTTTTTCCAGTACCGCCTAGTTTGTCGGGATGATAAGCATCCAGTAATAAAGTATCGACACGAACAGCGTAAATAGCCGCTGCGTCTAAAGTTTCAGAAGTCTTGACTCTCAGGGCTTTGATAATTTCAATTCCTGGCAAAAACTCGCGGAGTCGATCGCAATATTCCGCTGTTTCATCTCCGTGCAACTGCACGCCTTTTAAATTTGACTCTGCCACTACTTGACAGATATTATCTATCGTGCTGTTAGCAAAAACACCAATGCTATCGACATTTTCGGGCAACTGCTCAACAATGAAGCGGATGGTTTCTGGAGTGACATAGCGGGGGGAAGCCTGCACGCAAATAAACCCCAAACTTTGCGCTCCCAAACGGGCGATCGCAACTCCTTGCTCTACTTTAGTGATGCCGCAAATTTTAACCCGCACTCCTCCTCCTGTCAGCTCCGGTTGAATAGTGATCATACCTTTTGTTCGACTATACCCTATGCCCTATGCCTGTACAGGAGCGATCGGCAATTAACCGGACTCGATCTCACTTCCCACTTTGTGTCAAAATATAAATTAATTGTTAACTATTAAAACAAATTTTAGTTTAAGGCTAAATGCTTCTTATAATTTTGAAACTCAATTTATCTGTCAAAACAGGAGCATAACAACGTGATTTACTCTTCATTACTATTAGCAGTACAATCCACCACTCCCTCAACACCTGAGTGGTCTCCAATGGTAGCACTGACAATGATTTTGTGCAACTTACTGGCGATCGCGATCGGCTACTATGGCATTAACAAGGAAAACCGAGGCAAAGGCCCAGCCTTGCCTGTGGAAGTGCCTGGAATGTTCAAGGGCTTTGGTATACCTGAATTGCTGGCAACAACAAGTCTCGGTCACGTGCTCGGCGCTGGAGTAATCTTAGGCTTAGGAAACGCCGGAGTGCTTTAAACAGTTGACAGTTGTAGGGTGCATCGCTACCAACCATCCCAAACAAAAATCGACCATTGATGAGCGACGCACCTTACAATTGACAGTTGCGGACGGAGTTTTTAGGGACTTGCGATTTAAACCCCGCCTTAAAAACAATCCGCTGATCTGGAGATGCAAGACCCTTGTTACTTGGTAAAAATCAGGGGAAAGGGAAAGAGAAGGCGAAGGGAAGATATATTGACACTCTCAGGTCTAAAGACACTGAGATTCTTAAGACGTTGCGGTC
Source organism: Microcoleus sp. CSU_2_2 (assembly GCA_012035135.1). GTDB lineage: Bacteria > Cyanobacteriota > Cyanobacteriia > Cyanobacteriales > Microcoleaceae > Microcoleus. The sequence goes on from JAAUPI010000019.1 coordinate 38,074, forward strand.
TTAATATCCCTATTACTAGGGTTCCTGGGCGCAATCCTGTTGCCAAAATGGTAGGCTGCTATCCTTGTCTTTCAACAAGCTCCTCAAGCGTCTAAGGGTTTTAGCCCTTGGTTTCGCGAAGTCCCCGCGTACCTTTTTGTGAGTATTAAATACCAGACTTTCCAGCCTGTGTATTCATTCTCATCTTAAGTATAAGGGCGAAAGCCCTTTTTACACCGCTAAAAATGTTAAGATTCAAGAAAGATT